>DLQN01000108.1 GCA_002477595.1 Roseivirga sp. UBA7431
GACTCGAACCTAGGACCCTCTGATTAACTGTCAGATGCTCTAACCAACTGAGCTAAGGAGGAGTTTCATTGCAACAAAACAATGCTGTTTTGCGTGTGCAAATATAATTAATATTTTAAGTTAGACAACTGGTGTGAATTATTTTTTTAAAAAGAAAACACCTTAAACAAGGGCCTAAAAAAACCTTGACAATCAAATAATTGTCAAGGTTTTAAAATTTATACCGTGTGTACTTGGTCGGGATGACAGTACGAATGACCATTTTAACCATCCCTTTATTTATAAGGTTTAAGGAAGTTCCATTTTTTAGAACTCACCTAATCACTCAACTTTTTAAAAGTACTTTTTGATAGTGATTGATAATATACATGCACTAAAAAGCTATTACATGTGTGTTATAAATCAATATGAATTTACACAAATTATATGATTAAGCGAAGTTAAATCTAACCAATTTATGTACTTCTCAACAACCTCCAATTGGATACCTGAATACTCAGAAAACTCTTGTATTGTAATGAATTGATGAGGTTCTCTACCTAAATGAATTCTAAATCATGAATTAACTTACGTCCATAGCGTTCACTAGGTCCTGTGATACGTTGAATGTCCTTTGGTTTATACAGGCTCTCTTTTGATTCATGATACTTTATGTATGCTGTCTATACATAAAACATACTTTATTGTTATATGATGATGGTGATGATGCGTTGTTAAAATGTTGACAACCCGATAGGGTTATAAACTTCTTTCATACTAATCCCTGTTTTCAATTTACTGATTTCTATTTTCAATTTGATTATTAGTTTTTCATAGGCCATTATGGTTGCCACTGTTGAGCAATGGCTTGTTGAGAATTGCTGGTCTGTAAAATATTGACAGTCTTCTTTATTGAGACGTACTCTGGTATTCTTTTATAAGAAATACTGCTCATCCAAGTGAGTTGCCCCCCTCTTAAAGTAATGGTAGAACTCTTGATTATTATTAAAATATTTGGCAACATTTCAACCATGTTTTTTAACAGACAAACTATTAATTAATCCTTAATATTTCTTAGGGAGAACTAATTAGAATCAATTGCGGGCTTTTTAAATCATATTCATTACGATTTGAGTCTTTAAAAATTCAAAAAAGCGGGGCTATCCCCGCTTTCAAACAACAAACCAAACTAATTCAACTATAAAAATCAAGACATTGCTACTGATCGAATTAACTTTACAATTGTAACTTCTTATAGATTTCTATATAATCTATTTTTAAATAATTGGGCCAAATGGTATTGCCTTCAGAAGATTTTGTTGAAACTCCATTATTAAGTACTAAATACATATCTTCATTTGGCCAATTACTGACATCACTGGCTTTTATTGTATTTACCTTATCCCCATCAATAAAAAAATTTGCTTCGGTTTCCGTCCATTCAAAACCATACACATGCCATTCTTCACAATTGTATTGAATGTCAAAATAGTTAATCCATGAGGTATGCCATTCAATATCAGGCCAACTTCCAACTGCTAAATGAGCCCCCATAATATCAGATTTGTCGTCCTTCTGTCCAAAGTATTCAAACATGTCCCATTCTGGACCCCAAATAAGGTCTTCTGCAATTAACCAGAGAGCCGGCCATACTTTTTTACCGGAAGGGAACTTAGCCTTGATTTCAATATACCCCTTGTTTAAATGAACTTTGTGCATGGACATAATCCAACCACTTGTGTAATCATAATTCCCATTGGGATTTGCTCCCATATAATTGCGTTTTTGATTGCGTAAAACTAAGGCTCCTTCCTCCAAATACACATCCTCATTTGTGATATATCCCGCATAATCATCATTAAGCAAATGGTCTCCTTTAGCTCCAGGAACAAGGTCTCCAGTGTTAGCATCCCTCAAACTTCCTACGGTCCAATAATCCGTATTGATAGCTTCAGCTTCAAAATCATCTTCCCACATTTTTTCATATCCGTTAAGAGGATTTACAATTATGCTGTCATCATCAGACTTATTATTACCTGGGTCTTGTACTGAACTTTTGCTACATGACATTAAAACAAACAAAACAAGTATGTTAAGAGCACTCATTCTCTGGACAATTAACCACCCCACTCAGTATGTTGAATTAAACTGCTATTAGCATCAATTTCACTCTGAGGTATTGGCCATTTATAGTGCTTACCTGGATCAAAAATTCTATCCCCTACATTAGGGTACTCAAGGTCAATTATATCTTGCTTTTCCATCATATACTTGGCGTATACTTCTTCTAATTCCTCCCAACGCATGAGGTCAAAATACCTCAACCCTTCAAAAGGGGTTTCTATCCTTCTCTCATGTTTGACAATATCTAATAATTCCTCTTGTGAAAGACCGGTTCCTTCAACCGCAGCTACTAAAGGCATTCCTACTCTTGCTCTTAATTGGTCTACCAATCCAGTAACATCAGATTCCGTAAAGCTACCGCTCATCAACAAAGCCTCTGCTCTCATTAATAAAACATGGGCATATCTGATAACGTAAAAATCTTGTGAACTATGGAATGCATCCTGGTCCCAATCGAGTTCATCATTGGTCCATTTTCTCATGTAAGCCTGATTATCCTCAGATTTATTCCCATTTCTAAAAGTATCACCATGCGTAATTATTGCACCAGATAATCTAGGGTCTCTATTATCTGATAGTATCGATGAATCATCACTATCACTTAATTCAGACTCCCCATAGGGCAATCCATCTGTCATATAATATTCCTGAACCAAATCTGGAAGCACTCTTTGATAATCCAATATCCCCCAATTCCCTCCTATACTAGACGAGTTATCCTGTAGTCTATCAAATTGAATTGACCAAATTACCTCATTGTTTTGTTCATTGACAATTTCAAATAAATCTTCATAATCCGGAAACAACGAATAGACGCCCAAATCAATTACTTCTTGAGAGTATTCAGCTGCCTTTTCGTAAGTGCCTCCATAACCTGCGTGGAACAAGTTTATTCTGGCCAATGTCCCCAAAGCAGCACCCCGAGTTAATCTACCCCAATCATTTGAAATAGGAAGGTCTTCATAAACGGACTCTAAATCTGAGATTATAAAAGCTACTGTCTTTTCTCTTGTGCTTTTAGGAACATTAGCTTCTGTTACATTTTGAATTTCAGTAATAAGGGGGACATCTTTCCACAGAATTGCCAAGATATTATATAATGAAGCTCTAATTACAGATGCCTCTGCTATTATCTGTTTTGCCGTTGCCTCATCTATATTTGTGGCATCCATCTCGCCCACTTTTTGAATAACAGTATTGGCTCTGGTAATGCCTACATAAAGCGCTTTCCATGTATCATTAACCATCCAAGATTCTGCTGTATGAATGCCTTGGGCAATATCTCCTCCGGCCATCCATTGCCAAGTAGTATAACCATTATCACTCATGAAATCCCAACGCACACTTCCTCCTTCGTAAGGACTTGAATCGTATATCCATTTAGATTGTAAAGCACTATACGCTCCCATTAATCCGAGGGTTGCATCAGATTCTGTTGTCCAAAAATTATCATTCGCCAGTGAAGACAGTGATTCTCTTTCAAGAAAATCTTCTGAACAACCTGTATTGAACAGTACTATCATTACTAGTATTAGCTTATATATTGTTTTTTTCATTTTCAATTCTTTTAAATATTAAAAAGTTATATTCAAACCAAAGGAAATTACCTTAGCTCCTGGGTATTGACGGTTTCTATCATCACCTGTAGCTCTTTCGGGGTCATAGTCTTCTTCTGAAGTAAATGTTAGTAGATTATATCCAGAGAAATAGACTCTAAGCGACTCTGCAAATATTTTATCCATTACAGATTTTGGAAGTGAATAGCCTATATTTAAATTCTTTAACCTTAAATAAGAGGCATCGCGTAAATAGAATGAAGAAAATTGAGAATTATTTGCCTCATTTCCTAGCCTTGGGAATCTAGCATCTGTATTATCTACTGACCAATAATCTAAAATATCTCTAGTAAAATTGCCAGTATTCTCTGTGTTGTACCAGTAAAATCTATCTATTCCTTCTATCCCCTGAAAAAAGGCACTGAGGTCAAAACCCTTGTATTGGGCAGAGACATTAAAAGCGTAGTTGAACTTAGGAAATGGGTTACCTATTATTTGTCTATCATCTCCATTAATAAATCCATCTCCATCTAAATCTTCATATTTCAAATCTCCTGGAGCCAAATTTGCATCATTTATTCCATGCTCTGTAACCTCTTCTGGAGTTTGATAAATACCTAATGATTTTAATGCATAATAGGCGCCAATTGGCTCACCTTCCATATTAATGGTATTCCCAGATATCCAATCTTCAAGTCCATCGATATCTACAATTTTATTTTTAACCTGAGATACATTAAAATTTGCAGAATAATTAAACTCACCAATGCTATTGTTATAGGTTATGTTGGCCTCCCAACCCTTATTGCTAATTTTTCCAACATTTTGAAATGGTCCTTCACTTGCCCCAAGTGTACTTGGAATTGGCAATCTTACGATACAGTCTTCGCAGTCTTTCTCAAAATAGTCTAGGTTAATCTGTACTTTATTACTAAACAATCCCAAATCTAGACCTACATTGGTCAATACAGAGGTCTCCCACGTTAAATCTGAATTTACTAATTCGGTAACTGCAACACCTCCTACTTCTGAACCGTTAATGATATAATTTTGGCCCGTGCTAAGTGTTTGTGCGAATGGGTAATTATTATTAAAATCTTGATTTCCTAATTTACCCCAACTACCGCGAAGTTTAGCATAGGTTAAGGTTTTAGAATCGGGTACAAACTCCTCTTCAGTTATATTCCAACCGGCTGAAAATGATGGAAACACACCATAGCGATTATCTTTGGAGAATCTAGAAGAGCCATCTCGTCTTACGTTTGCTTCAAATAAATATTTGCCCTTATAATCATAGTTTAGTCTTCCAAACAATGACTGGATGGCAAACTCTGAAGCCCATCCTGAAAAATCGGAGTTAGTTACTCCTGCATCCAACTCAAAAAGTTCATTATTTGCGAAGTCCTGAGCTGTAACACTCATAAAATCTGTTCTTTCAAATTGTGAGCTTTGACCCAGTAAGACTTTAAAATTATGTTCTCCTAAGCTCTTGTTGTACTTTAGCACATTATTAAATACCGTACGAACGAATTTGTTATCATTATTTAACAGAGAGTTTATTACATTGTTATTACTTACCAAACCTCCATTAATATCAAAATGCTCGTAAGTTGGAATAAATTTGGTTCTTGCACTATTATTAAAAACCCCGCCTAAAGTGGATTTAAAGGTCAACCCTTCAATTAATTGAAGCTCTGCATATACTTGTCCTTCTACTCTATACCTCTCTGTAAAGTCTTTACCTGTTTGAGATATCCATTCAATATTTCTAATAGCATTATCATCAGTTCCTCGACCATCTAAGAAACCCCATTCACCATTGGAAAGTTGAACAGGCACAGTAGGTCTAGTAAATCTTCTAATACTGTAATTAAGTCCGTTGTCCCCTGAACCACTGGCTGGAAAAAGCGCTGTTTCTATTTGTTTACTTCTATAGCCGTAAACGTTCATTCCTGTTTTAAAATTCTTTGAGACATTAACATCTATATTGGTTCTGAAGTTTGTACGGTCAAATGAGGTCCCCTTCAAAATTCCATCTTGATTAAGGTGTTCCATGGATACAGAATAACTTACCTTATTTGAACCTCCTCTAACGGCAACATAATGCTTTTGCATTGGAGCCGTTCTAAAAGCAACATCGAACCAATCTGTATTTGCCCATAAATCTGGTTGTGACCCATCTCTCATCGCTTGAATATCGGCATCTGAATAAACTGCTTGTCCGCCATTGCCTATTGACCATTCATTTCTAATCCTTGCATAATCCCAAGAATCTAGAAAATCTGGTTCAACAATTGGGCTCTGAAATGACGTACTCGTGCTGAAAGAAACTTGCGGAGCGCTTTCTCCGCCTCTTTTTGTAGTTATGAGAACAACCCCATTGGCTGCACGGACACCGTATATTGCTGCTGAAGCTGCATCTTTTAGCACGGTTACAGATGCAATATCTTCTGCAGGTATTTGACTAATGGTGCTTTCTATACCATCAACCAATATTAGAGGGTTATTACCTCCCGTTATGGAACCTATTCCCCTTATTCGAATTTGGGGGTCATCTGCTCCAGGCTGTTGGCTAAAATTACTGACCACAACACCTGGTAACCTCCCCTGAATCAATGCTCCAGTACTTGGTACAGGCACATTAGTTAATTCCCTACCTTTTATGCTAGCCACAGCTCCAGTTAAGTTTTCTTTTTTCTGTTTGCCGTAGCCAACTACTACCACATCATCTAACTGGGAAACATCATCTTCAAGAATTATATTCAATGGATTATTATTGACTATTTGTATCTCCTGACTCTTATATCCAACATAAGTAATCTGTAGTGTAGCACCGGTGTTAACAACAATTCTAAATTCACCATCAAAATCTGTTTGTAAACCATTTTTTGTTCCTTTTTCTACAACACTAGCACCAGGCAGTGGCAAACCGCTATATGAGCTTACCTTTCCTGTAATTTCTAGTTTTGATCTCTGGGACCAAGAAGCAAATATTCCCGCCACTAGAAATAGAGCTACTAAAACCAATTTTGGTTTTTTTCTATTCCTTAGCAGAAACAACCCATTTTGCTCAATTGGTATTTCATGTAATTTGTTAGTCATAATTTAATTTAATTTTAGTTTATATAATAAAGAGCGGTATAAATCCTAAAAGACCGAGGGAGCTATTATTCATGTGGAGGGTGGTATTGTTCTTTTTGGAAATAAAACCCCTATATTTCCTGAGTTAATACCTTTTTTTTGTACTTTGAAGGCAGGCAATTAAATTGTTTCAAATGATTCCCTACTATTTAGTGTCATTGAAACCAACCTCATAAGCTATATAACTAAGCTTATAAGCTTCATTTTAATAAGATTCTACGTATATATTGTTGTTCTCCTATAGTAACTTTTAGAAAGAACATGCCATTATCCAAGTAATTATGTAAATCTTCAATCTTATATATGAAACGACCGGATTCTGCAACTTCTTCACGTTCAAACAATACCCTGCCTAAAACATCTATACCTTGTATCAACACATTCCCTTTGGTCTCTATGGCCACAAAAAGTGTTAATTCTCCTTCTGTAGGATTTGGGAATACTTTAAACACGTCATGGCTCTCCTCCTCATCCGGATCGGGGTTTTCCGATTTGGATTTAACCGCTTTCAAGGGCCCACTAAACAAGTCGAAGTCTTGTGCAATAAGAAACCCTGATCTTTCGAACGCCATCCAGCCCACTTCTTCATTAGCATGATCTGTTTCTGTGTTTCTGCTCTTGTCCTCTTCTAAAGTGAATTGTATTGAGGTAGCTGATTTATTGCGGTAATGTAAAGTTATAGGATCGTTTTCATTATACGTAAATACATCCGCCAGTACTTTAGGGCTGCTGGAAAATGAAATATCACTGCCGTATGTTAAGGTTCGCCAATTGTCGTTCACATTGGTCTTTAAACCTGCTTTAAAATCCATATAACCCAATACCGTACCCTGCTCCATAAAAATGGCATCTACCGTTTCGTTATTAATACTGCGACTCCGATCCCTATTTTCCTGTTGTTGCAAGCGTACCGAATATCCATTATTCCGGGCATTGGCTGCCGTACCATCGGTTGTAATTTGGGTCAAAAACAAGGGATTGGTCATTTCGTTAGGAAAAGACACATTGGTAAACGTATCTTCATTAACATTGGTCTTATCTCTAGCATATAATTGCTGTCCATTTTTAAAGGCATAATGCCCGGCATCGACTACCATATAATGGACAGACTCATTCCCATGGCTCCCGTTTTCATAACCCCATTCATGTACGCGCCATTTAAAATTACTGGAATTAACGTCCTTTACACGTACCGTAAACCGATCGGAACTGTTTTGTGTTACCGGCCCTAAGACCACGATAGGGTTAGAATAGCTTCGGTCAAGGTTCACGGTTTCCCAATCATCATCGGTTGTGCTTGTCCCTATTTCTCCAATAACCTGGAAATCTTCAGGTATAAACCTAAATTTACCCTGTTCCGTTGATGAAACAACAAGCACTTCGATACCTCCAAAATTAAAAGTTCGGGCATAATCCAATGAAGTCGCGTTCTGGAGATAATAGACCTGGTTCTCATTGGACTCCTCAATCCACCAAGCATTGAAATAGTTATTATCACTACTCTGCCAAATGGTATTACTAGTGTTTTGTTGGGCGAAATACCGCGGATTATTATTATTAATTGTGGCCTGCGTAGCCATACGGTATTGCAGGCAACCCAGATATTCTAAATTCCACAGATCACTATCACTTCCAATATTTGAGAAATTAGATTCCTTTAAATAATTATTGCCTAAAAGGTTATTTGATATAACCTTCTTATTAGGCAAGTCATTTGGAATTAGTGTATTATACCCTGCCATTATCTCAGGAGCTTCGTTGCTGTAGTTTATTGTCCAAGAGTTATTACCTAGTAAACTATTGCGCGATAATACATTGGTAATCTGGTAGTTGCCAGGAACACCTCTTATTAACCATTGTTGGGAATAATCGTCCATATTAAAATCTGTAACATTTGAATCTTGATTATAGACCTTTTTGTTGCTGGAACGCATTATGGCATAAAGGTCATCACCCTGGTCCTCTATAAGCACTTCTCCCAAGCTAGGAAGATTGTAAATGGCTCTGGCCATAGTGACACTTCCTAACCCGCTTAAGTTGGCACCCGGGATTTCCTGCTTGGCTATACTGCCCGATTCCCAGTAAACATCCAATTGCTGGGTGCTTACATTACTGGTGTTAAAATATTCTACGCGTATACTATGCTGGCCTGATCTTAACCCCAATATACCAGAGGCTTCTACCAAGGTATTGGAATCGTTATTATTATATGCTACCAATAAACCATCAATAAATATTCTGCTGCGCCCTTTAGATGCCGTATAAAATGTATAATCGTTATTCGATGGCACATTTATATAACCTTCATATTGAATGGCATAGTTGCTGGATAGTCCAGAAGGGAGATTTACACTGTTTTGAAATCCTACGGACTGGGCCGTATGATCATCTAAATTGGGCAATTGTGACCCCGTAAAATCACCGGGATATTCGCGCCATGTCAGATTTGAAATAACTGTCCCTGTTGCTTCAGAAGCTAGCCGCTCCTGCTTAAGCATGTCAGAAGATATGGAAGCTAAGGCCCCACCGTCGTACTTTCTCCAATAAACAGTTAGGTTTTTAGTTCCCGTATTTTGAAAGTATTTTACTATTATTTCATGCAACCCTGCCTTTAGACCAATATAACCACTCTTAAGTATGGATGCATGAGAACCATCGTTATCCACAACCATCTGATCGTCTATAAATAACTGGCTGCCGTCGTCACTATCCAAATAAAAATTATAAGCGCCTTCGGATGGAATATCAATATAGCCCGTATACTTTAGTCCATAATGTTCTGCTTGCTCTATCTGTGGTGACATAATGGTTTCTTTGACTCCACTCAAAGCTGGCGTGAGGCTGTTAAAGTTAGGGAGCGAAGTTCCCATATAGTCCTCATAATACTCAAATTGTACGCCCGGCCCTGTTTGCGATAAGCTTTTATTATTCTCCAGTGGAATATCGACATACAGATTGGTGGCGAGTACCGGACTGGCTGGATCTTCGGCTGCCCATAAGCGCAACCTTCCATTATCTGAGGCACTATCAAAATACTCCACCTTAATTTCGTGATACCCCTGCTTAAGTGCTATTTTTTCACTTAGCTTTCTAAAATTGTGACGCCCGCTATTATCGATCAGCATTTGATCACCGAAATACAGCTTGCTACCATCTTTAGATGCCAGTTCGAATGTGTATATACCGTCAGTAGGTATTTTAATATAACCTGTAAAACGTGTTGCGGATTCCGTGGCCAGGTTGACGGCTTTTACCCCACTTGTAACGACAGCAAAAGAGATGCCCGTTAAATCGGGTGTGTGGCTATCGAAATCTGGAAAATCCGTCAGACCATTCAGGTCGTAATACTCGAATTGCACGCCATTTACTAAGGTATTCCCATAGGGTAAATCGGCTACACGTTCCGCAAAATCATTGTCTGCATCTTCATAGTACACCTCAAACTTATAACCGTTATCGGAGCCATCCAGGCTTGCCTGCATGGATATGGTATCACCTGCATCTACATATAGATAATGGCCATTGCTTGGAGTCCTCAAATACAGCGTTTCTACAGAAGCTCCTACTACCTCGTCGACCCACCAGAAGTTTTCAGTAGCTGAAAAGGTCATATCACTAGTGAGGTATTGATTGCCATCCATATTCTTAAGACTGTATTGCAGACCGCCTCGGTAATTGGCTTGCCAATGATTATCATCGGAACCGTGCATGTGATGCTCCTCAATGACCAGATTTGTAGCTTCTTTACTTATAAACTTATTTACGCCTTTATTACTTAAGAGTAGAGTACTGCCTGTTGTCAATGGATGCTCTAAAGTACCCGTAAAGTGGATGTTCACATTTAATATGGCTCCATTGTCATGAATTTCGCCGCCATCATCGGTAGCTATGGCATCTTCCTGGATTTCACTCACCACTAAATACTGTTGGACTCCCAAGTTGAACAATTGGGAAGACCCATCCTTATTGGCATAGACTACCCATTGCTGACGCGTATTTGCAGGATCAAAATCCATAGCTACGATCGTGTTACTGCCATCGACTCCAATAGCTTTTTTAGAATTACGATTGACAATCGTATACTTATTGACGTCCAAAGCTTCTATGAGCCAGTCACCCTCGGGAGGTAACAAGGCTCCATATTTAGCCTGTATGTCCCCGCCTGTTTCCTCTAAAAGGTACCTATTGGCGGTTGAAATATTATACCAACCATCGGCTAGTGTTTCGTACATATCAATAGGATCGTTGATATCATGGAGCATAAAACCATATCCAGGATCTAAGCTCCCCCATTGATAAGATTTGCTTAGCACCACTTCGCTATCATCAGGAATATCCATGGCATAAAGTGCATTTTGACCTAGGCCACCTACATGTGGTGTTCTTATCACGAAATATCCGGGGTACGGTGAATTATCGATCCACCATCCTAAACTTTGGTTATCACAAAGACCTTCAGAATCATTGCACGATTTCAATGTATTATCGGTAATATCCCTATAGTAGTAGTCATCTTCAGAATCTACAGTGGCATACAGCGTATATTGTTGACATCCGTAATAGCCTATATGCCATTCCTGAGTTGAATGCTCATCCATATTACCTTGACCAGCCACCTGCAAATGTGGGGACTCTAACAAACTAAAGGTTAAAAGGCTCTTTGATAGGTTATTTATTAAATTATAGGTGATGGATGTATCGACGGCGGGACTGTAATTTCGTACATGGGTGGTTATCCAAGGAATAAGTTCTGGCGCATTTAAGGTAAGCTCTACCTCTCCCGGAAGATAATAGGCCCCAGTTCCAGCATTGTACAAATGTATCCCATCACCTTCCCCATCTTCAACTAAGTACCACAACAGGTAGTCATTGCCCTTAAACCAGGGCTGTACATTTACCTGCCAACTGGCATCTGTACCCAACACCCGCCTATTGGGTTTATTCATAATAGCATATAGGTTGTTTCCATCCCTTACTTCCTGAAGCTCTATGAGCCAGTCGGTTTTATTACCATCGGTTCCGTCAATTATACTTAAAGGTTTTCCACTTAAGTGTTTACCAGGCTCTGTTTCCGGAGACAGCCTGTAAAAGGATGTCGCTATGCTTGTAAATGTAGGTGGTGTTGTGGGTGTATTCATTTCAAATTTAAAATGATCATCTCCTACAATATAACTACCTACTGCAAGTGTTGTAGAGGGGGCTGTTTGCGCATATAAATATTGATCTTCTTTCGAGAATGTGTATTTAGCGTAAAAATAGTTGGGATGGTCATCGGTAAGGGCCAACCACCCTGTTTTATTCTCTACTTGCATACTTAAGGAAGTACCATCGTAATATACATAGGTACTATCTGCAACATTATGAAATGCATAGCGGAGGCAGCCATAATATTCCAGATTCCATTTCTGCTTATCATTATCATGATCATTTGGGTCATAGGACAGCTCCAACAAGCCAGATTCATCTGCTCCCATAAGTTCATTGACACCCTTATTAAGGACCCAGGTGGGTTCATTGGATAAAATAGGCTCAGCCTCCTGTACCTTATTTAATCTAAGTACCACAGCTTCCTCCCGGGAAAAGCTGCAACCTGTTGACGTCAAATAAGCCCCATCTGTATTTTTAAACACAATGGTATTGGTTGTGGCATCAACTAATTCATAGGTCCAAAACAAACGATCATCGTCCAAATCCCACTCGTAGAGACCCACATGCTCCTGCTGACACCCTAAAGCTTTATTGGAAGTTTGCTGCATTATTGCATAGTAACCGCCTCCCTGATTTTCCACAAGCCAATTTTCACTTGTGCTGCTGATACTCAAAATTTCATTCTCGTCATCATATATTAAGTAATCTGATGTATCGTCAATACCAAGTGTGTAATAGGCTCTTGGTATATCTTCTCCATTAACATAAAAGGTTTGAGTGGTTGTATGCCTAACATCTTCATAGGTAACACTTACACTAATTAAATCTCCAGCTCTCAATTTAAAGTTATCAAGCTTTGCATAAATCGTGTCAGCAGTTGCCGATACACTACTAAACGACCCATCAGAAATTTGACTATAGGTTCCATCTTTATCAAATTTAACCCAAGTGTCCTCAATCTGCCTGGTGTAAACACGCTCACCATTATAATTTATAAGGAATTCATCATGAGCAAAACTTTCGTCAATGGGTTGTTTGGCATATACGTAACTTTGAGGTCTTGTCCCAAAAGAAATAAGAGTTTCTTCGGTATCTTCTCTCGACATTAAATTCTTGATACTTATGGTTTTTATTTTTTTATAAGCATTGGGGATTTCCATAAAAATATCCTTGACGTCGTATTCGCCTTCAATAGAATTTCCTATCCTAAAACTAGAAAATACATTTTCTTTTGAATCGCTTCCCTCTTTTAATGCAATATCATCTACTGGCACATAATCATATAACGGGGACATTGACAAGGTAAAATCAACCAATTTCGGATCATTATCGGCATCATCATCTTCATCATTAGGCACCTCAATATTGACATAAGTTTGGGTTACAAAAGCCAAATAAAGTGATCCCGATGAATACGCACTTATATCAAAGTCTGTGATAGCGAGCTGATACAAGCCATTATTATCTTTATCGCTAACGGTATAGGGGATATCTTCCAACAATACATTGTAAGTCACTTCGGGATATCCATTGTCATCGAAAACCGGATTTCCTCCATCTAATACCGGCACCTGCTGCAATAAATTTACCTTAAGTGGTGCAAAACTTAATAAGTGTTTTTCCTGTGGAGATTCCGGAGGGTCCTCTTGCTTCCATTCGCCGTGGTTTTCCTTTGTCCTTACCGAGGTACTTGAACTCCATGAACTTTCAATCTGGACATTTAAGCGGCTTGGGCTTTCATACTGGTATTCTACATCGGAAATGGATTTGGTAATATAGGTGTTTTGTACCCCTTCAGTATGCAGGTCGTATTTTGAGAGACAATAATAATGATACGTGTAATTACAAGATCCAGTATGATGATGATGATTGTTATGGCCACAATCGCAGTTATACCAATATTCTTTAGTCGTAGGTTTCAGGTCCTCCTTATCATGGTATGTAGCAAATACGGTTTCCATATCATAGAACTCATATGGGTCCTCATAGATGGTGCCTGGGGGATAATTTGCTATGTTACCTTGTTTTAATAACGCAAGAGCCACAGACAATTTATTTACTTTTTCTGGAATGGCTGCCCATACGGTCACTTGATCTCTTACCGCATTTATATCGGAGGCCGCTGTAATGGTATTTGCAATGTATGGAGTTTCCAGATAATAATGGGCATCAATGTCCAAATGGGTAGTGGTCTCATCAATTCCAAAACCGTCTTCCAACCATTTCTCCATCCACATCACCTCTCCCATGCTCATACCCGTTGCATAATTTATAGCTTCGTCAATGTCTACCGGAGACCCTGCCTTGTTTAAGGCATAATTAATAGTCCCCACACCGGTATAAGGGTTATGAAAGATGGCATCGTTGACTTCATCCATTAGATTCATGATTTCTTCGGTGTAATCTGTACCATAGAGGTAGTCAAAAGTTGCTGTCATCGCCAATACGCTGGCAGCAATGACGAGACCTTCGGGTCCGAACTCCTCACTTTCCATCATAAACTCCGTAACTTCAGTAGCTTCCATGGAGGTACCTTCTATCTCCATGCTCATTCCCTCTTCCTCAATTTCTGATACACCTGATATCTCACTAGGTTTTATATCCACGATCTCCTCACCTACTTCGTCTTCAAATGAAATTTCATCATCCTCGCAGGTCTCTTGAGCTTGAAGGGCCACAGAAGCCAAAAGCAACATTAGCATTAATATTATTCTATTTATTTTTATAGCTTTCATTGTGTAAATATTTTGTTATTTAAGAAAAGAGTTTAATTCCCGCTGCAGCACCAAGTAAAACGGGTAGGTTCTGTGGGTACATTATCAAAGTTAACGTCCCTATCTCTCAATGCATTATCATAACGTCTCAAAGCAGACCTATAAAAGTATTCATTCACTCTATAAAGGCCATAAAAAAGCGCACCTCCTATAACAGCAGAACCGCCAATAGAAACGGGAACCAGCCAATTTTCAAAATGTTCACCTCCATCATGGTGAGGTTGTCCAGGGTCTATCACTAACAATTCAAATGCACCTACACTTGGTGGTGACTGGATTTCATCGGATGCAAGATCAACTGACAAATCATCGTCTATATCTGTGCCCGCTTCATAGGCTGATGATCTATCTTCTTTTATTCCATAAATAGAGTTTAGGGTTTTCAAATTGGTAGGATGTACCTGGTATGCGCCTAGATTCTCGTCCCATTCATAAGAAGCCGCTGTCGGTTGACCACGAAGAATTAATAATGGATCTCCTGTGATTGTAGTTGCACTAGCGGGTTGACCTGTAAAGTTTCCTCCATAGATCAAGTTGTGATCAAAGATCACATCATCTCCGTCTACTCTATCCCAGTTTTCCCATTTTCCTGATGACCCAACCAAATAAAACAGATTATTTCTAAATTTTAAGTTGTTCGCATATTGAGAATTATTACCCAATTCCTGATCCCAGTCAAATGGAATTATTTGGATAGGCAATAGTTCATCACCTGTTGTATTTACAATGGTATTATTGTACACATCAATATTAGTCGACGTACCCAAAAACTGAAATGACCTTGTTGCATCATTCACGCTAAGATTATACCTGACAATACCATTTTTACTATTACCTGCATTCCAATCAGGTGTCCCCGATAACATAAAGCCTCCATCATTGTCATGACTGTAGTTATACTGATAAATAGTACCTGATGTACCATAGTCTATGTCAAATGCCTGTGCATCCATAGGATCGCCTTCAGGAGTTTCTGCTCCATGTACATTGTAAACCTCATTATATTGAAATACAGCATCGTCACTATTGAATGGCCACATGCCTACATTAGGATCGCCCGCTGTCATAGACGCTCCATTTAACGTATTGTACTCAATAAGTGCCCCTGTGGTTACCGCTGTCATGATGCCATCACCCCCTATATTTTCAAGAAAATTGTATTTAATTACAACATTTAAACTTGGAGCCCAGGTATTAATCGTAAGATTCAAGTCGCCATTTATATCTTTACAAGGAAGCTCAGCTCTACAGATAAAATCTGAGGATATCAAAATACCACTGCGATCAATATTCTTCAAGATATTATTTTCAATCGTTACACCATTGAACCACCCAAGAGGACCGCTCTCTGCTTTTCCGTCTCCCTCTCCGTCTCTTGATGCAATTAAAATCCCGGCACTCCCTTCGGTATCCTTAACATTGTTTCCATATACTGCGTGTATGTAATTATTAGCAATTCTAATCCCATTCAGTTCCCCATCATTAATATTATCAATCTCTATCCCTACTTTTCTGGATCCCGGAATGGCAACGTTTGTTATATCCAGATTTGTAATTTCCCAATATTCCTGTCCTGACAGATACACCACATGTACCGCGCCATTTCCATCTATCTTTGGCATGCTACCTTTTGAATTATCACCATAGGAAGATATAACAATAGGATTGCCTGCAGTTCCTGAGCCTTGTGGGTGCAATGTCCCTACCCAAGAACCTTCATTTTGTAATAATATCTTATCTCCAGATGTAAATGTTGAGGCATTTACTTTACCCAAATTTTTCCATGCATGGGCTTCGCTAATCCCAGAATTTGTATCATTACCATTTTCACTATCTACATAATACGTAGTATTGCCTGACGAGGTAATTCCTGTATACTCATCAGTAGATTCGCCCAAATCAATCTTTCGAACACTAACATCATCCACAAATAAGGTATAATTGTGATCGAATTTTTTAATAAAAATTAATTCCGACGTTTGATCATAACCAGTAGTAAAATTGAGTACTGTTCGTACCCACGAGGTATTGCCCTTGTTCCATTTTGTGACTTGTGTCGATCCCGTTTTTTCTACCCTTGAGTCCCTGGCTCCTACTAAATATGCTAGCTGGGGATCAGATGTACGACACCACGCTTCTAATTGGTATTGGGTATTCGGCTCAACCGAAATTGTTTGACTAATCTGTCCTTTACTATCGGTAGTTTCTGGAGGCAAATCTGCTGCATCCTCTTCGGGTTCCCACTCGTATACAGGTTCATCTAATCCATCTATTCGTGCTGAAGCTGAACTACCCATCCCCCCTGATGGACTACTCACGCTACTATTGCAGGTCCATATACTAATTTCACTAAGCTTTGCTGGATTGACATCATTAAAACTCGGATTCTTCACTAGATTTTCTCCACTCGTAAGTAATTCATCATTTTGCCTAATAACAGAAAGTTCGGTTGAGCCCATAAATATTTCATCCGGCACGGTCACATTTTCATCATCAAGAACTTTCAAATCACTTTTGTCATCAGCACTGATCGAATTATAGACGCGTATGTTCTTCATCTCTCTTGCTAAGTCACCATCAGGATAAAGATCACTTAATGCCACAATTCTAATCCTTCCCGACTTCAATTTCCAATAGAAATCCAACAGATTTTTTGCTGCGTCACTGTCATTTAAACCTCCTAGCGTATATTGGTCGTGAATAAGATTATCAATATTCTCATCGAATATGAGTCCCGGGAAATCTGGATTGTGAATACCTCTAAATAAAAAGTCTTTCTTAAATAGTGACCAATCAAAGACTGATTTAATTTGCTTACGAACCCGCCAGCCATAGTGTGGGTCATATGCTATCCAAGGCAATTGCTCCTGCCAACTCACTTGTTTATAAGCGTTAAGACTCACTGAACCCCCGTCGGTATTAAAAATTTTTAAATTGGCACCCTGATTTGAATGATCTACTGGAAATGGTGCAGGGTTATCCATTTCATGATGTAATACCCAGTTGGAACGCCAAGTATCGGGCCAAGTAGATTCAGGAATCCATGTATTCAGCCATGTCTTAACAAAATTCGGGTTTGAAAGCGCTGTTTCTGAGTCATCTTCTGCTACGGTCTTCCAATTATAGTTTGCATAATAACTATTCTGGGGTGAGAGCCTTCTATTTATTTTTTGCCTAGCCCCCCAGACATAAGCGTATTCACTATTTACTTTCTCCACCTCAATGATTCGATAATCATACGATTTCACGGCGTCATCCGCCCCGAATGCTTCCCATATAGCATTGTCCTCAATCTCCAAAACTTTTACTTCGGCTCGCTTGGCCTGAGCCGATAAATCCTTCACCTCGGTCTGGGTTGGAAAATCCAATACATTGATTCTAATCAACCTCGACTGAGAACTGATTTCCCCATCAACTTCCTGATTTGTATCATCTAAAAACTTGGACTCCAATAAATAATATCCTTTTTCCTCAAAAGTGTAGGAAAAGAAGCGTTCGTTAGAAATTTCTTCAATTGCAGTATAGCATGCAAATCCACTTCCACCATTCAGGTTATTGTTGCGTCCTAATGTAATACATGCATCAGGATCATAGGCAGGATCATTCTTGTCCTGAACCTTATATAAAATATAAGTCAATCTCTTTTTGATATCCTCATCACGCATTCTCATAGAAAGTGTTTTATATCCCTGATACCAGTCAGTTACGGCTATTTCCCATTTATGATAGTCCTGGGATAATGTACCAATCGTAAGTTTTTGTCCTTTGGCTACATTGTACTCACGAGGAGCATTTTTGTAATAGATGTCTTTCTTGTTTTGAGTATCGTATATGAGTTTCCCATGGTATTGGTATGGACCCTGAGGGGTCTCTCTAAAATCTTCCAAATATTTCCCTATAAAATCGCCTTTTTCTTCTTTCAAATCTAGTCCATTACCCATGCCTCCGAATGGTTGGCTGCTATAAGGCTTTGCTTTTTGACCCAGCACGGCATCATAACCTGGGTATACAATCATTTGAATTGGCTTAGCTCCAATTATGGTCCATTTATCATTAGTAGATCGCCTAAACTCTGAAACGACCATTCGCTCATATCTGTACCCGACAGATAAGGTTGCTATCATATCACCACTCATATCACTCTTGGAAAAAACCTCAGTAGATTGAACACTCCAAAGTCCGGTACCTTCATTGATGCGGTACATGCTAATCTTCAATTCAGCGCTACTGGGCAGGTTTGACACAAAATCGGCATCTAATGCAGGTACTTTATAATTTACTTCTTTATCTTCTGCAAGTGGCCATGTGGTACCAGATATATTGCCATACATGCCATGATCATCCTCACCTGGATAATCTACATCCATTGACACAGTAATACAATGAGCAACCTGTGCCGCATCTTTATAACAAACTCTAACCTGACCAGGGTGTTGAAAATTCGTATTTATTCGGCTAGGATCACAGTCATTAGATTTGTAATAAAAATCTTGACTATTTAATCCGTCAATAGGGGTTGAATAACCTTTATCTTTATAATACAATTTGTCATCCATGATTTCATACCCATGAAAATCCGATTCATCATTAATACGCATTTCATCTGCACGCTCTATATTTGCAGTATTTAGCCAATTGTTTAAGGTCTTATTTTGTGAAGGATACTTTCCATTTTCATTATTAAAATCACTATATACATTGTTTGATCCAATACCTGCATCATCATCAAAGTATTGCCAATAGTCATACTCAACGTCACCAACCATCTCAACACCACACCAATACTGGTCTCCGTCATATTGCTGATGTTCTGGTGCTGAAAGACAAAGTACTTCATCGGTATCTGTCATAAGGAATTTCCCCTCTTTATTTTCGTCTAAAAACCCGTACATTTGATCCAATAGGCCCTCCACTTGGTCCTTATGTTGTGTCTTGCCATCACCATCACTGGTATAAAATCTCGCAAAATCATAAGGTGGATTATAATATTCAGAAGTTTTATCCATTCTGCGCTGTGCGCGATAGGTCCAACTATATTTATCAAAACCATTATAACCAAAGTCGTCATATCGCTGCTTATATGATCCATCTAATTCATATTCGTATAGTGTAACAACTTCTTCCCCCATTTCAGTATATAGCGCTTCACTTGGAAAATCCGCAGCCATCCTCCAGTGTACACTTGCATAGACTGGAAACCAGTCATGTTTAAAATCTCCTGGGCTAATAGAAGGGTTACATACTAATTGAGGGTTTTCTGATAATGGCACGGCTGCCGTGCCAGGTAATCCTTCAAAATATGGTTGCAAACCATCTGGTGTTGTTATCTCCCACTCAAGGTTATCCCCAAGGTATATCTGATCGGAGATATCCAGAGTATTTCCGGAACTAGTATGTGTTCCATTACCATTGACAGTAAGCTTAACAGAAAATCCTTGCCCATATCCTTTGCCAACTATTCCTAGCGTTAAACAACATAGAACAAGTAGCCATACTCTCATTTTAAATTTAAAATATTCCATAATTAATAATTTATAAATTCGTTTAAGTATATATTTCTTGACCAAGGATAAAGTAGTCTT
>DLQN01000051.1 GCA_002477595.1 Roseivirga sp. UBA7431
TGCCTTAGCACAACGAAAAAAGGGCAAAAAAGCAGAGAAAGACCAAGTGGAAGATCCTCTCAAAGGAGTTTCGCTAGGAACTATGGCTTTCAGAAGCATCGGGCCGGCACTGACCTCAGGCCGTATTGCAGATATCGCAGTTAACCCAGACAACTCCAATGAATTCTATGTAGCGGCTGCCGCGGGTGGCGTATGGAAAACGACCAATGCCGGGACCACATTCGAGCCTATCTTCGAAAATTATGGCAGTTATTCCATTGGTTCATTGGCCATGGACCCCAATAACCATAGTGTGCTTTGGGTTGGAACTGGTGAAAACAATAATCAACGCTCCGTTTCATATGGTGACGGTGTCTACAAATCTGTCGATGGAGGAGCCTCCTTTAAAAAGGTTGGACTTGATAACTCTGAACATATCGGGATGATTAAAGTAGATCCACGAAACTCCGATGTCGTCTATGTTGCGGCAACTGGCCCGCTTTGGAGTGCTGGAGGAGACAGAGGCCTCTACAAAACCACTGATGGGGGTAAGACCTGGGAGAAGGTATTAGAAATTAGTGAGCATACGGGTGTCAATGAAATACACTTAGACCCAAGAAATCCAGATGTTCTTTATGCCACTGCACACCAAAGAAGGCGTAGACAATGGACATACCTGGGAGGTGGGCCTGAGTCAGGAATTTACAAATCGACTGATGCCGGTGCCAACTGGGAAAAGGCTAACAAAGGACTACCTGGCGGAGATAAAGGGCGAATTGGTATGGCCATTTCTCCAGTAGATCCAGAAGTCATTTATGCTGTGGTTGAAGCCCAGTCAGGACAAGGTGGCTTTTATAAAAGCACCAATCGTGGCGCATCATGGCAAAAAATGAGTGGAACATCCACAAGTGGAAATTACTACCAAGAAGTTGTAGCTGATCCGGTTGATGTTGATAGGGTCTATTTACTCAACACCTTTACCTTAGTCACTACAGATGGCGGTAAGACTTTCAATAATTTGGGTGAGCAAAGTAAACACTGGGATAATCATGCCATATGGATTGCCCCAAGCAACAATAAGCATTTACTCGAAGGTGGTGATGGTGGCGTCTATGAATCCTTCGACCAAGGTCAAACTTGGAAGTTTTTCACCAACCTACCTCTCACACAGTTTTATAAAGTATCTGTCGACAATGCTGAGCCATTCTATAATGTAATGGGTGGTACGCAAGACAATTATAGTCTTCATGGCCCTTCTCAAACAGTCAGTCAACATGGTATTGTCAGTAGCGACTGGATAGTAACGCAAGGGGGTGACGGATTCGAATCTGTTCCTGACCCTGTGGATGACAACATTGTTTACGCACAGTATCAAAATGGAGGCCT
This sequence comes from Roseivirga sp. UBA7431, assembly GCA_002477595.1. Taxonomy (GTDB): domain Bacteria; phylum Bacteroidota; class Bacteroidia; order Cytophagales; family Cyclobacteriaceae; genus Roseivirga. The sequence goes on from DLQN01000051.1 coordinate 1,366, forward strand.
TATTCGTTTCGACCGCAAAAGTGGTGAAGGCGTAACTATTGTTCCAAGACCTCGAAAAGGAGAGAAGGCGTACAACTTTAACTGGGATGCACCATTGATGGTGAGCCCACACGACCACAAAACACTCTACTACGCTGCAAACAAGCTATTCAAAAGCACGGATAGGGGAGATTCTTGGACGGTAATTAGCGGAGAACTCGATCAAGATATTGATAGAAACCTTCTCCCAATTATGGGAAAAATATGGCCAATGGATGCAGTGGCTAAGAACAGTTCAACTTCAAGGTATGGCGCAGCAGTTTCATTAGACGAATCAAGGCTTCAAAAAGGGCTGTTGTATGTAGGATCTGATGATGGGCAAATTAGTGTCTCGGAAGATGACGGAAAGACTTGGAGACAAGTCAACCGTTTCGATGGCGTTCCTGAAAACACATATGTTTACGACTTAATTGCCTCTAAACATGATGCAAATACGGTCTACGCAGCATTCAACAACCACAAAAGCGGAGATTTTAACCCTTATGTCCATGTCAGTAATGATAAAGGACAGACTTGGAAAAGTATAAGCGCCAACCTGCCTAAAGGGGCTGTATATGCTTTAGAGCAAGACCACATCAATGAGAACATCCTCTTTGCTGGAACGGAATATGGTGTTCATGTTTCTATTAATGGTGGAACAAGTTGGACCCCATTGAAAGCTGGCTTACCAACGATCAATGTTCGTGATATGGCTATTCAAGAAAGGGAAAATGACCTAGCGCTGGCTACATTCGGTAGAGGGTTTTACATCCTTGATAACTACAGTCCACTCAGAGAGCTAGCAGATAAAGCAACTGAAAAGGACGCACACGTTTTTGCTATCAAAGAGGCGCTTCTGTTTAATACATGGACCCCCCTGGGAAGCCTTGGCTCTAGAGAAAAGGGCTTTCAAGGAGAAACTTTCTATACCGCCAATAACCCTAAAAAGGGCGCAGTCATCAGGTATTGGTTAAAAGATAGCCCAACATCGCTCAAGGCAGAAAGACAAAAAAAGGAAAACGAAGCCTTTAAAAATGGCGCGGCCATACCATATCCTACAGTTGAGGCCTATAAAGCAGAGCAAGACGAACAGCCTAGTTTCTTAATCTTCACGATAAAGGATCAAAGCGGAGAAGTCATCAGTGAAATAAGAAAAGCTACGAGCAAAGGTATGAACGAAGTAGTTTGGGACTTGACCTATATGAGCTTTGGGCAAGTAAACATCAGACAAGCCAATCAAATGCAAAGCTTGCCTTCTTCAAATGTCTATGTAGTACCAGGCAATTATAGTGTTACAATGAGTCAAAATGTGGGGGGCGTGGTAACAGACTTGACAAGTGCGGTTAGCTTCAAGGTTAGCGAGCTCAACAACCGAACCCTTCCAGCAAGTGACTGGGCAACGATGACAGTGTTCAAAAAGAAGGCCGTTAAGCTAGTCAATGCAATCAATGCGACCCAAAGTGTATTAGGACAACTCAACACAAAAATCCAAGGCTATAAAGCCGTAGTTAAGGGATTGCCAGCTAAAGAGTCTGCTGACTTATTCTCAGAAATACGCCAACTAGAAGAGAAGTTAATCACCGTTCGTCAATTATTGAATGGCGATCAAACACCAAATCGATTGGATATAGACGGAGAGTACAGCACATCAAATAGAGCTCAAAATGCCATTTATGACATCCTCGGCTCAAACTCAAACGTAACTGGAACTTCAGAGCGAAACTATGAAACCGCCTCCTCAGAGTTTGCGCCTATCCTTCAGGCTGTGAAGGACATTCATAACAAGTTTGAATTAATGGATCTAAAATTGGGAAATCAGTCAGCACTGCCATTATTACCAGGCGCATTACCAAACTGGAAAAAGTAATCCTTAGATACAAAGGTGGCTTGGTGAGCCACCTTTGTATCTAATCTAGCGAACAGTCCGTTTAAGCATTATAAACTTTCTATTCAAATAAAGTGTTTAACGTATGTATATACCGCTACAGGCATAATGCTTTTTGTGGTTCGATTTACAGAAGATTGCATGTGAAACACCGTGTTTGTGCTGTAAATTTAAAATTATTCTATTTTTCGTTTAATAGATAGTAAGTAGTAAAAGCCTTAAATTTATGGCGCGCGCTGAGCTGAATAATTGAAATATTTAGTCTTTATACTAATATTCTTCTTTTCTGAGAAAGCTACTTCTCAGGACCTAATTTCTGTTGCCTCTACTTTCTTAAACGATAAGAACTATATCGAGGCAAAATCGTCCATTGATGAAGCCTTTGCCCTAAAAACCATTGTTGACAACCCTGGTGCTTGGTTCATGAAGGCACGAATCTATCATGAAATTTTCCTTTCTAAGGACCGGAGCTTAGATCGGCTTAAAGAGAATAAAAGTGAGTTTGTCAAGACAATAGTGGAGGCCTATAATAAAACCATTACTCTCTCTGTACGCACCAGTAACTTCAATGTTTTAGCAAAAAACCAAATTGAGATTCTTTGGGCTTATGGTATAAATGAGGGCCAGCGACTATTTCAGGCACAGTCATTTGATAAAGCCATAGCAGCATTTGAAATAGCAAAAATCACAAAACCTGGCGAATCGAGGTCATATATTTCAGCAGCAGTAAGTGCTTTATATGCGGGAAAATATCAATTAGCGGTGGACTATTACATGGCTGTAAAAGACATCGATGTACTTCCTAGAGATGGTTATGATGGTCTTATATTAGCTAAAAGAAACCTTCGCGTTTCAGATCAAAACCTGATTGAAGTTGTGGGTGATGCTCGTTTTGAATACCCCAATCATATCCCTTTTATTATCGAAGAGGTTAGAACGCTTATTAGACTTGACCGATTAAATGAGGCTGAATCAGTTCTCAATATTGCAATCAAAAGGAATCCAAATGAGTCTAGCTTGGTATTAAGGCAAGCAGATTTATTCGATATAATTTTCAAAGACGCCTACATTAATGGTGAGCCAGAAAGATCTGAGCGTTATTTTGAAATGGCCGCTACCAATTACGAACGCTTTCTGAATGGAAACCCAACTCACTTTGCTGCCAACTACAACTATGCGGTAATGATCAACCTGATGAGCAACGAGGAATATGAGATGAGAGGTGACGAAAGCCAAGATATTGGTCACGATTGGACTCGAAAAGCACTTCCTTTTATGGAGAAAGCCTGGGAGGTTAAGTCTGGAGATGTCAAAGTGCTCGAAGCCCTTAGCGTTTTCTACAAACGACTCAAAATGGACGATAAACTTGCCGCCTTAAATGGAAATTAAAGTGATCGTGGGTTCAAAGAACCCTGTAAAAATCAACTGTACCTTATTAGCCTTTCAAAAAGTATTTCCAAACGATCTCATTAAAGTTGAAGGCGTTTCAGTCCCTTCAGGTGTAGCCGATCAACCGATGTCTGACCGTGAGACACATCAAGGCGCTGTAAACAGGACGCAGAAAGCAAAAGAAGCTCATCCTTCTGCCCAGTATTGGGTGGGCATTGAAGGTGGTATTGAAGACGGCAACACAGGCATGGAAGCCTTTGCTTGGGTAACTATATTATCAGACAAGCAAAAAGGTCAAGCCAGAACAGCAACTTTCCAGCTCCCTCCAAAAATTCAAGAATTGGTGCGCCAAGGTATTGAACTCGGTGAAGCTGATGATATGGTTTTCGACCGAAAGAACTCCAAACAGTCCAATGGTGCAGTTGGTATTCTTACTAATGATCTGATAGGTCGTTCAGCCTATTATGAACCTGCAGTCGTTTTAGCACTAATCCCCTTTTTACATCCCGCCTTATATTAAAAAAACCATCCTGATCATTCAGAATGGCTCTCTTTTCTATCTGTAGAGTCTATCTATTGGTGTTTAAACCGCTCTCAAATACTTTTGGTTTTCTTGGCATCTTCTGATCCATATTAGCCGTTTGCATCACCATGGTGGCAATGATTACTGCATTCTTTCTTAGATCTGCTGCCTGGAGTCTTTCAAATACATCCATGTTAGAGTGGTGCGTTCTTGTATTATAATCTATTGGATCTTGAATAAACTGAAAGCCGGGTAGTCCAATCCCATCAAATGCTTGGTGATCCGTACCGCCAGTATTTCGAATCGTCACCGTATTTGCTCCCATGTCTTCGAAGGCGGTAAACCATTCTTGAAACAGTGGTCTCACAGCCTCATTACTCTGTAGGTAGATTCCTCTTACCGCTCCAGTACCATTATCCATATTGTAGTAGGCTGAGAACTTTTCATGAGCCTTATTTGGTGCACCATTTTTCATGAAAGTGTTTTGAACATAGTTTCTAGACCCATACAGGCCCTGCTCTTCACCACTCCATAAGGCTATTCTTACGGTACGTTTTAAAGGAGTATTAGACTCTTTTAAAATTCTCATCACTTCCATCATAACGGCAGAACCTGCTGCGTTGTCCGTAGCACCGGTTCCGGCAAACCAAGAGTCCATATGTGCGCCTAGCATAACTACTTCATCCTTTAAACTAGGGTCAGTGCCTTCAATTTCTGCGAGGACATTATATCCTTGAAGATCCTTTGTCTGAAATTCCGTTTTGGTATCCGCTTCAACCATTACTGGCTCCCCTTTAATTGCTAACCTTACCATTCTATTGTAGTGCTCTGGTGCAATCTCCATTTCGGGAAGGGCATCTGGGTCCCTTCTTGCCCCATTTGAGGTAAAGAAAGTTCCTTGGCCTCCTCTACGTGTAGCAAGTACCATGGCCACTCCTTCGTCCTTAAAAAGTTGATATGCAGCATTTCTCAGGTTGGCGCTTCTTCTAAAGTCAGAGACTCTATTGGCTGAGAACTCGCTGTTGCCATTACTAACCCGAGCGCTCGTCATGTCTTCGAGCTGCTCATCTGTAAACCTCCTTGCGTCTGCCTCAAAGGTTGTAGTTGCCTCAACTGTAGTTGGTAGCATCACCACTTTTCCTGCGAGTTGTCCTTTATATTTAGCCAAATCAGATTCGTTTTGGATATTAACATAAACGACCTCCGCTGATAGCAAGCCATTTGTACCTGGCGTCCAAGCCTTAGGAATACCAATAATTGCTTGGTAATAAGGTGCTGTCATAGCGAGATAAGATTTCTTCACATCCCAACCCGGGCCAAATTCTCCCCAAGCCTCTACTTTTACATTTGTAAGGCCCCATTCCTTCATTTCTTTTGAAGTCCAATCATAGGCGTTTTTAAGTCCCGAAGACCCCGTCAATCTTGGCCCAATTCTGTCCGTTAAATTCCAAGCGATATCCATCACCTGGCTATTATTTAACCCTTCATCTTTAATTTTATAAACCGCATTGTAGTCCACTTCCGTGTTTTGGAAAGCGAGGGCGGTGGTGCTCACAAAAAATAGGCCCGACAAAAATACACTTAGCTTCTTCATATCAATATTGGTTTTATTAAATATAAGAAGATGAATGAATCCCTGCTCAGAAAATAGTACGTAAGGGAAATAGTTGGGATTAGTTCGATTTTTCTTGGATAACCTCATTCATCTGAGCAAGAAAGCTCGACATTGCTTTACTCCAATCGACTGAAGCATCCCATGCCTTACCTACATAGATGTTGTTATTCCTTAGGTCATTCAAGTAGAATTTATGAATGATTTTACCTGAAGGTTTTTGCCTATCGGGAAAAGGAAGCCATTCATAAACCTTCGTGTCGACACCACTCACAAACATCAACTCGTACTGAAAGCCTTCTTTCCGCAAGACCTGGTTCGTCTTGGTAAGATCTTTAAATGAAATGTTGTTTGTAGTATCAGTGGCTAAGGCGGTAATCATATAGTTGCGGTCTTTGAGGCGTTGCTTAAAGGCCTTTTCCTCAAATAAATTCTCATACCTAAATGAGGCCGGACCTAATTCCTCAAAAAGGGATTCATTTATCGGCTCAACGTAAACTTTAAACTCTGCCAAACTAGGAGGAATGCTTTTGGCGACTATACCCAACTCAACTTTCGAATAGAAAAATTCTGGAGATTCATTTACTAATAGGTTGTCTCGGTATAGCTCTCCAGTTTTAAAGTAAGTCCTCAATTCACTGGTAACGGGCGCAAGTTTTGACGAATATCTAGCCCAAAAAGTACTGCTTTTATCAAAAAAAGAAGCCTTCTGGTTATAGGGGCCCATCGCTAAAAATATAGGGGAGTCTTCATCTTTAGCCGCAAAGAGGATAACATTCTGAATCTCACGCTCATTTAAAAACGCTGGAATGGCTAACACCGTATTAGGTATTGAAAAGAGCGGCTCAACCTCTATGTAGGCGACAGCATCGATGCCTTCTTCCGCAAGAAACTGTTGCAGTTCATCCACCAAAATCATCCACTCGCTTCTG
>DLQN01000129.1 GCA_002477595.1 Roseivirga sp. UBA7431
CTTAGTGACTAGAGCCATCTCAGCAGCAAAGAATGCCTTCTGTTCTTCCTCAGAAGAAGTTCTATTGACATGATCTTCTTTGCCTTTAGCCCAGTCATTCATCCATTTCATCATACCTTCACGGGCGGCATCTAGCTCACCTGCGAGATTTCTTAAGTCATCTAGGCTCTCGGCATCAGGGTTATCCGCTTCAATTTCAGTAGCCTTTGCTAAAACCTTTCTTTTTAAACTCATTACCTCTCCTAGCTTAGGCATCACCTCATCATGAACATCTAAGATCTTACCCTCTTCCACTTTTGCATCAAATCCGCCTCCACAAGCGAACGTGAAAATCGCAATCAGTACTAATCCTAAAACCTTCTTCATGACACTATATTTTTTGATAAATCTAGTAGCTATTATCTGCTAAGCCAACAAAAACTCCCTCAACCAATTGGTACATCAGCTTGTCAGGATTACTCGCGTTTAATATCAATTTACCACGAATCTTAACCCTTTTGGTCGTGTATTTAATCTTTTCCTTCATAGAGATTTCCATCACCGTTTCAGGGCCACCAGAACCGCAAAAGAAACACTCACTTATTGGCAATGAAGAAATGATCAGTTCGGTTGGTTTAAACATGCCATCGAAAGGAATGATAAATCCATCTATCTCAACGATTTGATCAGCAATACTCGTAATCTCCTTGCCGAAAACAGGCACAAAGACATCTCCATACTCATCTTTCTGAATATCGTATTTCACATCAGAGAGGGCTTTCCAAACTTTAGCTCCTTTCATCTTAGCATCTTGTGCCATGGATGAAAAACCTAGTCCTAATAAAACGATCAATGTAAATACCTTTCTCATTTGTCTTTAATTATTCTTCGGCCAAAACCTTCGATATATCTGTTTTATAAGCGTTGAACGCAGGAATTAGAGAAGCGATCAAACCAACGCCTAAACTGATTAACAACACATAGAATTCTTGGTTCACAAATATCCATCCAGTCACGCCAATTTCGTCTGATTTCTCATAAGAATTTGCCAGTAACTCCATTAAACCATGTCCAAGTACAATACCCAAAAGCCCTCCCAGTGTGGTAATAATAATTCCTTCAATGATTACATGTACAAAGAGCTTCCCTCGAGAAGCCCCTAAGGACCGCATGATCGCCAAGTCATATTTTCTATCCTTAAGTGCATTGTACATAGAAATAAATACGCTTAAGCCGGCAATTACAATAATGATGTAGGCAAAGCTTCTGAGCATATCTACCCCAATGCCTAGCAGCGAAAAGAGCCTTTGTGTTTCAAAAGCTGGAGAAGCGGCCTGCATGTTCGTATTCGCATTAATCATTCTAGGCATCTGTACAGCGCCCATTGGCGAACGATATTGGATGAGCATAGAGGTAATTTCATCGGCCTCATCTCCATCTGGAAATCCAGTTTCGAAGGCAGAACCTAGCACCTTTGTATCAGTAGCTTCTTCTTCATGGTCCTCATCTTCATGCGCATGTACAGCCCAAACACTTTCAATATTTGTGAGGATTAGATTATCCAAAACGCTCCCATTTTGTTCGAGGATTCCAATTACATGATACTTTCGTTCGTCATGTTCTAGGTCGGCTACAGAGAGTCCATGGGCACCGAAGAAGTTGTCCCCGACTTCAAGTTTGAGTCTGGCAGCTGCATTTGCTCCCAGTACTACATCCAGGTTATACGTCCACAGCTCTCCCTTTTCTATTTGGCCCTCATAGAGCTTCACATAGTCATGGTTAGTTCCGACAATTCTAAAGCCACCATAATTATCTCCAAGTGCTAGTGGAATCGCAGATTTAACGAATCTGTTTCTAGTGATTGCCTTCGCTTCCTCGAGTTTTACATTTCCTGTAGGGAAGTCAATGTGATAAACGTTGGCGAGTATGAGTTGAAGAGGGCTCCCCTTCGCTCCTACGACTAAGTCAATCCCTCGTTTATTTTTGGAGAGGTTTTCTTCAAGCTGAGTGCTTAACAGGATTAGCACTAAAATGATCGCAACCCCTAAGCTCATCAACAATACGTTGAGAGCCGTATTGAGTGGTTTACTCTTGATATAATTCCAACTTAATGATATGAGATTCATGATGTGCTCAGGTTAAGTTGAAGTTTAAATTGCTCTTTGACGCGTTGATCGTGCGTAGCGATGAGCAATGACGCCTTGTACTTATCCGCTTGGTTCTTCAGTAGAGCGATCACCTTCATGGCATTATCATCGTCTAAACTGGCGGTCGGTTCATCGGCAAGAATTAGCCTTGGTCGATTCAACAAGGCCCTCGCAATCGTAACGCGTTGTTGCTCACCTTGGCTTAAGGTTCTGACCTTTTTGTCTATTTTATTCCCAAGATTGAGTTCTTCCAACACTTCATAAACTCTTCCTTTGTCTTGGGCAGTACCAGAAAGATATTGCGCCAGCAAGAGATTATCGCCAACCGATAGCGCACTGATTAAATGTGCTTTTTGAAAAACAAGTCCAATATTTTGGCCACGGTACTTATCTCTTTGGTGACCAGACAAACTGTACAAATCAGTATTACCAATCACCACTTTTCCTTCTTTTGGCTGAAGCAAGCCACCCAAAATATGGAGTAAGGTGGTTTTTCCACTTCCCGAGTTTCCTAAAATCAACAAATGCTCCGCTTCTTTAACCTCCATATGGGGGATAGAGAGCACTTTTTGATCGGAATACCCAAAACTCAAACCATCGATACTGATCATGCTTTTTTAGAATTGAAAATCAAATTAACGGAAGCTAGTCTAATTAATAAAACCGATCACATAGAATTACGAAAACCCCTGAAATGTTTTATCCGTTATCAAATCATCTATACCACTTTTACACATCTGTTATTGACAAATTAATAATACCTTTACTATTTACGTAAAGCCTAAAAATCTATTTATGCTCGACTTCTTAAAGCGCAAAGAGAAAGCCGAAACAAAACCTAAAGTGAAGAGAGGGTTCTTCAGGGAATTGGCGAACGATCTACTATTTGCCCTAATCGCTGTAACGATCATTAGGGGTTTGTTTATCGAAGCTTATGCTATTCCTACTGGATCCATGGAAAACTCCATGCTTATAGGTGATCACCTCTTTGTGAGCAAAGTTCATTTTGGTCCTCGAACGCCTACAACATTAATTCAATTCCCATTAGCGCATCAGAAGTTCTGGGGTACCGATATACCTTCTTATAGTAAAATCATTCAGGCACCTAGTTTTAGGCTTCCAGGTTTGAGAGACCCACGAGTAGGCGAGCCAGTAGTGTTTAACTATCCCCCTGATTATGACAAAGGCTACCCCTTAGACATTAAAACTTTTTACGTAAAACGATGCATGGCCACACCTGGCGATGTGTTCGAAGTAAGGAACAAGCAGATTTTTGTCAATGGAGAAGCGGCCGAAAATCCTCCTGGGATGCTGACTAGTTATTTTGTTCAGGCAGATAAAGGCGTTCATCCACGCTACATGAAAGAGGTAGGTATTACGGATTATACTGATGATAACCCTTCAGATACATATGCCACTACGGCACAGCCATTTTATACTTACAAAGGAAAGCAAGGCTTTTTCATCCATACGACTCAAGAGAAAGCAGATAAGTTAGCCGCCTACAATTTCATCAAAGAAGTTGAAGAGGTAACCTATCAAAAAGGAGAAGACGGAAGAATTTTCCCGAAAGCTTCGGGCTTTAGCTGGAGCCGTGATTTCTTCGGTCCACTGCGCATGCCAGAGAAAGGCGAAACCATTGATTTGACTCCTGAAAACATCGCACTCTACGGTGAGGCCATTCAGCATTATGAGCACAATGATGAGGTGGAGATTAGAGGTAATGAAATCTTCATTGAAGGTGAGAAAATTGAGACCTACACCTTCAAGCAAGGCTATTACTTTATGATTGGAGACAATCGCCACAACTCGGAAGACTCAAGAACTTGGGGACTTGTTCCTTATGATCATATCGTTGGAAAGCCATTGTTTATTTTCTGGTCTATGGATAGAACAGATCCAAATGCCGGTTTCTTCCAGAGCATTAGATTTAACAGAGTGCTTGACCTGATTAACTAGTGCAAAGAAGCTTACTCACCATAGCACTACTCATTGTAGTAGGATTTACTGCATTGGCTCAAAACCAGAGTACTTGGAAAGTGCTTTCAAAGGTTCAGATAGAAAAACGTTTTGACGAATTGCTGAACTATGAAATTGACTTTCCCACTTTCAGCGATGAGGTAAAAGCGCTTAACGGTAAAGAAATCGTTTTAGAAGGCTGGATCATCCCTTTGGATGAGCTTCGAGGTGAAAATTATTTCGT
>DLQN01000086.1:0-3322 GCA_002477595.1 Roseivirga sp. UBA7431
AAGAGAGTCGTTAGTTTTGGTGACGAATTAAACACCGTTAAAGACTATTTGGCACTAGAGAGTATTCGCTTTGAAGAGCGTCTAGTCATAAGCTATCAAATAGACCCCAAATCCGATGGTTATGAGATTCCACCGATGATGGTTCAAACTTTAGTTGAGAACGCGATTAAACATGGCGTCTCTAATTTGGTCAAAGGAGGTATAATTGAAATTCAGTCTAATGTTGAACATTCTATCCTAATTTTAAAAATCCGTAACAGTGGACAATTGGTGGATACACCGTCAAAAAGAGGGGGAAGAAAGGGCGTTGGACTCATAAATACGAAAGAAAGGCTAAAACTTATCTACGGTGAGGCTGCATCTTTTCGTATTTACAATGAAAACAATAAGTTTGTTGTGACTGAAGTGAAAATACCTCAGCGCATTTAGCTAAATAGAAACTGATGAGAGCACTGATTATTGATGATGAGAGGTTAGCGCGTAAAGAGTTGACCAACCTACTACAAGAATATCCGGAAATCGAGATTGTGGGCGAAGCTGTAAATGCCGAGGACGCTGAGGAAAAAATTCAAGCCTTACAACCAGATTTACTTTTTCTAGACATTCAAATGCCTGGAAAAACTGGTTTCGAATTGCTAGAAACTTTGGACTCTGTACCTGATGTTGTCTTTACCACGGCATATGACGAGTATGCTCTGAAAGCATTCGACTTTAATGCCCTAGATTATTTACTGAAACCCATCGAGCCAGACAGGTTAAAAGAAACTGTCACAAAGCTGATCAACAGGCCTAAAAAGGAAGCTGTTGCAGAAATTGTGAGTGATCAAAAGCTTGGCCCTCAGGATCGTGTTTTTGTAAAGGATGGCGATAAGTGTTGGTTTGTAAAGCTAGAGAACATTCGACTTTTCGAATCAGATGGTAACTATATCAAAATCTACTTCGATAACTTCAAGCCAATGATTCATAAATCATTGAACGCCTTAGACGAAAAGCTTGACGACAGGTCGTTCTTTAGAGCAAGCCGTAAGCACATTATCAACCTTACTTGGGTTGAAAGCATTGAATCATGGTTCAATGGTGGACTTATGGTAGTGCTTAGAGGTGGAGACAAGGTAGAAGTGAGCCGTAGACAAGCGGCTCGGTTTAAAGAAATGATGAGCCTGTAAAAGAGAACCAATTATATCTAGCCCAGGCCTTATGCCTTGGGCTTTTTTTATGCTCTCTTAAAATCCCTAACTTCTGACCATGAACCTTCGGAAAAAGCTTTTCGTCATTATTTTCGGCACGGATACTCCTGCAGGAAAGGCCTTTGATGTCGCATTACTAATAGCCATTGTGCTTAGCGTCTTAGCCGTTATGCTGGAAAGCGTCTCGAGCATAGAAACAGGCTATGGAGACATTTTTCGAATTATTGAATGGGCATTGACGATACTCTTTTCTTTGGAGTATATCACACGTATTTATGTCACTGACCATAAGCGTGGTTATATCTTTAGTTTTTATGGCTTAATCGACCTTCTTTCACTGCTTCCAACTTATCTAAGCCTCATTCTTGCTGGTACACAGTACCTACTTATCATTAGAGCGCTCAGGCTACTAAGGGTCTTTCGAATTTTGAAATTAGGCCGCTTTGTGGGAGAAGGAGAGCAATTAGCACGGGCCCTTAAATCTAGCAGGCACAAGATCACCGTCTTTATGGCGACAGTAGTTATGTTGGTCGTAATGATGGGAACCATTATGTATTTGGTGGAGGGTGGAGAAAATGGGTTTACAAGCATCCCCAGAAGTGTCTATTGGGCTATCGTTACTTTAACCACTGTCGGTTATGGAGACATTGCTCCTCAAACGATCTTAGGGCAGATGGTCGCTTCTTTTGTAATGATTTTAGGATATGCCATCATTGCGGTACCCACTGGAATTGTAACCGTAGCACTGGGCAAAGAAAAAGAAAGGCAAGCCTCGGTCGCTTGTCCAAACTGTGGCGAAACTGATCATGAAGGAAATGCTATTCACTGCAAATTCTGCGGTCAAAGACTTGATCAGTGAAAAATATTAAACTAGATGTTTATACGCCTGAAGAAGAACGGGCAAATGCGCTTAGTCATGCCATAGGAATAGTATTTGGCTTTGTAGGGCTAGTTTTTGTTTTCATTAAAACTCCAATCACTGATACCCATCGATTCTGGAGCACTATTATCTTCTTTCTAAGCATTATTATCCTGTACTCCGCTTCTACGATTTATCATAGTGTTAAAGCAAAGAAGCAAAAATACTTGTTTAAGCAACTAGATCATATCTCAATCTATATTCTGATTGCAGGGACCTTCACTCCTTTCGCTTGGGGAGTCCTTGGTAATGAAGCTTTTGGCATCAACATGCTACTTGGTGTCTGGGCCATTGCGATAGCAGGAATAGTCTTTAAAGTATTCTTTACAGGTCGATTCGAGGCCATTTCCCTGTTTTCCTATGTAGGAATGGGCTGGTTAGGGTTCCTAATGTTTGGCCGAATTTCAGCAGTTTTAGGCGAAGAGGTCGTGAACCTAATGATCTATGGCGGTATCTCTTATACTTCTGGAATTGTTTTCTATTTGATGAGAAAACTCAAATACCATCACGCCATCTGGCACCTCTTTGTATTAGGAGGAACAGGCTTTCACTACTGGGCGGTACTCAATTATATTGTCTACTAATCGTACTTCACGTAATCTTCCCATTTCGTCAATGCGTTTTGGAAGTCCTGAGGTAATTCGGATTCAAAATGAACGAACTTCTTTGTTCTTGGGTGAATAAAACCGAGTGACTTCGCGTGTAGCGCTTGCCTAGGTATCATTTTAAAGGCATTGTCAACAAAAGATTTATACTTCGAAAACCGTGTTCCTTTGACAACACTATCTCCTCCATAAGTAGCGTCATTAAACAACGGGTGACCCAAATGTTTGAAGTGTGCGCGGATCTGATGTGTTCTTCCCGTTTCAAGGTTACATTGGATCAAAGAGATGTAACGCAACTCCTTTAGCACCTTGTAGTGTGTTACGGCTGTTCTTCCTCTTGACCCATCCTCAATAGCTACCGTTACCCTTCGATCCTTTTCACTTCTTCCCAAGTTAACGTCTATCGTACCCTCACTCTCCTTCGGGATACCCCAAATAAGGGCATAATAGGTTCGTTCAATACTATGATCAAAAAATTGCTTCGCCAGATTTGTCATGGCCATTTCTGTCTTGGCAACCACTAATAGCCCAGAGGTTCCTTTGTCTATTCGATGCACCAATCCAGGTCTACCATCATTTCCTTCCATGGTAGGCAATTGTTGAAAATGATA
>DLQN01000086.1:3400-13747 GCA_002477595.1 Roseivirga sp. UBA7431
TCATCGTCCTCATAAACTATGTTTATGGGAATATCCTCAGCCACTAATTCATTATCCCTTGGTGGCTCCGGTAAAGCAATGACAATTTCATCCTCAGGATGAACCTTATAGCTAGGCTTTACCTCGGTTCCATTTACTTTAACAAAGCCTTCCTTAATACCATGCTGTACTCTATTTCGGGTTACATTCGGCAACCTATCCATTAGAAACTTATCGATGCGATAAGGCTCTTGGCCTGGATCACAGACGATTCTGTGGTGTTCAAATAACCCGTCTTCTTCCAGTTCTTCGTTCATGGTACTTGTTTAAAGTGATACAAAGATATCACTAACTTGGCACTGTGGAAACTATGCCCTCTCCAGTTCAGGAAATTAAGGAAGATCTTTTTAGCGAAAAGGGAGTTCGGGTCTTTGTAAAAAGGGAGGATCTGAATCATCCCGTCATCTCAGGCAATAAATGGCGCAAGCTTAAATACAACCTTGAGGAAGCTAAAAGACTTGGTCATAAAAAGATTTTAACTTTTGGAGGAGCATATTCCAACCATATTCATGCTGTCGCTGGTGCAGGCAAGAAGTACAACTTCGAAACCATCGGTGTGATTCGAGGTGAAGAGACCCTACCATTAAATGATACCCTTGCATATGCTAAGTCTTGTGGTATGACGCTGCACTACATTAATCGAAGCGACTATCGCTTAAAGAACGATCGTGCTGTAAAGCGTGGTTTACAATTAGCGTTTGGGGAATCATATATTATTCCCGAGGGGGGAACAAACAACCTTGCGATAAAAGGCTGTACCGAAATCATTAAAGAGTTGACTGAAGCCTATGATCACTATTGCCTATCGATTGGTACTGGAGGGACCATTTCTGGGGTTATTGATGGCCTTGATGGAAAGGCAAGCGTAATAGGTGTCTCCGCCTTAAAAGGATCTTTTTTGACCTCTGAGATAGAATCTCTGCTTTCTGAATACTCAGGAAAAGTGTATAACAATTGGCAAATTAACAATGATTATCACTTTGGGGGCTATGCTAAAGTAAAACCCGAGCTGCTCCTATTCATGTCGGCCTTTGAAAATCGGCATAACATGCTACTTGATCCTATCTATACAGGAAAAGCAATGTATGGTCTTTATGACCTTATCCACAATGATCATTTTGATCCAGGCCAGAAGATTTTATTCATCCACACTGGTGGTCTTCAGGGTAGAAAAGGATTTGGGCTTTGATTACTCAAGACTAGAGCCTCCCCACAGCTTTGTATATTCCTCGCAGTGCACAATGATTGTCTTGTATTGACTGATGTCGATTGAATCGGGTATGCTGTAAATAGCCGCCCCTTCATAAGAAGTAAGTTTCGCCACAAAGACGGGCTCGCCTTCATTCAAAGCATTCTTACTATCAATATCATCTAAGTCCGCTTTTGATAGAAAGATCTTAAGATCTGGGGCTTCTTTCGCCTCAAAGTCTTCACCAAAGACTATTTCATGCTTATCAGCATTCATTACAATCTTCCAACTGCCTTTGAACGTTGTCCATCGGCTATAATTATCGAATTCACCTCGATAGACTACTTCTTGAGATGGAAGAAAAGAGAGTGAAATGAGAAAGAAGATTGTCGTAAAGAGCTTCATGATTTCCAAGTTTAACTGATAACAGTGTTGTCAAAGAAATTCGTTCCCAGGAAATGTCGTTAATGTTACTGTGTGAACAAATCTTCAAAGACCTCTCTCAGTTTACCAAATGGCTTAACCTTAATATTTCGACCTTTGAGGTCTAGTCCTTTTACATTATACTTTGATATAAATATCTCCTCAAAACCAAGTTTTTCGGCTTCTGAAATGCGGTTTTCAACGCGGTTAACCGCTCTTATCTCTCCGCCCAAACCTACTTCTGCAGCAAAAGCGACTTTCTCAGAAATTGGCACATCGTGATAGGAACTCACCAATGAAGCACAAACCGCCAAGTCAAGTGCTGGCTCTTCAATTCGAATTCCGCCCGCCACATTTAAAAACACATCTTGAGCGCTAAACCGAAGCCCTCCACGCTTTTCCAATACTGCTAACAGCATATTGAGTCTTTTACTATCAAAACCCGTAGTACTTCTTTGTGGTGTTCCGTAAGTAGCTGCGCTTACCAGTGATTGAATTTCTATCAAAAGAGGCCTATTTCCTTCAATTGTAGCGCCAATCGCAACGCCTGTAAGGTCCTCAGCACGCTGAGAAATAAGAATTTCTGAAGGGTTAGATACCTGACGTAGACCTGACTCTTGCATTTCATAAATGCCAAGCTCGGATGTAGAGCCAAATCGATTCTTCACTGTTCTGAGGATTCTATAGCTCAAGTGACGGTCTCCTTCGAATTGCAAGACCGTATCCACCATATGCTCAAGAACTTTTGGCCCAGCAATACTCCCATCCTTCGTAATATGCCCTACCAAGAAAACTGGTGTATTCGTTTCCTTTGCGAACTTCATCAACTCACTTGTACATTCTCGTACCTGAGAGACTGAACCCGCAGCAGACTCAATTCGATTAGTCTGCAGGGTTTGTATAGAGTCAATCACCAAGACTTGCGGTGACATCTCTTTTATCTGGCTAAAAATATTCTGAGTACTGGTTTCGGAAAGGATGAAACAGTTATCACTTTGGACGCCTATCCGGTCCGCACGCATCTTAATCTGCTGTTGGCTTTCTTCACCAGAGACATAAAGCACTTTGGTTTTAGAAGAACTAAGGGCAATCTGAAGCATCAGTGTAGACTTACCAATACCTGGTTCACCACCTAAAAGCACTAATGAACCGGCAACAATGCCCCCTCCCAGTACGCGGTTTAATTCTGCATCTTTGGTGACCAACCTACGTTCAGCGCCTTTCTCAATATCCTTAACATTGACAGGCCTCTGCTTCGCTGTTGGCTGATCGGTATCTCGCCATGAGGTTTTGGCTGGGTCACCCTTTTCTATTACTTCTTCGACATAAGTATTCCATTCATCACATGCTGGACATTTACCAACCCATTTGGCAGAGTTTGTCCCGCAATTTTGACAGACATATGTACTTTTTTGCTTAGCCATTGAATAGCAATATAAATGATTTTAATACCCTAAGCGAGTAGCTCAGAAATGTCTTCTGTGGTTAGTTTCTTCATGAAGCTTTCCTCTGTTGAAATAAGGTCCGAAGCTAACTTAAGCTTGTTCTTTTGCAGTGCCAGAATCTTCTCTTCAACCGTATCTCTTGCAATAAACTTATATGTGAAAACGGTCTTTTTCTGACCAATTCTATGTGCCCTATCTACTGCTTGTTCTTCAATGGCAGGGTTCCACCAAGGATCTAGCAGAAAGACATAATCTGCCTCCGTTAAATTAAGTCCTAAGCCTCCTGCGCGTAGCGAGATTAAAAATAGTTTGATGTCTTTATTATTCTGAAAACTATCGACTTGACCTTGGCGATCTTTGGTCGAGCCATCTAGGTAGGCATATGACATTCCTTTATCGTCTAAATACTTTCTGACAATAGTCAAATGCTTGACAAACTGACTGAATATCAAAACCTTATGCCCTTCGCTCAACGCAGACTCCACCATATATCGAATATCTTCGAACTTACCGGAGTCTCCTTCGAAATCCTCGTCAACCATTTTCGGATGATTGGCAATCTGTCTGAGCTGTGTGAGACCCTGAAGAAGAAGCATTTGAGATTTTCTTATCCCACTCGTCTCAATCGTATCTAGAATTTTATTTCTATAAAATGATTTTACCTCTTCGTATTTTTCGGCTTGGTCTGGTGTCATTTCACTGAACTTGACGCTTTCAATCTTTTCAGGAAGGTCTTTCGCCACTTGAGACTTCTGCCTTCTCAAAATAAATGGCTTAATAATCACATTGAGCTTGCGCGTTTTCTCGATGTCTTGCTGCTTCTCAATTGGTAATTGAAATTCATTCTTGAAGTACTTTTGAGCTCCCAGAAGACCTGGGTTTACAAAACTCAACTGTGACCACAGGTCCATTGTGCTATTCTCCAACGGAGTACCTGTAAGGATTAGGCGATGCCTAGATTTAAGCTTACCAACAGATTTAGCAATAATGCTATCCGGGTTTTTAATCGCTTGAGATTCATCTAGAATAACGTAATTGAAATAGAACGTATTCAATATATCGATGTCTATCCGAGTAATTCCATATGAGGTAATGACTAAGTCATACTTCGCAAACGTCTCTGGATTCTTATCCCTTTGGGTTCCAGAATAGATTAACACCTTGAGCTTCGGGGTGAACTTTGACGCTTCAATTTGCCAGTTATAGATCAATGAGGTGGGCATTACAAGGAGAGACGTTTGAATGGCCCCTTCACTCTTTTGAGATTGTAATAGTGCCAGTGTCTGGACAGTTTTACCAAGCCCCATATCATCTGCCAAACAACCCCCGAAACTGTATTCAGCTAAAAAGCGCATCCAATTATAGCCTGCTTTCTGATAGGGCCTCAGCTTTCCTTTGAAGCCTTTCGGCAATTCGTAATCTTCAATCTCTTCGAATCCTTGAAGTTTTTGAAGCTTGCGATCCATGGTCACCTGAGCTAACTGACCATTTCTAAGGTCCTCAATGAGCGACAAGTGGTGCTTTTTGAGTTTTAGATTTTGTCCCTGCCCATCTTCTTCCATAAAGGCAAATAACTCTGCATAATCAGTCAACCAGCTATCTGGAATCACGGCTATTTCACCGTTGGGAAGCTTAATCTCTTTGCTCTTTTTATTGATTAGCTTACGAAGTTCATTAAAGGGTATTTCGTAATCGCCAAATCGCATAACTGCGTGGATATCGAACCAATCGATGCTCTCATTTACCTTGATCTCAAGTGACGACTCGCCTACGAAGTATTTCTTTAGCTCAGCATCTGTTTGCCTCACGCTTATATTCAAGGTCTCTAATAGCTCTGCGTTGTCTTTGAGCCAAGAAAATGCCCGCCCTCTAGACATGGCTATGCGCCCGTTCTGGAACTTTAGGCCTGAATCATAAAGTCTTTGGACGAGATCTGTTTCAGTATCTGCATCTCGCCTTACTTTGTGAAAAACATAAGAGTCATTTTTCTTTTCAAGTTTCACTGAAGAATTAGGGGCCTTGTCATAAGGAAACTGATACGGCCCATAATCAAAACCCAGCTTAAAAAGAATTTTACTCTCGTCATCACCAACTAATACGTTTGCATTTGCCTTAAGCAAATCTCCATTAGTTGTTTGAACAAGTTCTGAGAAGGCAATTATAGGTTTTACAGGAAAACTTTCGGTATTAATATCAAACCCTTTGGCGTAAACATCAAAAGAAGCGACCAGCTGGGTTACAAATTTTTCATAATACGTCTCCTCAACCTTTCTAGGTACAACAATGAATTTCTTGTTAAGAAAGGGTTTGAGCTTCTTACCATCAACATTTTTTGCAAATCGTAACAGCTTATTGCCGACCACTAGCCATGCGGGCTCGTGGCAGATTAAGAAGGAGCCATTATATTGCCAGTCTACCTTCTCCCCCTTATGCTTCATGGTTGGGAAGTAGTGCGTATTGTCTTCGTTTCTCCTAAAGTGAAATAGAACCTTGGCCTTTTCCCCTTCCCAAGAGATTTCCTTCCAAGTTGGCTCACCATCACGACCCATTTCAAAGACCCTCTTGCCTCCAAGTCGTTCTAATATTTTTGCTCTCCGTTGCTCTAGGTGATGCGCTATCGATTCTTGAAGTACCTTATCTCCTTTTTCTTTATCATATATTTTAAAAAAGAAGTCTGCGGGTTTTATCCTCTGCTTATAGAATTTCAGCACAATGTACTCTTGCTGCATTTCATCCATAAGCTCAATCAACTCATAATCTATCTCGTTCAAAGCAGCGCCAAACTCCATTGCGTTTTTGGATGAGATATTCTGATGCTGAAGCGTTAATCGACCTTTTTCGTCTAGTTGAACCACAAACGATTCTAAGAGGTACCCAAGGTACTCATGCTCATAGAGTGAGTAAATTAATTGGAACGGTTGGGCAGTTGAAACCTTCATTTGAATCTGGGGCGACTCGCAAATTAGAGATTTCTCCCAAAGGGAAAAACTGTCTGATGGAAAGTAAATTTATTTTAATCTAAGTAATCAATAGGGTTGACCTTAGAGGCCAAAACGGCTGGTCGATAAGCCGTCAAAATTGTAATCACTGCGATACTGATGCCTACCATGAGAAAGTCCGTCCAGATAATCTTTACTGGATAGGCCTGTGTCACAGCATTTGACATTCCAAGGCCAATTAACCCATAAGTCTTTTGTATCCATACAAGTAAAAGGCCTAGTGACAAACCAACGACACTACCGGCGACGGCTATGATAATTCCCTGTTTTACAAAAATCCCTTTAACCAAGTTTTTTGTAGCGCCAAAGGCAAAAAGAACAGACATATCTCTCCGTTTCTCGATGGCAAGCATTGACAATGAAAAGAAGATATTAAAAGAGGCAATTAAGGTAATGAAGGTCAATGAAATGTAAACAAAGAGTTTCTCAATTTTAACCGCTTTCAAAAGTTCAGCATGCTGTTGATCACTATCCAAAACCCTGAATCCTTCGCCAAGGAGGTCTTTTAGTTGTGACTTAACTCGGCTTAAGCTTGCACCTTCTTGTAAGTATACCTCCATCGAGGTTCTTTCATTTGTATATCCCAATACACGCTTAGCAGCATCTATTGATATCATTACCAAAGACTCATCGTAGGCCGTTTCTACACTAAAAACTGCAGCCGGCTTTACTTTGACCCTGCGTATAGCATTGGCCGAAAACGTAGCCCCTGGCCTTAAATTCTTTGGGTAAACAATTTGTAAATCGAACATGTCGTTGTCAAGCAAAACACCCAACTCGTAAGCAACCCCAGCACCCAAAATCGCAAAGCTTTGATCATTTTCAATGAGTTTTAGCTCTCCCTGTAGTAAAAAAGTATCGAGTTTATTCGTTCTGAGATAACTCTCCTCTATTCCTTTAATTCGTACGACTACTTGTTGATCTCTATAGGATATGAGTGCGTTGTCTTCGATTACTTGGGCCGTAGCGCCAACACCTGAAACTTGATTGATCCCCTCCAAGAAGTCCTCGCTGACTTGAAAAGATTTACCCTTGACAGATTCAATTTTCAAGTCTGGATCAAAGGTTTGATAAACCGAGCGCAGCACATCCTCTAGTCCATTGAAAACCGACAGCACCACGATAAGGGCCATAGTGCCAATCGCCACGCCAATCATAGACACCCAAGAGAGTACCTGGATAAAGTTCTTAGTCTTTTTAGAGGTAAAGTAACGCCTTGCTATGAAGCTGGAGACATTCAATCTTCTTCTGGTTCAGAATTTTTGTCTTTAGGAATTTCAAGCGAACCAAGGATTTCATCCATTCTGGATGCTGATTCAGCAGTACTATCATTAAAGAAAGCGAGTTCGGGTATTATTCTTACGTTCTTTCCAATGGCTCTGCCAAGTGATCCTCGAATTTTCGACTTTACAGTATTCAAAAACTCCAAAGACTCAGTGGCTGCACTGACAGGAAAAATACTGATATAAAGCCTAGCCAAACCCAAATCGGGACTCATCTCCACATCGGTTACTGTAATGAGTTTTCCTACAAAATTACCTGAGTGCTCTTGCTGAAGAATCCGACTGATTTCTTTCTGGATCAATTTTGAATATTGCTGCTGTCTTTTGCTTCCTGCCATTTTGCAAATATCTGATATAATTATTGATTTTCCTTCCAGCCTAATTTTTACCTTATTTGCACTGTCTTCAAAATCAAGATATTGCTTAGCTTCTTTAAGAAAAATGACCCCTATCGAATTGTCGGCCTGATATTGATCTTATTGATCACAAGGGTTGTATTCTTCTTGTTCTTTAATGAAGGTTTATGGGCGTTAGACGTTAATGAAAGCAACCTATTAGAGACGAATACGCTTCACTCCGGTCCATTGGCAAACCTCCTTTTTGTAGGTCTTGCATCACTAAACAGTCAATTTGTTGATGCTTTTTTAGCCGGGATACTCATTCTATTAAACGGAATTCAGCTCAACTCAATATTCATTCGTAATGCCTCTTTGCAGGAAAGCACCCATGTTCCTGCTGCTATTTATGTAATATTATTGAGTGCCTCTGAAAGCTTTTACCATTTAAGCCCAGAACTTGTTGGGAGTAGTTTTCTACTTATTGCATTGAACTATCTGTTTTATCATATCAAGTATAGGGGAACGGAGGAAAATATTCTTAGCACTGGTTTCACCATTGGCTTGGCAGGACTCTGCTACTACCCTTTTGTCTGGGTATTTCTTATGGTGCTGACCATATACCTACTTTACTCTGGTACGATTACTCGCAGGTACTTTCTATTAGCTTGGGGGTTCTTTCTTCCCTTACTCATCACTTGGCTTATCTTCTTTTTACTTGATAGGGGTGGAGACTTTCTTGACACGCTGTTCATAGAACCTTTCAATTATCAAGTTTTGGGGTCTTTGCTGAACGAGTCCGTGATTGTTTATGGATTTACTTTACTACTAAGCCTTATTGCAGCCATTCAACACTTTTCAGGTCAGGGCATGACGAATCATCAAATATTGGTTCAGAAAGCTATGAGTTGGGTAGGGTTTTTCGGGCTATTGGTAATTGCTGTTTTTGGCACTGAACAGCTAACATCACTCGTTTTAATAATACCTGCAATGGCTTATTTTGTCACTAAACTATTGAGTGATTTGTCTAAGAAATACTTGGCGGAACTCCTGTTTATAGGACTGTTTGGAATTGCAATTGCTACAATGGTTCTTGGTTATTGACAGCTGATTTTGTCTACCCTTCTCTCGTGTCTTCCTCCCTCAAAATCGGTGATTAAAAAAGTTGAAACCATCTCTTCTGCTAGTGCATAATCGACAAATCTCGCGGGTATACAGACTACGTTTGCGTTGTTATGCTGGCGTGAAAGTGCCGCTAAATCAGATTGCCAAACTAAAGCTGCTCTAATGCCTTGATGTTTGTTTGCTGTCATGCAGACTCCGTTTCCGCTACCGCAAATCGCAATTCCAGCATCTAATTCTCCATTTTCAATAGCAGTCGCCATAGGATGGATGTAATCAGGGTAATCAACTGAATCTTCAGAGGTAGGACCAAAGTCCTTAACATCATACCCTTTACTCGTTAAAAAAGCGACTACCCTTTGTTTGTACTCAAACCCGGCGTGATCGCCACCTATTCCTACCTTTTTCATGCGCGTTGTTTTGCGATTTTCTTCTCTACTCGCC
Source organism: Roseivirga sp. UBA7431 (assembly GCA_002477595.1). Classification (GTDB taxonomy): domain Bacteria; phylum Bacteroidota; class Bacteroidia; order Cytophagales; family Cyclobacteriaceae; genus Roseivirga. The sequence continues at coordinate 12,680 of DLQN01000086.1, forward strand.
TAGATATAATAATGCTGACCTCATATAAGAATGTCAGTGGAAGTGCGATCAATACTTGACTAATTACATCTGGCGGGGTAATAATGGCAGAAATAATTAAGATCACCACAATTGAATGACGTCTGTAGCGCTTCATCAGTTTAGGTGAAATGATTTCTGCTTTGGACAAAATATAGGTCAATACTGGTAATTGAAACATTAAACCGCAAGCCAAGGCCAAGGTAGCTACCATTCCTATTATTGAAGAGAGGTCAAAAATGTTATCAATCTTAACACTTAGTTCGTAGTTGTATAAGAAGTTAAAGCTCAACGGGGTCACGATGTAATAACCAAAGAGCACGCCAGTGAGAAAAAGAAAAGTAACTACTACAACTACACCTCTAGAGGCACTTTTCTCATTATTCCTCAAGCCTGGTTTCACAAAGCGCCAGATTTCCCAAAAAGTGTATGGAAAACCAAGAACAAGCCCAACAACTAATGAAGACTTAATGTGCCAAACAAATTGCCCCGTTATGGTTCTATTCTGGATAATCATATCCATATCTCCAAGACATAATGCCGGAGAATTTATTAATTCAGCGAGCTTACAAAGCTGCTGATAGGTCCAAAACTCTGAGTTTGTTGGACCCAAAATCAATTCAAATACGACATCCTTAAAAAGGAATGCTAAAATTGAAAAAATGAATACCGAGGCAGCAGCACGAACCAGGTGCCACCTAAGTTCTTCTAGGTGGTCAAGGAATCCCATGTCCTTTTCCTGCGGGTCGTCTGTTAGTTGGTCTAGTGCCAATTAGGATTTAAATAAAGGGTATTGATTCATCCAAGCGTTTACTTCTCCTTTAACGCCTTCAAGGTTTCCTGAGTTTTCAGGGTCTAATAAAACCCTGTCTATAAGCGCTACAATCCGTTCCATATCTGCTTCCACTAGGCCCCTGGTTGTAACGGCTGCGGTACCCACTCTCATTCCAGACGTTACGAATGGAGACTTGTCATCAAACGGCACCATGTTCTTATTAATAGTAATGTCCGCAAAGCCGAGTGCTTTTTCAGCAAGCTTACCAGTAAGGC
>DLQN01000086.1:13770-21687 GCA_002477595.1 Roseivirga sp. UBA7431
GCCATGACCCTTGCATTCTTTTTGACTTGAATGACATATTCCATGTACTCGTCACTAAGTGCTTCGCCAAAAGCAATAGCCTTAGCTGCAATCACATGCTCTAATGGACCTCCTTGTGTACCAGGAAAGACTCCACCGTCTAAAAGCTGTGACATCATTTTTATATCACCCTTCATCGTCTTATGACCCCAAGGGTTCTCAAAATCCTCTCCCATCATAATCAAGCCTCCTCTAGGACCTCTAAGGGTCTTATGAGTTGTCGTGGTTACGATGTGGCAGTGTTCAATTGGATCGTTTAGTAAGCCTCTTGCAATCAGCCCTGAAGGGTGGGACACGTCTGCTAATAGAATCGCTCCTATCTCATCCGCAACTTCTCTTAATGCTGCATAATCCCAATCTCTACTGTAAGCTGACGCTCCACAAATGATCATTTGTGGTTTCTCTTTTCTAGCCGTCTCTGCTACTTTGTTCCAATCAATTAAACCAGATTCCTTTTCTACACCATAAAAATATGGTTCGTAGAACTTTCCGGAAAAATTAACTGGTGAACCATGCGTTAAATGTCCTCCATGAGAAAGATCAAACCCTAATATCTTGTCCCCTGGATTCAGGCATGCTAGCATAACTGCTGCATTAGCTTGAGCTCCAGAGTGTGGCTGAACATTGGCCCATACAGCACCAAAAAGTTCCTTAGCACGGTCAATGGCTAAGTTTTCGATCACATCGACAACTTCGCACCCTCCGTAATATCTCTTTCCGGGTAGCCCTTCAGCATATTTGTTGGTTAACACAGATCCCATGGCTTGGATTACCTGGGAAGAAGCATAATTTTCTGAGGCAATTAGTTCTAAGCCTTCGGTTTGTCTCTTCTCTTCTTTGGCGATCAGGTCAAAGACGATTTGGTCGTGCTGCATACAATAACGTTTTGTCAAAAGTAAGCTTTGGGTCAGTAATTACCAATGGCATTGAACGCAAAGATTGTAAGAGTATAAAAGATTGTAAGCTGTTAACATTTTGTCGCAATTCGTGTTATTTGATTATGCATGTAAAGGTGACAACACAGGTCAACCAAAACTTGGCTTCCGTCAAAGCTGGCTTTAACCAAGACCTCTTCCTTAAACTGAACCCTCCGTTCCCAACGGTCTCGTTAATTCGATTTGATGGGTGTTACACAGGAGATTTTGTAGAGTTATTGCTCGATTTTAAGGTTAAAAAACAGAAGTGGATAAGTGAAATTACCTACGACAATGAAACCAATGAGCGATTCGAGTTTATAGATGAAGGTGTCGTTCTTCCCTTTCCGTTTCACTCCTGGAAACATCATCATATTCTAATCGGCAATGCCGAAGGCTGCCAAATTGTTGATAGTATTGAGTACAAGGCAAAGTATAAACTGATGACTGTGCTTCTTTATCCATTGCTACTGTTACAATTTCTTTACCGTAAACCCGTCTATAAGCAAGTTTTTAAATAAAACTAAGGGTATGAATACTCCGTTAGTGTTAACTAATTAGCTTCTTAACCTTCCAGCCAAATTTATGATTATGCGATATACCATCCTGACTCTCGCGTTTTTAGTTTCAATTAATTGTTTTGCACAAAACTCAGTAGGGTTCTCTTTTGATGACGGCCAGCAATTTGTAGAGCTAAGTTTTAAAGATGAGAGCAATCTCATTATTATTCCCATTCTGGTTAACGGTGAAGGTCCGTTCAACTTTATTTTAGATACTGGTTCAGAGTCTGGAATGATATTCGATCGTTTTGTAATTGCCGACAATAACCTAGCCGATGCCAGAACCATTCCTATCTATGCTGGAAATGGTGACAAAATCACAGATCTATTTGTGGCCAGCAACTTGAGCATCAAATTGAATGGCATCAGCGGAAGCAACCAATCGATGCTTGTTCTAGAAGAAAGCGGCATGGACATACGCAACATTCTTGGGGTTGAAGCACACGGAATATTGGGTTCTGAACTTTTTAGTCGTTTTGTGGTGGAAGTAGATTATGAAAATGAAAAGCTTCGTCTGTACGAGCCCGGAAAGTTTAAAATACCGAAGGGGTTCAGAAAAGTAGATGTGGAAATTAGAGATTTTCGCCCTTACATAAAGGCTGAGATTAAACAAAAGGGAGAGAAAAGAAAGACGGTAAATCTTTTAATCGATACTGGTGCAAGTAGTGCTTTATTTCTCGATGAGGAGCGCCATGACGAGATTGTACTGCCTAAACACACAATAGAACACTCTTTGGGAAGTAGCCTAATTGGTAACCTGGAAGGCAGAGTAGGGCGTATTCAAGGCCTCCGCTTTGGAAAACGGTTTCGATTCAATAAAGTCGTGACATCATTTCCTGAAGATTGGCAGGTTAAGAGAGTTGTTGAAGGTAATGGCACGGAAATGAAAAGGTATGGGACTATGGGCTCTGATGTACTCGCACGCTTCAACGTAATATTTGACTACCCAAACGAGGCCATCTACTTAAAAAAGAATGAAAACTATGGCAATACATTCAAGTTCAACACCGCTGGCTTTACTTTTAGTGTTAGTGGTGAAGAATTAAACAGGTATTTCGTTTCGAATATTATTCCAAATTCACCTGCTAAAAAAATAGGCCTGCTGCCTGGTGATGAGATTATTTCAATGGCAGATAAGCCTGTCTTCTTTTATTCTTTTGCCAGCATGAATAGCCTTCTTAGACAGCCCTCTGGTACAAGGCTTACAATGGTGATCAAAAGAGATGGAAAGCTGATTGAGAAAGAACTGGAGCTGAAAGCTTTAATCTAAAAACATACTCTCTTTCGTTCTTTTCTTTCATAACATTACTTTTTGTGTAACGCTATTTCAGGATGAGATATAAACTGAAATAAAAAAGGCCACCGATTATCGGTGGCCTTTTTTATGGTCTGTTAACAACTACTTACTTAGGATCAAGAATATCGTTGATTCTCACTAAGGCGTCTTCCAAGTGAATCTTAGACATTCTGTCTGCAGTTCTAGGAATTGCAGCCCTTACTCTAGACTGTAGTGTTTTGAGTTCTGCTCTTACAACAGGTCTGATATCAGACTGACTTGCGTCAATACCAGGACCAGCAAACCTTCTGAATGCAGCCGGAACCTCTAACTCACCTGTCATCAAAAGCTCTAATCTTTCGATGTGTGCGCGCTGAAGGTTCCTTCTGTAAGTATCAATAGTTCGGCCTCTAGAAAGTTCTGACCAAATACCATTTCTTACATCAGAGAAAAGCTCTGTAATAGGATACGCGCCAGAACCGTTCATAGCTTCATTCTCTATTACCCTACCCATCTTTCTCCACTCTAAAAGTGAATTCATAGTGTTTGCCTGTAATGAGCGCATGCTCTCTACGGCACCGTAATCCTGAAGTCTACCTATGATTTCTTGATCTAGCATCCACTTAGGTGTATTGAAAAGATTATCAGTGATAAATTTCACTGCTTCTTTTTGCTTCGCTTTAGGTGCGTGAGTATATACTAAACCATCTTGATCTGCAGTTTTGTAGTTCTCTTTTACGCCACCAACATAACGACCAACATGGCCCATATATCGGTTAAACTGAGACCTTACTTCTCCATACATTTCTTCAAGTTCACTATAATCAGAACCTGGCTCATATGTCCAATCTCGAAGATTAGTCATAATCACTTTTAGGTTTTTAATGCCATACATACTTGCCTTCATGGCATCGTCACCCAAGTCTTCACTTTGAGCTGTATAGTCATTAGAGTTACCCTGACGACCGTATCTGTACATTGGGTCACCATTCTTATCTTCAATCCACTTTCTTAAAGTAGGCAATTCCTCCTCTGGAGAATTAGCACTCAAAATAGGTCTGTAACCCCAAGCGATAGCATATTTATCGTACTCACCAACCTCTGGCATTAAAGCAACACCAGCATCTTCTGGTTGTGCGATGTAATTGAAACGTGCATAATCCATTAAAGAAGGAGCAGTCCCCATTCGCTTAGTAAATGATGCCGATCTTAATGAATCAACAGGGTATGCATTACTTGAACCAAAGTTATGTGGTAAACCTAATGTATGTCCGACTTCGTGAGAAGACACGAAACGGATCAAACGAGACATTACCGCATCGTCAAATTCAGAACTCTGAGCCTGCGGATTGATAGCAGCAGTCTGAACGAAGAACCATCTTCTAAGAAGAGTCATTACGTTGTGATACCAGTTGATATCACTTTCTAAGATCTCTCCAGAGCGTGGATCACTTACGTGAGGACCGTTTGCGTTTGGAATTGGAGAAGCTAAGTATCTAACAACAGAATAACGTACGTCTTCTGGGCTCCAATCTGGATCTTCCTCTTTTGTAGGAGGTGTTTTAGCGATAATAGCATCTTTGAAACCTGCAGCTTCAAAAGCTACTTGCCAATCCTCAATACCATCTTTAATCGCTTGAGCCCACTGCTTTGGTGTTGCTCTGTCTACATAATAAACTATTTGTTTCTTAGGCACAACTAACTCTCCTCTACGGAACTTAGCCATATCTTCCTCTTTGACTTCAAGTCTCCACCTGTCAAGGTATCTAACTACCTTAGATTGCTGCGCATCCAAACCATAGTCTGTTGTTCCTCTAGCAAACCAACCAACTCTCTCATCATAAAGTCTACGCTGCATAGGCACTTCAGGAAGAAGAATCATTGAGTTGCTCATTTCTACTGTAATCGAGCCATCTGCTGAACTAGATGGAGAGCTTCCTGCTTGGTACGTTTTTACGTGTCGTAACTCAATATTCTCAGGATAACTACTTGCTCTTACAACATAAGACCGCGAATTATCTAATCTCGTCACTCTATACTGAGTTCTATTTCTCTGTGGTAAGCCAAGAGGCTTAACATCTCCTGTTAATAATGCCGTCACGTCAACTACAACTCCTGTAGAGTCTTTAGACAACGCTTTGATATCATAAGCCGCCAATATTGGCTCAAGGTTAGAGTTGTTGACCGCTTCACTGATAGGAAGTGAGTCTGCTGCAGTTATGGTTGTAGAAATAATTTTAAGCAAGATTTTATCTTGAACTCTTTCCCATCTCAACATTTGCGTATTGGTTTTTCCACCACCAAAGCCGATGCCTGCTGCTGTCTTGGCTATACGAGTAACCATTAGCATATCTCTTCCTAACATGTCATTAGGAATCTCAAAGAAGTACTTATCATCTAAAGTATGCACATTGAAAAGACCTTCATCAGTCTTAGCTTCTTTTGTGATTACCTTGTCGTATGGTTGAATACCACCTTTTTTAGCAGCCGGTTTCTTGGCTGCTGCAGCTGCTTTTGCCGCTTGTTCTGCTTTTGCCGCTTCCGCTTTCTTCTTTTTACTCTGCGCTTCGGCTGGGTTTACAGCGATTAGCATAAAGGCTGCAAACAAACAAGCAACGAACGTTGCTAGTCTTATATTTCTTATTTTCATTGAATTGTATTTTAGAAATTCTGATTCTTATTGAAATATAAACTTAATTCAAATTATAATGCTGTTGTTCCATTTTATTTGAGTGGTTATTGATCTGTATTAAGGGATATTTTGAAAGAAATTACAATCATCGGTGGCGGTTTAGCGGGGTTAATCAGTAGCATCCTTTTGCAACGCAAGGGGTATGAAGTCAACCTATACGAAAAAAAACAATTTCCATTCCATAGGGTCTGTGGGGAATATGTCTCAGATGAAGTTAGGCCTTTTCTAGAGCGCAACAGTCTCTTCCCTGACGCTTCTCACCCCTCACGAATTCGAACGTTTGAATTTTCCTCTGTCAAGGGAAGACGTTTTGAGCTGCCATTGGATTTAGGAGGCTTTGGCGTAAGCCGATATGTGTTGGATGAATTTCTTTATCAGATCGCATTAAAAGAGGGTGTTAATGTTGTCACCAAACAAGCCATAACAGATGTTCGGTTCATAGGCGACAAATTCTTAGTTAAGACGGGCAGCGAATCCTTCGAAAGTAAAATCGTCATTGGCGCCTATGGGAAAAAAAGCGTGATCGACAACAAGCTTGACAGAGGTTTTACCCATAAAAGAGCACCATTCATTGGCGTTAAATATCACATAAAGACAGATTACCCGAAGGACAAAGTTGCCCTTCATAACTTTCAAAGTGGCTATTGTGGCATCAGTGCCATTGAAGATGATAAATACAACTTGTGCTACCTTGGAAGTAGAGAAATGCTGAAAAAGCATGGCTCAATCGAGGCCATGGAAAATATGGTAGTCAAGCAAAACCCTTTCCTTAAAGAAATCTTCAATAATTCTGAATTCATTTTCGATAAGCCTGAGGTCATCAATGAATTTTCCTTTTCTCCAAAAAGTGCTGTTGAAAGCCATATCCTAATGACTGGTGACACAGCGGGATTGATCACGCCATTATGTGGTAATGGCATGGCTATGGCCATACATTCAGGAAAAATCGTTTCAGAATCTGTTTCAACACATTACACTAAAGGTCAGCTTAACCGTCAAGCCTTAGAAGAAGACTATATCCGAACCTGGAACAGGACCTTCAAAAAACGCCTTCGTGTTGGGCGTAGAACGCAAGCCCTGTTTGGTTCCTCTTTCACTTCTGAAGTAGCCGTAAGTTTAATGAGAAACTCCTCCTTTTTTGCCTACCAAATCATGAAAAACACCCACGGCCAACCATTTTAGTAAACCCCTACTACGGACAAAATATTAGTTGAGTGTAAAAAGAGATAGAGAAAGAAGCCACCCAAACATGTCGCTGAAATCCAATTCAAGCGCATGGTGTTGGTATAATTTGCATTTGACTCATTCTTTAGCGTTTTCACAAACCACTGTGTAAAGAAGACAATCACTGGTGACATAGCCGCTAAAAACACTAGTCCATACGTAAGGCTGTAGTAATGTTGGAAGTATAAGACATACCCTAGGCTCGCCAACCCAAAGAAAATACCTGTAAACATAAAAGTTCCTTTAATCCCAAGCCTAATAGACAATGTGATGTCACCCCGTTTAGCATCCTCCTCATGTTGATAGATTTGTGTCATAGGATAAGAACCCCATAGAATTGCAGACGCCAATAGTCCCGGTATTAAAACATGGGGCTTCAAAATGTTAGTGAAAGCAAAGTCGTTCAGCCCAACGTAGACTAACCACACTACCCATGCACCCTGAAAAAAACCAGCAATTATCCAGCTCGTAATAGGATACTTTTTTAGCCTAATTTTTGGGTTACTATACGCTCTTGATGCTAAGATATATGCGATCAACATGGCGATCAGGGTATAGTTGCCAGGAAAGAAAATAAACGCAAGGAGTAATCCTATCAGATCAAAAGTTTGAGAAAGTAAAAAAAGCCCCCTATCCACTGGGGGAGGATTTTTTAAGCCCCCGATGCTCTTTTCATCTTTATCAAAAAAGCTGTTATAGGCATTGCTTGCAGGGTAAATAAAGAGGTGTAGAATAACGAATAACCAAAGCAATCCACCCTCGCTTAAATTAGGGCTAATAGACAGCGCAAAAATATAAATAGGCAGTAAAAAGTATGAAAAGTGTATGCGAAGGTGTAGCCAGTTTGATTTTTTAAACATATTCCGATGTTTCGTCAAACAATTTAGGTTAAAAACCACTAATATAGGGCGTGACTTGTTCCATTCTTTCTATCGGCTCTGCCGTACCCAAACACAAAATTCCTCAAAATCAAGTTGTCGAGTTCATGGCAAAAGCCCATGGCATGGTTGGTGCCGAGCAAAGCAGGCTAAGGGCACTCTATCGTGCTTCTGGAATTGTAGATCGATACTCAACCATACCTGACTATGCCTCTGACAGTTCAAAGGATAGGGTTTTCTACCCACCAAGCGTAGGTTTAGATCCATTTCCAACGACAAAAGCACGCTCTGACTACTACCGCAAAGAAGCCATTGAGCTTTCATTGGCAAGTGT
>DLQN01000086.1:21708-39268 GCA_002477595.1 Roseivirga sp. UBA7431
TTGTTAATCGATTGGGCCTAAGTAAAAACGTTGAAAGGACCTGTATCAACTTCATGGGCTGCTATGCGGCATTTGTTGGTATTAAGGCTGCCAATGCATTTTGTGCCGCAAACCCAGAGGCGAAGGTTCTTGTAGTTGCAACAGAACTTTGCACGCTGCACTTTCAAAATAAAACGGACGATGATAACCTTATCTCCAATGCGATTTTCGGTGATGGATCAGCAGCGTTACTTATCTCAGCAGATACTTCTCTGAGCAGTAAGGTTCAGCTTAAGCCGATTACTTTTCATAATGAACTCTTCACTGAAGGAGAACAAGAAATGGCATGGAATATCGGAGACTTTGGATTTGAAATGAAACTGAGCGCCTATGTGCCTGTACTTATTGAAAAGGGAATTAAAAACTTGGTTCAAAAACTTAAAGACAAGGTCTCAGTAGAAGAAATTCATCACTATGCCCTGCACCCTGGTGGAAAAAGAATTCTAGAGGTCATTGAGCAAGAGTTAAGTTTAGACCGCAGCCAAGATTGGGCGGGAAGAGAGGTCTTAAGGGATTATGGCAATATGTCTTCCCCAACGGTCCTGTTTGTCCTTAAAAAACTCTTCGATTCCTTGAATGCTAGCAACAAAGGAGATAAAATTCTTTCATTGGCTTTTGGACCAGGCCTGACTGTCGAGTCGATGATCCTAGAGGTTATTTAAGCCTCAAAAAACCTTCATTGTACAGTAAAAACTTACCAAGATTAGGGTGGGCACTGAGTAATCGCTTTTGTTTACCTAAAAAGAAGGAGCTGTCTCCTTTCAAGGAAGCCGGTTTCTTGTTTGACAGAAAGTTTGTAAACATGGGTTTCCCTGAAGCATCCACAAAAGGTTCTCTATTCAGCCCAGCACCTGGCTTCATAAAGATAAACGATCCACTAACGACAGCATTATCTGGATTCCTGTTTTTCAACTCCGTCTTCATCACCTCCTCTTCGGTCGGAAGAAAAATATCCCTTCGTAATGGGTAGTAGGCCAAAGGGTTTTTGTATTCGCCCATCACCTTCAGAATATGTACCTCCGCCTTTACGTTTAAAGCCTCGCCTTGTGCGCTTAGAGAACTCACAAGTACCGTTGAAAATAGAAGTAAAAAGAATAGTCTGGTGATGCGCATTATCCATTAATTTAATCATTAAGTTTAATAGTAATCGAAACGAAAAGCATGTTTGAAAAAAGGTCCTATGAAGAAGAGTTGATGGATGACCTTGAGTCTGGGGGTGAAATCATTGACCAAGCCTTACGTGAGCTTGAAACAATTAACCGACTTCTCGGAGGTAATCAAGTAACGATTAATGGGCTCAATAAGCTTCTTGGTAATCACCCGAAAGCAGCGCCTATTGTTATCGCTGACCTGGGTTGTGGTGGTGGTGATATTATGATCCTTGTGGCAAAGTGGGCCAGAAAAAAGGGCTATTCAATTGAGCTAAAGGGCTATGATGCCAACCCAAACATCGTAGAATATGCCAAGCAGAACTGTGCGCAATACCCTGAAATATCTTTTTACACAGAAGACATCTTCTCTGATGATTTTAAAACAAATCGCTATGATGTGGTCATTTGTACTCTTTTTACACACCATTTCAAAGATGAGCAACTGATCTCCATTTTCAATCAGTTTAAAACTCAAGCTAAAATTGGTGTTGTCATCAACGACTTACATCGGCACTGGTTAGCCTATCATTCTATTAAGCTGCTGACACGACTGTTCTCAAAATCACCGATGGTTCAGTGTGACGCCCCACTCTCCGTTAGGCGAGCATTCCGTAAAGATGAGCTTCAAAAAATCATGAATTCCGCAGAAATTAGTGCTTTTTCCCTGAAATGGATGTGGGCTTTTCGTTGGCAGCTGATCTTTTAGCGAACCCACCTTACCTTATCCTCAACAGGTTTTCTTCGGCCCGTAAGCGGTTTGTCTTTGTTGATAGTCCCGACATACAAAAAGCCTAATAATTTGTCCTGTGCTCCTAATCCAAAAAATGGTTTTGCCTCCTCATAGTAGGTAACTCCTCCAGAGCCCCAATAACAACCGACACTATTCGCTGTAGCGGTTAAATACATGTTCTGAACTGCCATGGCAACGGATGAAACCTCCTCCACCTCAGGAACTGATTCTTTCGGGTCTCTTGCCATTCCAATGGCGATGATATGAGAAGACATCAACGGTTTTGTTGCCAATTTTTGAAATTTCACTTCATCAAAATCACCTGCCTTTGAACTTACCTCTTTATAAAGGTTTGACTGAAACTCTGCCAGCTTTTTCAAGCCATCACCGCTGAATACTACAAAGCGCCAGGGCTCCGTAAACCTGTGAGTCGGTGCCCAGTTAGCGTTTTCCAACATTTCCTTTATCATCTCATCATCAACAGGTGCGCCAGTAAACTGTGCTGGATATATTGACCTTCTCTCTCTTAACAGTTGGCTCACTAATTCGGGGCTCAATTCTGGCATATCAATCGTTCAGTTTAATTTTAAATCCAACGTAGTAGTTAATTGTTGCAGCAGGCTGAAAATACCTTCTTCCAAAAGCATTCAGATCATTTCCCAAACTGTATTCAACATTTAAGAGGTTATCCACTCCTCCGTAGATTTCTAAAGGCTGGTTAAATACATTCCCTCGAAAGCCTGTCCTTAAATTTATGAGGCTATAAGCCTTTGAGAAAAAAGTATTGGCATCATTCAGGGGAATAGGGTCTGAATAATGATAAGTAAGGTTCAAGTAAACTCCTCCACGCAATTCAAGGTCTGTTTGAATATTCACTACATGCGGTGCGGTGCCCGGTAAGGCCACTCCAGAAAAATCATCGCCATCATCAATATAGTTCTCAAATTGAAAATCATGATAAGTATAGGCAAGCGTAGAACTCAAGCTTGTAATCATCCCGCTCTCAGCGCTAATCCAATCCATTTTTGATGAGAGCTCGAGCCCCTTCTGACTAGTTTCGCCTGCATTTCGAAAAAGAACAACGCCTTGTCTATCGGTAAAGGTTGTAATGGCATCATCTAGTTGAAAGTAAAATAGGGCTAAGTCAAAAGAGAGTTTTCGACTAGCTGTTGCCCCCCTAAAATTAAGCTCATAATTCAATCCTCTTTCTGCTTGTAGCCCCAGGTTTATGCTACCCTCGTTCGTTCGAACCTCGGTGGTGGTCGGTGGAGAAAACCCCTTCATTACACTTAAGTGAATAGAATAATCCTTATTCAGCCGTTGAGAAACTGCCAGCCTTGGTGACCAAACCGCATCAAATTCCTTCAGAAACTCTTGAGGAGCATTATTAATTTTATCGATAGTTCTATTGATATCATATTGCAGAGAATTTCGGCTCATGCCGAAAGTCAAATTGAGGCCTTCGTTCACTTGATAATCAACATTGGCAAAAAGGAGCCGTTGCTCAGTTTCTATCTCATCTGCAAAACGAATTGTGTCTGCTTCTCCATTCACATTCCCAAAGTTCTTGCCATCAAAAAAAGACCTTTGCTGCTCGATACCATAAGTAAGGTTTACCGCTTTTCCGGCTAGATTCAACTCATTTTTAAACTCTGATCGGAGGCTAAAAACTTGTTGGTTGTCACTTTTATAGTCTAGGATAAAAGGGTTTTCAAAGTCACTAATGTTTAGCCCAATGTTAGTCTCATTTGACCAAGTGTCGCTCATTTGATATTCTTGCCCAATGGTGAGCAAATAGTATTTATTGGCAATAGAAGCATTTTTATCGATACTCCCTGGCCTCGCTTGACGTGGATTTGCAGCTCGTTGATCTGGGTTAAGTCCACCAGGAATTTCATAGAACAAATCTGAGTAAAGGAGTGAGGCCGATATTGTCCGTTGTTCACTTGGGAAAAAGATACCGTCTATTTCTAAGGTCTTACGTTCAAATTCATTGTGTTCACGATAACCATCAGCACTTTGGTCGGTCCACTTGAAGGTCAAGCTGCTATTTTCCTTCAGTACATTATGAGAACCGCTGAATTTCCGTACTCCATAAGAACCAAAAGAAGCTGATATGATATCTGAATTCGAAAGGGTTGATATATCTGTGCTTTGAATCTTTATGACACCGCCATTCCCTGCACCAAATGCACTAGCGGATGGGCCTTTCATAATCTCAATCTTAGCAGAATTATTCAGGTCTAATAGATTCAAGAACGTGTTTCCCCCGGGCTCGGTAAAAGGAATTCCATTCCAATATACCTTCACATTGCGCACGCCAAAAGGTGAACGAATAGAGCTTCCGCGGATAGAAACGCGATAGCTTCCGCCAGCACGTTGCTCAAACCTCACACCAGGCACCGTGTTTACAGCATTGACCAAACTGGTTTCATCAAATCGATTTAAACTTCCCAAAGAAAGAGTAGCCACCGAACCCGCTTGACGACTCAATGGTTGTCTTCCAGAAAAGCCCTCAACAACAAGTTCGTTTAGCAGTTTATTTGCTGAAGTCATTATGATCACCTTGTTATCATTGGGGCGAATGGAAACCCTTCGCGTTTCATATCCGACAAATGAAATAATAGCCTCCTGTTCTTCCCTTATTGTCAAAACGACTTTTCCTTCTATACCAGAAACGTAAACAGATGAGTCTGGTAACAACACCAGTGTTGCTCCGATTAATGGTTTAAAAGTATCGTCTTTGATGGTCACTTCCTGAGATACAAGAGGTGTGATCGTGAAGAGGGCAAAGCAAATGGCCAGAAACAGCCTGCATGTAATGGATAATTTCAGCATAAATTTCGGGCACTAATATCGCGGATTCAAGCGTCAAACAAAGTTCTTGAGTATATTAAAAAACAATGGGTTCAACTTACAAAAGCGTAAAAGTATTCAACAGTTTCTCAGCAATGGAGAAAGTCTTTGGAGAAAAAGCCATCAGGGTTTTGAGAATCGGTGAACTGAAAGTCTGTTTAGCGAAAAGTAAGGATGAGTTTTACGCCTTCGAAGCCTTGTGCCCACATCAGAAGCAGCCTCTCTCAGAAGGCACGCTCAACGCATTCAATGAGGTAATCTGCCCCTTGCACTTCTATCGATTTAACTTGAAAACAGGAGCGGAAGCCAATAGGCTCTGTCATGATCTCAAGACGTTTCCGATGGAGATTAATGATCAAGGCGTTTTCATCAAGTTGTATTGAGGTTTTTATATTCACACAGATTGCATAATTTCCCTACTGAGTGACAAAAGCATCCCACCTTCTTAACCCCGTTGACCCGCAAGCGAGAGTTGTGTCCATGGATATATTGCGAGGAATCGCGGTATTGGGAATTCTGGCAATGAATATTCAAAGCTTTGCCATGCCCTCTGTGGCATACAGTAACCCAACTGCTTACGAAAAACTTTCGGGAAATGATCTCTGGGTCTGGCTGGTAAGTCATGTCTTCGCTGATCAAAAGTTCATTACAATCTTTTCCTTATTATTCGGTGCAAGCATTGTCATGATTTCGCAAAAAGCACGAAAAGAGCAAATGCGCTCAACTGGCTTACAAAACAGGCGCTTCTTTTTTTAGCCCTTTTCGGATTGATTCATGCTTACCTTTTATGGTATGGCGATATTCTTTTTATCTATGCTATCTGTGCCTTTTTCATGTTCACGTTCAGAAGTAAAAAGTCAGCGACACAAATTAAAGTAGGCGTACTCCTTTTGGTAATTGGGTCCCTGATCAGCCTTGTCATTGGTTATACTACCCCCCTATGGGAGCCCGGTGAATACGAAGCAACTAAAACAGAAATTTGGACTCCTGAATCTGGTGCCATTGCCGAAGAAATAGATTTCTATCGTGGTACATGGGAAAGACAAATCCTTTACCGAGCACCACAAGCCTTTCAAATGGAAACAACGGTCTTTCTGTTTGAAACTTTCTGGAAAGTGGCTGGCTTAATGCTCATAGGAATGGCCCTCTATAAAAGGCGCGTATTCAATGCAAAACAGAGTGTAAAGTATTACAGCAAGATGATGGGTTACGGGCTGGGAATCGGTTTGCCTTTGGTTATTGGAGGCGTGATACTAGACTTTAATTACGACTGGGATTTTAGACTCAGCTTCTTTTTCTTCTCACAACTCAATTACTGGGGCTCTATATTAATGGCACTGGGGTATATCGGTATCGTTATGATCATCACCAAGACCTCAACGCGAAGCTTTATTGCAAAGCGCCTTTCAGATGTAGGCAGAATGGCCCTAAGTACTTATCTAATGCAGTCCATAATTTGTGGGTTCTTCTTTTATGGTCATGGACTAGCCCTTTTCGGAGACCTAGACCGTTCTGCTCAAGCGGTTTTTGTACTAGGTATTTGGGTATTTAACATTTCCTTTGCAGGCGTTTGGCTAAGTTTTTTCAAATATGATCCATTTGAGTGGCTTTGGAGGTCGCTTACCTATGGTAAAGCACAACCACTATTCAAGCAAGCTTAGCTTCCGTAGTAAGGAGCATCTATCAGCTCTTCCTCATCATTCGATTTTACAGCATAATTAAACCCTTTGTGGATAGAGTATGCTCCATACTCACCGCTCTTGCTCAGTGCCAAGAAGCCAACCTGTAGGTCTTTATAATCTTCTGGGTACTTTCGAACTAAACGTTCAACAGCCTGCTTACACGCTTCGCTTGGCGAAAGACCCTGTCGCATCAACTCCACAATCATGTGTGCTCCACAAATCTTAATCACAAATTCTCCAAGGCCTGTTGCCGTACAAGCGCCAACTTCGTTATCTACATAAAGGCCCGCTCCAATTATCGGTGAGTCTCCTACGCGACCATGCATTTTCCATGCAGCACCACTGGTAGTACATGCTCCTGATAAGTTGCCCATGTCGTCCAATGCCACCATACCAATCGTATCGTGATTCTCTACATTGATCTTGGGTTTATAGTCCTGATTCTTTAGCCAGTTTTTCCAGGCCTTCTCAGACTTCTCCGTTAATAAATTCTCTTCTTTGAATCCCTTCTCAACAGCAAAGCGTCTGGCGCCTTCCCCAACCAACATGACATGAGGCGTATCGTCCATCACTTTTCTGGCTACAGAAATTGGGTTCTTAATATTCTGAAGGAACGCTACAGATCCGCAATTTTCAAATTCATCCATAATGCAGGCATCCAAGGTCACTACGCCATCACGATCAGGAAACCCTCCAATGCCGACAGTGGCATTATTTGGGTCGTCTTCAGTGACGCGCACGCCTGTTTCAACGGCATCAACAGCACGTCCTTTTTTAGACAAAACTTCCCATGCAGCCGTATTCGCTTCCAAACCATGGTTCCAAGTAGAGATCACTATTGGTTTTTTTATCGGCTTTGATGCCTCACAAGCCATACTGCTTAGTCCAGCAGTAGTAACTGCCAAGCCGCTAAATACAGTTGATTTTAGGAATTTTCTTCTATTTGTCATGTCTAGAGTTTTGACTAAGATATTGAAATCTTACTTCTTATTCTCAACCGTTAATCAATGCGTTTCATTTTTCGCACAAACTCAATACCTTCCCTCATGAGAAATTTTTTAGTGCTGGCTATCGCAATCATTTTTCTAGCGAGTTGCCAACCAAAGTCCCCAAAGGTAATTACCCCCCAAATTGTCCCTCAACCACAAAGTATAGATTACAACCTCAAAAAGCATTTCAACCTCAATAGCAGGCCTATTCTTCTATCTGAATCAGATGATGCGAAAGAAGTCATGCTCTTTCTACACGACTATTTCAAATCTGTAGGTTGGTCATCAGAACTACATGAATCAGGAAATGCTCAGATTCACTTCAAAGAAAATTCAGGTTTGGCAAAAGAAGCCTATTCGCTAACGGTGAATCATGAGGGTGTAACGATCAAAGCCTCCACTTCCAAAGGGTTCTTCTACGGAACTCAGTCTTTAATCCAAATGCTTCCAACGGATAAGCATATCGCGGTGCTTCCATATATGACCATAAATGACGCCCCTCGCTTTGAGTGGAGAGGACTTCATCTAGATGTTGGCCGTCATTTTTTTCCTGTTGACTTCGTTAAAAAGTATATCGACCTCATGGCTTTTTACAAATTCAATACCTTCCATTGGCATTTGACTGAAGATCAAGGCTGGAGAATCGAAATCAAAAAATATCCGAAGCTTACAGAGATCGGCAGTCAGCGCAAAGAAACTATAGTCGAAAAGAACTTCAATCCTTACGTTGGTGATGGTAAGCCCTATGGCGGATTCTATACACAAGGTGAGATTCGAGACGTTGTGGCTTACGCGGCAAAAAGACAAGTTACCATCGTTCCAGAAATAGAAATGCCTGGCCATAGTTTGGCGGCACTAGCTGCTTATCCAGAATTAGGTTGCGCACCTGGGCCTTATGAAGTAGGCACCCGATGGGGCGTTTATGACGACATCTACTGTCCTAGCGAAAAGACTTTTGAATTCCTTGAAGACGTGTTAACAGAGGTGATTGATTTATTCCCTGGAGAGTACATTCATATTGGTGGAGATGAAGCCCCAAAAACAGCTTGGGAAAAAAGCAAATTGGCACAACAGGTGATCAAAAGAGAAGGGCTAAAAGACGAATTTGAACTCCAAAGTTACTTCATCAAGCGCATGGAGAAGTTTTTAGTGAGCAAAGGCAAAAAGCTAATCGGCTGGGACGAGATTCTCGAAGGAGGACTTGCGCCAGATGCTACTGTCATGTCTTGGCGAGGTGTCGCTGGTGGCATAGAAGCCGCAGAGTCTGGTCATGATGTTGTCATGTCACCCAATGCTGATATGTACTTTGATCATTACCAAGCTGATCCTGCAACACAACCCTTAGCCATTGGCGGCTTCACTACTTTGGAGAGCGTATATCACTACGAGCCGATTCCTGAAGCTTTAGATGAAAAACATCACAAACATGTACTTGGTGCTCAAGCAAATGTCTGGACAGAGTATATGAAAACGTCTGATTATGTAGAATATATGGCCTACCCAAGAGCCTTAGCCCTGTCAGAGACAGTTTGGACAAAACCTGAGAATAAAGATTGGAATGCTTTTCAAAGTAGAATGGGGCATCAATACCGTTTATTGGGTGCGCGAAATGTCAACTACTTTGACGCAGCAAAAGATACCTTAGCTCAAAACAATGAATAGACAAACCTTTCTTAATGTGTGTTAAGGTTAGGCTGAATTTGCAACATCTACCTCGTTAGTAGAGTATATTAGACAAAAGGTCAATTATGAGAACACTTATCATTGCAGCATTTCTGTTGGTCGGCAGCGTGCTCAGGGCAAACGATCCAATCGTTACTTTACCCTTCCAAATCCATCTAGGCCATATCTATATTCAAGGTCAAATCAATGATGGTCGGCCCATTAACATTGTCTTTGATACTGGTGCTGCAGCTAACCTCGCTAGTGAAAGTGTTGCAGACGAGATCGGCTTGAAAACATCAGGAACGCAAACTGTTCTTGGTGCCTCTGGACCTGTTTCGATCAAGTCATCAAAAAGGAATCGCTTGAAATTGGGTGATGATTTGGCACTAAAAAACCAAGATTTCTTGGTGATGAACCTAGATCATTTGGGGGATCCTGATTATCCTATAGACGCTATCATTGGGGCAAATATTCTGAATAATTATACTGTTGAAATGGATTTTGAGAAAGGGTTAATTAACCTGTTTCCAAGAGAGGATTTTCCTGCCCCAGAAGGCTATACGGCACATAGTATTTCTTTAGTCCCATTTAACGTTCCGATTGTTGAAGGGAGCCTTTTCATTTCCGGTAATGAGACCATTTCAGGCCCGTATCTAGTAGATACTGGTGCCGCTTTGGCCTTACGAATCAATACGCCTACCGTGAATGAAAACGAACTCGTCCATAAAGTATCTCCTAGCTATGAGCATGCTGGAAAAGCACTCGGTAATGAATCCGTAGATAAAATAGGAAGGCTTCAAAGCTTCACCGTTCTTGGTGAATCTTTTGAAGGTGTTCCAATAAGAATGGCAAGTGTTACCTCTGGGGTTAGCAGTATGAGTAATGTCAATGGCATTCTTGGCTTAGAGATTCTCAAGCGCTTTAACACCATCTATGACTATGACAAACAAGTGATGTACGTCAAACGCAACAACCTATTTAATGCCCCCTTTCGTGAAAACAAAAGTGGCCTTAAAGTCAAAAAGTATGCAGGCTATTTAGAAGTAGAAAATGTGATCGCATCCTTTCCGTTGACGGAAAAGTAAACCTTACGCAAGATCAGTTTAGCGATTATTGCCATGAAACGAAGGGTCCAATTTCTTTGAAAATCTTAAGAAAAGGCGAAGAGCTCACCATATCGATTACCCCTTTCTCTATGATTTAGCGGGCACTTACTTGAGGTGGTGCCTGACTTACAGGTGCATTGCGTTATGAGTAATCAGAAAACAGAGATTGGGAATCAGTCAAAGGTTGATCAGAAATCGGGGGTCTAAAAATTCCAATTAAACCCTCATTCCAGAATTTCTTTTCTTAGATTAAAGCTAGAAAAGAAATATTAGGAATCTACATCGTTAAAGGCGTATGAGCTTAATTGGTAACATTATATGGATCGTATTTGGCGGCTGGATGATCGCCCTAGAGTATATCATTGGCGGCATTGCCCTGTGCTTAACCATTGTGGGCATTCCCTTCGGCATACAGTGCTTTAAGTTGGCGATACTAGGCTTCGCGCCTTTCGGCCAGCAGATAGCGCCTGGACGGTCGCTTACTGGCTGTCTTTCTCTACCCTTAAATATCATTTGGTTGGTCTTTGGAGGCTTCTGGGTCTTTGTTACTCACCTATTTTGGGGAATCCTTTTTTCCATCACCATAATAGGTATCCCATTCGGTGCCCAGCATTTTAAACTAGCAGGCCTCGCTTTCGCTCCTTTTGGAAGAGGGGTTTAATCGATTAAACCCATTTTAGCAGTATTTGCAGAATCAGAAGCGGTATTGTGAATAACCTCTATTGTCCCATCCTCCCCACCAACAACTCCCTAATATCTAAATCAAGTGCTGCGGCTATATCTGAGAGCATTTCTATGCGGGCCTGCATTTCGGACAGCTCCTTATGAGGAGAGCTCCCTTACCCAATATGGAATGAATAAGACTCTATAAACTATAGGGGGGTTCCCGTCTAAACGGGAATGACGGATACCCCTTGTGTCACTTTCTCGTTTCTTAGGGGAGGAATAGCATCGAGTTTATCATTCATAGGAATGACGAATACCGCCTCCGGCCTTTGGCCACCCCCCCTTTTTTTTCGGGGGAAGAGTTAACAAAAAAAGCGAATCCCATCAGGAATTCGCTTTCATTTTTTTAGAGGGCTGATAACCCTTGTGACACTAAGGAAAATCCCCCTCCGCTCTGCGAGCACCCTGTCTGCCGACAGGCAGGCTCCCCAAGGGGAGGACGGTATTGGTTATCCGAAGAAGTAAGGGAATTTCCCTTCCTTAATCATCGTATCTGCTACTTGTCTTCTTAGCTCTTTGGTGTTTACCAAGTCCATCTTAGTGAATCGTTTCAAGCCCATTAGCATTACTTTTTGCTCATCGCCTTTTGTGAATGACGCAATCGCTTCTTTAGCTGCTGCATTAACACGATCTACAGCTTGAGCCATATAAATTTGTGTCATTGCTATGTAATCCGTACAGGCTTCTTCGCCACGCATACTAATTAACTTTTCTGTTCTAAGCATTGCTGATTCTACCGCGTAAACTTCGATTAAGATATCCGCAAGGTTCATCATTATTTCTTGCTCATCTTCGATCTTGTCTTGTAATACCATGGCAGCTTTTCCGCCAACCATTAAGAACACCTTTTTCAGGTTTTTAAGCACTTCTTTCTCAGCATTGAAAAGCACTGATTTATCAATGGTCGAGAAGGTCGGTACGGAGATTAATTCTTTGGAAACCGCCATGGCTGGTTCGAACATGTTGAGCTCCCCTTTCATCGCACGCTTAAGGATCATACCGATCATCAACATACGATTGATCTCATTCGTCCCCTCATAGATTCTAGCGATACGTGAGTCTCTGTAGGCGCGTTCCATTGGTGCGTCTGCGGAGTAACCCATTCCCCCATAGACTTGAAGGCCTTGGTCTACCACATAATCCAATACTTCGGAACTGTGAATCTTGGCAATCGCACATTCTATGGCAAACTGCTCAACCCCTTTTAATTTGGCTTGGGCATCGTCCATTCCTGAAGCAGCAAGATCATTCATCTTATCTTCGATGTTCTGCCCTGCTCTATAGTCAAGTGACTCGGTAACATAAACACGTGTTGCCATTTCAGCTAGTTTGTGCTTAATCGCACCAAAGCTCGAAATCGAAACGTTGAATTGCTTACGTTCATTGGCATATTGAGTCGCTTGTGAAATTACCGTTCTACAGCCTCCGAGCACACCAGCACCAAGCTTGACTCGGCCAATGTTTAGAATGTTTACAGCAATCTTAAATCCGTTTTGTCTTTCCGACAGCATGTTCGCTACAGGAACTTCGCAATCGTTAAAGAATACTTGACGTGTCGAAGAACCTTTAATTCCTAGCTTCTTCTCTTCCTCATTCATTGTAATCCCATTGAAGGTTTTTTCAACGATGAAGGCTGTTAAATTTTTATCCTCTTCGATTTTCGCGAAAACGATGAATAAGTCAGCGAATCCAGCATTTGAGATCCACATCTTCTGCCCCGTAATCTTGTAATGCGATCCATCTTCAGAAAGCACTGCCTTTGTCTTACCAGAGTTCGCATCAGACCCAGCATCTGGTTCTGTCAAGCAGTAGCATGCCGCCCACTCGCCCGTGGCAAGCTTTGGCAAATATTTCTGCTTCTGCTCCTCGTTACCGTAGTACAAAATCGGTAGTGTACCAATTCCTGTGTGTGCACCGTATGTTGTAGAAAAAGAACCTGCTGCTCCAACAATATCAGCAATTAACATACTCGTGTTAAAGCTCATGCCTAAGCCACCGTAGTTTTCAGGTACAGAAATTCCTAGTAAACCTAGCTCCCCTGCTTTCTTAAAGATTGTAGGAACCAAGTTCGGATCCTTCATGCTATCGATAGCATCTACATTAGGGTGAATCTCAGTATCAATAAAATCTTGGCATGCTTGTGCCATCATTTTTTGCTCTTCGGAAAATTCTTCTGGAATGAAGACTTCCTGGGCATTCGTTTCTCTTACGAGAAATTCGCCTCCTTTAATTGAATGTTTGGTGTCGGTTGCTGCTGACATCAGATTAGTATTTTAGTTATTAAATTTTTCTCTATTGCCTGATCAAATGATCAGTGTCTATTTAAGGAATTCGTAAATTCCTGCTACTCCCTGGCCACCACCAACACATGCTGTGACCATACCATATTTCGCATTACCCATTCTTCTCATTTCATTGAAAAGCTGTACTGAAAGCTTCGACCCTGAACATCCGAGAGGATGACCTAAAGCGATAGCTCCACCATTCACATTTAAAATTGACCTATCTAAATCCAACTCTTTGATCACGGCCAATGACTGTGCTCCGAAAGCTTCATTTAATTCAATCAAGTCAATGTCTGACTGCTTCAAACCTGCTTGCTTTAATGCCTTCGGCACTGCCTCAACAGGTCCGATGCCCATAATTCTTGGATGAACTCCCACTGCCGTATAAGTGACCATTCTGGCAACTGGCTCTAGGTTTAATTCTTTCACCATGCGCTCTGACATTACCATCACAAAAGATGCACCGTCAGATACTGGAGACGAGTTGCCTGCCGTTACTTGACCTCCCTGTGCAAATACTGGCCTTAACCCAGCTAACACATCCATAGAAGTATCTCCACGAGGGCCCTCGTCTTTATCAACCGTATAGGTTTTCTCTATGATTTTGCCATCAGGCCCAACCACTTTGTCAACCACTTTGATTGGCACTATCTCATCATCAAACTTACCTGCTGCTTGAGCCGCAACTGCTTTCAAATGTGATTCAAGAGCAAACTGATCTGCCTCTTCTCTATTGATACCATACTCTTTAGCTACCTGCTCTGCTGTCAAGCCCATGCTGAGGTAATAATCGCTATGCTCTGTAGCTAGTTTGTAGTTCAAAGCCGTTTTATATCCCATTACTGGTACCATCGACATTGATTCTGTTCCTCCAGCAATAATACAATCAGCCGTTCCAGCATGTACTCTTGCCGAGGCTAAAGCAATTGCCTCAAGACCTGAGCCACAGTATCTGTTCACCGTAACGCCAGGCACCCCTATTGGCAGTGCTAATAAAGAGATCATTCTCGCCATTTGCATGCCTTGCTCTGCTTCGGGAACTGCGTTCCCAACTATCAGGTCATCCACTCGCTTCGGATCGAAGCTAGGGACTTGACTTACCAAATGCTTAATTACATCAGCAGCCATATCATCGGGACGGACAGTTTTTAATACACTGCGTTTACCTCGACCTACTGCTGTTCTATATCCTGCTACTATATATGCGTCCATCTTATTTTAAGATTTTAGAGGTTAGACAATAGTAAATAGACTATTTGCTGCCTCTGAGTTTATTAATTAATCCTACAATCATTCTTTCTATTTCCCACAGTTGCTGAACAACCTGATCCATTCTTTCTTGATTTAGAAAACCCAAATCAAATGAGACCAACAACTGCGACTCCAATTCATGAGCAGAACCCATGGCCATGTCTAAGAAGCGAGCAAAATCAATATCGGAGCCCCTTCCTGATCCCTCGGCAATATTCGCAGAAACCGAAACAGCCGAAGACTGCATTTGAGCGCTGAGGTTAAACTTCTCTGATGAGGGAAGTTCAGCTGTCAGCACGTACACGTCTTTCACCAGCGCTCTACTTTTCTTCCAAACTATCAACTCTCGAAAATCATGCATCCTTAGAACTTCTATCGTCTAAATACTATCATCTAAAGTCTAGTTTCTCAATGGCTTCCCTTTGAAAAGAATGCTATGAATCCTTTCTAGTGTCTTAGGTTCTGCCGTTAACTCGACAAACATTTGTCGTTCTAAATCCAGTAAATACTGTTCCGATACTTCTTGTGGGAATGTCAAATCACCTCCACACATAATCCACCCTAGCTTGCGCGCTATCTTTGCATCATGCTCCGAGATATAGTTCCCGAGCACCATGCCGTTGATGCCTGCTTCGAAGAGTGCGAGACCCGTTCTACCTTGAACTTTGATATCCGTACGTTCTACTGGCTGCGTATAGCCGGCTTCATGTAGTTCTAGCACTTTCGCTTTAGCATCCGTCAAAAGTCGTTTTCTATTTAGCGTAACTCCATCTTGAGGTCTCAAAATGTGCATCGCCCTTGCTTCTTCTGCCGATGTTGCCACTTTCGCTGTTGCAATATTCATAAAGGCTTCTTGCAAGCGATTCAGTTCTGGATCTCCTCCTTCGATAGAGTCGGCAACTCTCATTGTCAATTCCTTGGTTCCTCCACCACCTGGGATCAAACCAACACCCACCTCAACTAAACCAATGTAGGTTTCGGTATGTGCCTGAATCGCATCACAGTGTAAAGACAATTCACAGCCCCCACCAAGCGCTAAGCCTGATGGTGCAGATACTACAGGAATTGAAGAGAATTTGGCGCGCTTCATCGTGTTTTGGAATTGTGCCACCATAAGGTTGACTTCGTCAAACTCTTGATCACCCGCATACATAAACAACATAGCAAGGTTGGCTCCTGCCGAGAAATTTTCTCCTTCGTTGCCAATTACAAGTCCTTTGTAATCCTTTTCAGCCATTGAAATCGCAGTCTCAATGCCTTCGATTACTTCCTGACCTATCGCATTCATTTTTGTATGGAACTCTAGGCATAAAACATCATCTCCGATATCGAAGATTGTTGCGCCAGCATTACCCCATACTTTATTCGTTTCTCTAATGTTTTCAAGAATCACTAAGTCTTCAGTCCCTGGAATGGTTTTGTAAGCCTTCGAAGGAATGTCATAATACTTCTTAATTCCATTCTCAATTTTATAGAAAGACTCGTGGCCTGCTTCAAGCATTTCATAAACCCAAGCAGCGGGCTTCATGTCCATGCCTTCCATTTGCTCAAGGACTGATCTAACGCCTAGTACATCCCAAGTATCGAAAGGTCCCATCTGCCATGCGAAACCTGCACAAACAGCCTGGTCTATTCTGAATAGTTCATCGGAAATCTCTGGAATACGATAGGTTACATACTTGAACGTATCGTAAAATGTTTTGCGGTAGAATTCACCCGCCTTATCATCGAAATTGACAAGTATCTTAATTCTGTCTTTTAAGTTTTCTTCGTCTTTGACAGCATCAAGTGCCTTGAAGTTTGCCCTTCCTCTTTCCACATATTCAAAAGTCTTTAAGTCAAGCTCTAGAATCGTGCGCTGTCCGTTAGCATCTTTTGTTTTCTTGAAATAGCCTTGGCCTGATTTATCTCCAAACCAACCTCTTTCATGAACTTCCTTTACAATTCCCGGAAGGACAAAGGCCTCTTTAGATTCGTCATTCGGAAGACCTGCATATAAGTTGTTCGCTACATTGACTGTGGTATCAAGGCCAACAACATCCATCGTACGGAAAGTTGCAGACTTAGCGCGGCCAATGAGCGGCCCCGTCATTCTGTCAACCTCTCCAACAGTTAAGCCCATGTCTTCTATTGTGTGCATAGCGGACATGATGGCATAAATACCAATTCTATTGGCGATAAACGCTGGAGTATCCTTACAAAGCACCGTTTCTTTGCCTAGGTAGAGGTCTCCATAGTGCATTAGGTAATCGATGATTTCTGGGTCTGTCTTTGGCCCAGGGATAATCTCTAATAACCTCAGGTATCTTGGTGGGTTGAAGAAGTGTGTACCACAGAAGTGTTTCTGAAAATCTTCACTTCTACCTTCCGACATCATATGCATTGGAATGCCTGATGTATTCGATGTGATTAGTGTTCCTGGTTTACGGAACTTCTCAACTTGATCAAAAATAATCTTCTTAATATCAAGCCTCTCTACCACCACTTCAATGATCCAATCGACTTCTGCGATTTTAGACATGTCATCTTCAAAGTTGCCTGTCTTGACAAGCTTTGCGAATGAAACATCATAAATGGGGGATGGCTTCGACTTTAATGCAAACTGAAGCGCATCGTTAACAATTTTGTTTCTTGCCGCGGGATTAGCCTTGTGCTCTTCAGCCAAGTCTCTTGGAACGATATCCAACAGCAATACCTCAACACCTATGTTCGCGAAATGACAAGCTATTCTTGAGCCCATTACTCCCGAACCTAATACTGCTACTTTCTTTATACTTCGACTCATGTGTTTAGAATATTGATTTTGAATCTATCAATTGATTAATCTTTGTTAATACTTCAAAGAAGGCCTCTAGTTTCTCTGTTGCAATCGATTGCCTGATTACCTCATTAAAACGGATCACCGCTTCTCTGGAAACTCTTCTTTTCTCCAGGCCTGTTTCTGTTAAGAAGATCCTGACAGACCGGCCATCATTTGGGTCTTTCTGCCTATAGATAAAGCCTTTCTCCTCCATACTTTTCAGCATGCGGGTCAAGCTTCTGGACTCAAGCCCCATTAGAGGAGCAATTTTCGTGGCTGG
>DLQN01000138.1 GCA_002477595.1 Roseivirga sp. UBA7431
CATCTCATTGTTAAATATGATACCAGTCTGCTGTGGAGAAAGTAGTTTAAAAAGGCCCTTACTTTCAGTAGACTTATTGCATGAGATTGTAATGATTGCCAATAATAAAAATGCAACTAAACTTAGTCCTGACTTATTCATGTTCGCTGTGGTTCATTGAATCACTATCTTTTAAAAAATCGACACGAGTGAGTGTTCGGCTTATAATTTTGTCATTTGATTCTATGATCTCGATAGCCTGATTTGCAGATATGTTTTTGAATACTTGTTTCGAATTCTTCATTGGCCAATTCACTTCCAGGATTTCGATAGACTCTGATTTGCCAAGGCCTATTTCGAGTGCATAGCTGTTGCCTCCAAAGCTTGCTCCATTAGAGACTGTTCTGTAAAGATGTTGTCCGGTTGAGGTGACCAGGTGCACTTTCGCTCCTACTGCTTTCCTATTTGATTTCTTGCCTGTCAGTTGGATGTTGATCCAGTTATTATCTTCATTAGGGTTAACAAGTAATTGGTTTTGGTAAACGTCACCTTCATGTGCTCCGCCCATGGTAATGTAAATATCATGATCACCATCATTGTCGATATCACCCCAACTGATTCCATGACCTTTCTGAATATTTGAAAATCCTCCTACAAAGCTCACCTCTTCAAAAAACTCACCTTTAACGTTTCTGAACATTCTATTAGGAATTATACTTTCAAAATTTGGATCACCTGTTCCGAAGTATAGGTCAAGATACCCATCATTATCAAGGTCTCCATAATTGAACCCCATTCCATATATCGACTTAAGAAACCCAGTAGATTCAGTGGCATCAGAGAATGTGCCATCTCCATTGTTTTTATACAACTTCGGTAGCGCGGCAGTTGGTGAATTGCCTTGAAGTTCAAAAGTCACTTCATGTGCTAATGGATTATTACTTGTTGTGTAAGCGGAGACGAACAAGTCATCAAAACCATCATTGTTATAGTCCATTGAACCTGTTGAGAAGCTTACAAATGGCTCTGTTAAATTCAGCGCCTTGGCCTGATCAATAAACTTAAGGTCACCTTGATTGATCATCAATTTATTATTGCCACCCATGATGGAAATGTAGATATCGGCTAAGCCATCATTATTTGCATCAAGGGCAGTTACTCCTTTGATGAGTTCTTTAAATTCTAAGCCGGCATCGGTGGCCATATTTTTAAAAGTTCCGTCCTTTTGGTTTACATAGAACTCTGAAGCATGAACTTTGCCACGTGCTGCTCTTCCAATGGTCGAGGTTGTGGTGGTTTCATTGCCAATGAATACATCTAGCCAGCCATCTTGATTGAAGTCTCTCCAGACTGCTGTTTGTGTTGGATGAAAAGACAAGAGCCCGGCTTTTTCTGTGACATCAGTAAATGTTCCGTCACCATTGTTCTTTAATAATGAGTTAGGGTGCTGTCCCCATTGACCAAACCAACCACCTCTCAGCACAAACAAGTCTATGAGGCCATCATTGTTATAATCGGTTTGCATGCAATTAAGTCCACCAAATAGCCCAGCTACTCCTGAATCTTCCGTCTTGTCAATGAAAGTCCCATCTCCCTGATTAAAAAATATTTTGAGCTGATCCTTTTCGGTGACGCCACTTGAAGAAGCTACAATATCCAAGTGCCCATCGTTATTGAGATCTTCAACAATGGAACCTCCAGATATGCCCTTTGATGCTATGCCTAGATTAGGGGCTCGATCTATAAAAGCTTTCAAGGTTCGGTTATCGTTTTCAAAAGCCTCTGGGGCGATCAAGAATTTAGAAGGAACTGAGCCAGGATATTCGCCTATCGTTTGGTAACAGATGTTGAGAAGCCAAACGAGTTCTAAGTCTTCAGGGTAATCTTCTAATAATGGTTCTATGATTTGAATAGCCGATTCAGAGCCCATTTTAAGTTGGTGGATACCAGCATTAGCGATCGGTAAGATACAGGAGGCCGAACTATGATTGATTAAGCAATTCTGCTGTTCGCCTAAACGGATGTAGGATAGTGCTTGTAGACGCTTGTAAAAGTAATCCCATTGCTTATCGAGCTTTTGATCAGCCTCTGCGATCTCTACATTAAAGTTTTCAATCTCCTCAATGGCTTTTTCTGTAAAGCCACTATTCAGTACTTCACGAAAGTACCAATAGCTGAAAGAGACATATTCTTGAAAATCGTTCTTTTTGAATTGGCGCATTGAATCCAATACTTGAGCGCGCTTTTCATTGAAGTAATAAGTAATCTCAGATGGACTTACTTCACTATGCCTTTCGGCCAATAAGGAGACCATGTACTGGTTTCGCTCTTGAGCGCTTTTGTTCTCCTCAGAATCGCATGATTGCATTAGGAATACTATCGATAATAGTATGACTAGTTGCCTTCCCCACATGAGGTAAATATAGCTAAATTTCAATGGAGAATATTACTCCTAAGACCTTAAAAGGCTTATCAGGCAATGATTTTAGTCGTTTTCATCAGGTTCGTTCATTTCTAAAACCACTCTCCAGATACTACCGAGTAGCATTAGTGTAAAGCCAGTGACCAGCATACCGGAACGTATGTCAAAACTGATGACTTTAAATAGCTTAAAGAGTAAGGACACTAAGACCAAAAAGAGACCAAAGAAAGCGATACGGGTAACAACTTTAATACTCACGGGTTTGTGTTTTTTCGATAAAATATTTTTGGAAAAATGGCCGGAACATCTCGCTTATAGTGGATGTAGTCTTGTCCGAACTTTTGAATTAATTTTTTCTCTTCGAGTTTGATGCCAATTGGTAAGTAGATGAGCAAAGCCAAGAGGATGGTAAAATTTGATAGGAGTGGGTTGTATATGAAATAACCTAAGAAAATCAGAATTGTACCAGCGTATAAAGGGTGTCTAACTTTTCGTTGAAGCCCTTTTTTTATTAGTTTTTGGTTAGGATTTTCCGTTTTCAAGCCAAGAAAAGCGCCCGTGTTATAGTTGCGAAAGGCTCTTTTAATAATGAAGATTCCCATTGTTGCCATCATTAGTCCTACATAAAAATGGATTGGAGAGGGAATCATCAGTAAAGGACTTGGTATGATCGCACCAACAAATAAAACTAGTCCAATAACTACTAATGAGATTAAATTGTAGAGCAGGCGATAAGTTTTTGGCTTTAATCCAATACGGGCTTTGACACTAGGTAGCAGCAATACACTGTGCAGTGTATAAAAGATTCCCCAGCCCAAGAATAATATGGTATGATCTAGCCACATGGTCGCAATGATAAGGATATTTTTTATGTTTAATAACCCGAGGTATT
>DLQN01000127.1 GCA_002477595.1 Roseivirga sp. UBA7431
CCCGCCTCTGGTACAGAAGCCTTCCCGTTTAATCGGGAGGGTTTTTTGTTTTTAAGCCCTTTCAACTAAAGAATTACAACAAAGAAGCCCCGACTTATCGGGGCTTCTTTGTTAAATAGCGGTGAATTCGAATGGACTTGTTTATTCTGATTTTTCAGGAGCTTGCATCAACTCTCTTTCATAATAGACCGATTCGAAATTTTCAGGCGCATCAACATTTTTACAATAATAAACCCGATGCACGTATCGTCTGATGACTTAACTTTCATAATTTCGCGTCATGGATTTCACAAAATTCTACGGAAATATTCGCGAGTGGTTGAATGAGCATTTAGAGTGGATTTCCATTTCTATCGTTGTAATACTCATTTACTTAATTAGTAGGAAGATTATTAAGCGCCTAGTTCATAGGCATGGCACTAAACATGATTTCGATAAATCAAGAATGCTTTACATCTCTAAGATTACGGGCTTAGCGAATAGTATAGTATTTGGAATTTTGTTAGGGTTTGTTTGGGAGATTTCTCTATCAGGTTTGTCTCTCTATTTTGCTAGTATTTTCACTGTTGTAGGTGTCGCACTCTTTGCACACTGGTCTATTCTGAGCAACCTGACGGCTTCTGTGGTCTTATTCTTTTTCTTCCCTTATCGCATAGGCTCACATATCCGAATTCAGGATGGAGATAACTCGATTGAAGGTTTGATTTTGGACATTAAGATGTTCTATATAGAAATCGAATTAGAGGATGGTCAGATTGCATCCTACCCAAATAATTTAGCTATCCAAAAGCCTTCTTTACAGAGGAAAGAAAAAGGTTAAATCCACTTTTTCCTTCTGAAATAGAAGAGCATTCCTAGCGCTACAGTAATTAATACTCCCCAAAAAATTGGGTAGGCGTAATGGTATTGTAGTTCTGGCAAATACTCGAAGTTGGTGCCGTAAATTCCCGCGACAAAGGTGAGCGGAATAAATACTACTGAGAAGATGGTCAGCACCTTCATGACGTCATTTAATCGATTTGAAACGGTGGTTTGATAAATATTTAATTGGTCTGAGAGAATGTCACTATAGGTCTCAACAGATTCAGCCGATAGGCTAGCGAGGCCTTCCAGATCTTTTAAGAAAGGCAGTGTGGTTTTATGTATCAAGGTAGAGTCACTTTTGCTAAAGTGAATACAGGCTTCTCTTGCGGGACGAATTACCTTTCGCAAGTAGCTCATCTCCCTTTTATAATCTGTTATTTTTTGGAGTAAGTCACCTTCTGCTTTCCCAAGGATTCTTCCTTCTAATACCTCGATCTTATCTCCAAACCGTTCTACAATATGAATATAATGATCAACGACCGTGTCTAGCATTACATAGCAAAGATAGTCTACTCCTCGATCTCTGATCTTTGCGCCTTCTTTTCTAATACGATCTCTAATCGGATCGAATACATCACCTAATTGCTCTTGAAAAGAAAGGATGTAATTTTTACCCACCACAAAGGTCAGCTGTTCTGAATCTACATAATCACGTTCTCGATCATACTTAAGCATCTTTACGGCTAAGAAGAAATAGTCGTCATAGTCAGTAAAAGAAGGTCGTTGTCCAGTGTTCAAAACATCTTCTATGAGTAGGTTGTGCAAGTCAAAATAACTACCTATTTCAGCAATGAGCGCTTCCTCATGTAGGCCACAAACGTTAACCCAAGAGACTGTAGGAGTCTCGTTGAGCCCTGATAAATGACTAGCTTCACTGACAAACTCTTCTCTTATTTCCTTATTTGTGTAGTCAATTATATGTATTGTGGTTTCGTCCGTGCGCTTTTTACCCACAAAGACAGCCGCCCCAGGGGCTGTGCCTAATTTTTGAGACCTATCTTTTAAGAACCTAGCCATTGATAGTGTTGATCTGGTTTAATCACATTTCTTGAATATAATCATTACTCACTTTTAGTTTCAGTGATCTCTTGATTATCCTTATTTAAATTGGAAGACAGCTTAATCCAAAAGGGACTTAGAAGTAATGTCAGAGATATTACTGAAATGGTAACTTGGTATGCGTAGTCGGTAATGATACCACTTCCAAAAGCCAAAGCACCAAGTACAAAGCTGAACTCACCTATCTGAGAGAGCAATGCGCCAAGGTAAAAACTCTCGCCCCAAGGCACTTTAAACATGCGAGCAGTTAGGGCAGTGATGAGATTGTTAGTGACAAATACAACACCTACCAAAAGCGAGATCAATCCTATATTATCCGAAATGAATTGTAGGTCGATCAGCAAACCAATAGAAATAAAGAACAGTGCAAGAAAAATTACTTTTAGCGGATAAAGGCTATGATGAAACCATTGTGTGGTTTTTGATGACGCGACCAACATTCCTGCTACAAAAGCTCCAAGTGCTGTGGATAGTCCAAAAAACCCTGTAATAGCAGCAAAGCCAAAACATAGGCCAAAGGCAAAGAAGACCTGGATCTCATGGTCATGCTTTAATAGCTTGTGGAAGGGTAATTTGATTTCTTTTTTGTGATAGAGCCATATCGCAAAACTTATGATGAGTACTGCACCTACTAGTTGTAAGACCACATCTTGAGGATTTACTGGTTCACCAGACATATAACCTAGGATAATCATCATGGGTACAATGAGTACGTCTTGTACTAGCAAAATGCCTAGTGCGTTTTGGCCGACTCTGGTTTCCATTTCATTACGTTCTTCCAAAATGCGTAACACAACGGCCGTGCTACTTAGGCTGATTACAAAACCTAAGGTGACGATTCTTGCTAGTGGCCAGTCGAGAAAATAGCCAATGATCCATATGGCAAGAACACTGGCGGCTATCTGTATAAGAGTACCCGTCAATGAAAATTTCCAATTGGAAATAAGTTTGGGCAAGGAGATTTCCATACCAATGAAAAAGAGCAGAAGTACTAGTCCTAGTGAACCTAATTGTTCGATGAGGGCACTGTCATCTATCCATCCAGTTACAGAAGGGCCAAGAATAATCCCTGTAATAATATATATGATAACATGAGGCTGCTTGATGAGCCGAAGTAAAAAGCCAATTCCCACTACACCTAGTGAGATAATGACAAATTTCATTAAGAAAGGATTACTTTCTGTAGTCGCTAGTAGGCTAGTAATGTGCGCTTCGATGGTTCAATTTAGTATTTCTTTTTTGAGTTAGGTACTCAAATGAAGGGTCAATTGGCCACTTTATTTTTTCAATACACATTCAACAGAAGGGCTTACAAATTTTTGGTTTTTTAGGGCTACATAGAAGCTTAGACAAGCGGCTATAATTGAATATCTCTTTACCATCTAATTGAGAAGTGGAATGGTGGTTAAGCATGGATCCAAAAGTGTATTTGTCAATGTTAGCATACTTATTGTCATTCCTAAAGTCAATTCCATTAAACCTTGGAAGTCTGAATCGTTTGAGTTTTGTTAGTGCCCATGTAATTTCTATAGAGGAAGATTTTGTAACTTAAATATTCTTCGTAAAAAGGAGATCTATTTGGATAAGTAAGGCATGAAAGAGACCAGTAGTCAAGTCATTCACGATAAGGTAATCGTACAAAGGGCTTTTTACAAAACGGGAAAAACAAAATCTATTTCAGACAGGAGAGGACTCCTTAAGAAGTTAAGGGCAGTGATTTTGGCCAATGAGTCAGCGATTACTGATGCATTGTATTCAGACCTGCGTAAATCTTCAAAGGAGGCTTTTATTACGGAGATCGGTTTAGTGATTAAAGAAATCGATCTGCACATTAAGCATTTAGGTAGATGGTCTAAAACCAAAAGGGTGAGAACGCCCGTATATCTTCTACCATCATCAAGTTACTTAAGGCATGAACCCTTAGGCTCGGTTTTGATCGTTGCCCCATGGAATTATCCTTTTCAATTGATCATGACACCACTTGTGGGCGCAATTTCAGCAGGTAATTGTGTGATGCTGAAACCCTCAGAATTTTCCGGGCATATCAATGCCGTAATGGATGAGCTTCTTCAAGAAGTTTTTGAAGCAGGACATGTAACCATGGTGCATGGAGGCAAGGAGACAAATCAGTCGCTTTTTGCAGAAAAATTTGATCTGATCTTCTTCACGGGTAGTACAATGCTTGGAAAAATAGTGATGAAGGCAGCAGCAGAGCATTTAACGCCTGTAGTGCTCGAACTTGGTGGAAAAAGCCCTTGTATTGTCGATAAAAGTGCAGATCTCGATGTAGCTGCTCGGAAAATTGCTTGGGGGAAAACAGTGAACTTAGGTCAAACATGTATTGCACCAGATTATTTACTTGTTCATGCAAGTATTAAAGAAGAGTTAAGCGCAAAGATCATTGAATATTGGAAGCAATTCTATGGTGAAGACCCACAGAAAAGTGACTTTTTGCCACGTATGATTACCGAAGCGGCCTTTGATCGAGTATCAGGGTATTTAACTCAGGGGCATGTGATCCATGGGGGAAAAACTGATCGCAGCGATAAGTACATTAGCCCAACTTTGATGGATGATGTTGACATGATTGGAGGAATCATGGAGGATGAAATCTTTGGCCCAATTTTACCAATGATTACTTATGATAGCCTAGAAGAGGCAATAGACCTTGTCAATTCAAAAGCGAAGCCACTGGCCTACTACTATTTTGGAAAAAGCGCCAATGCACAGAAGTTTTTGGAGGAGAATACATCAGGTGGCGTTTGTATTAACGACACGTTAATACATATTTCAAACCATGCATTGCCTTTTGGAGGGGTAGGAACAAGTGGAGTTGGTCGTTATCACGGTAAGTACAGCTTTGAGGCCTTCTCGAATGCTCGGGCTATTATGAAATCTCCTACATGGATGGATGTGCCTTTTAGGTACCCTCCTTTCAAATATTTCTCCATAGTCAAGAAGATACTTTCTTAGTACGTTTTCGCTGGTATTTTATTCCTTGGGATAAGCAATGCTTGGGATATTCCATTATATTGTAGTGTTGATTTTAACACGCATTTATGGAGTTTTTAGGAGTGCCTCTTTTTGATAATGACATCTACAAAATGGTTTTTCGGTTTGCACTGAATTTCTTTTTCATCAGTGTGATCATTAGAGGATTGTATTATAAACATGCCCGTAGAACGGAGTTTGTATTTACCTTCTATATGGTAAGCATTGTCATATTCTTTCTATGTTTTACGCTTCAGAATTTCACACTTGACTTAGGAATGGCGCTAGGGCTCTTTGCTATTTTTGGAATTATTCGGTATCGGACTTTAACGATAGATATCAAGGAAATGACCTACCTCTTTGTTGTGATTGGGGTCTCTGTAATCAATGCTTTGGCGAATAAGAACATGAGTTATGCCGAAGTCTTTACTTCAAATATTGCCATTGTAGGAGCGATATATATCATTGAAAAATACGTGTTGTCGAAAGCCAGAGTGGAGCAACGTAGTGTTACTTACAATCACTTAGAAAATGTAAAGCCCGAGAACTACCATCAACTGGTAACAGATCTGAAAGATAAGACAGGGCTTGATATCACTGAAGTTTCTGTGCTAAAAACAGATTTGGCCAATGGTATTTGTACCTTGAATATTTTCTACCGCGTTCCGTCTAGGCGATGAAGCTCCAAACTGCCCTCATATTCTTACTCTTTTGCGCTTTGACTAGTTCACTGGCTGGTCAAACCAATAATCGAGTGACGGATACAGAAGTCTGGTTAAAAACGGGCGCTAAAATCGATCTGTTTGAAAGATGGGAATTGGGAGTGGAGGAACAAATTCGCTTTGATGATGATGTCAATGCGTTAAAAAACTTCCATACGGAGATGGAATTGACTTTTAAGCCTACTGACAACTTAAGTCTTCACGTGGTATCTCGATATATTACTCGAAATGATAATCGTGGCGCTATACAAGGCTTTGAAGATCTTTTTCGATATCAATTTGGCGTCAGTTATAAGCATGCCCTTGGAGACCTAAGGCTAAAGTATCGAGCACTTTATCAGCATAGAAATGAAATCGGTATTTCTGAAAGTCAGGGTAATATCCCTGAAAAATTTCTTCGGTTAAGAACAAGTGCCACTTACAAAATCAAAAACTGGAAGTATGACCCCGAATTTCGTGTAGAATATTTTAATGCACTTAATGATGAGGTTGGCACTAACAATCAATTTAGGCTTGGCATTGGTACCGAACGAGACTATAAGGAGTTTGGAGAATTAGGGTTCTTCTATCTATTCGAAAGCTCGTTGGGGCTGAACATCAAAGAGCTCACCCATATTTTTTCTTTCAAATACACTTACTCTTTTTAAGCTACCAAGCTTGAATTTCCGAGTCCATCCAAGTGGCGCGCTGTTGAATCCAGTTCTTTACATAATCAACTTCTTCTTCAAAGCTATTACCCACGAAGCTGTTAAACGGAAGGGCAAAACCGATTACCGGCCATTGCGTGAAATTTCGGTCAATTGCACCGTTGGCATCTAAATAGGTAATCCAATTATCGATTTTGCTATCGATAGTAGTTTGACTCAGTTGAGTACTTCTTAAGGCCGTCCATCTGGTTTTGACGGTTGCTCTGAATCTTGGATCGGCCAAGAGTTTCTCCCACCAAAAATGCACCAACCAAAGGTCATTTGGGTTTCTATCATTGAATTCATAAATCCATTCATTAGTGGCGCTTCGACCGTCATTACCAAAGGCAATATTGAAATCCCAAGCAGGTCCCATGGCCAATTTATTATTCTGATACTTGTGGAGGTAGGTACTCAATCTGTACGCATCTGGATTTGCGCTCAACTCATTCAAAATAAAAAAGTCTACAAAACTGTTGACGTCAATATAGTTCTCATAGTCTCTAGTTGCACCTGAAAAATCTTCCGCAACTAAAGCATCTTCAAAGTCACGGATATATTGTTGGATATAGTCTTTCTGGGCAGAATTGATAGCGTCTGCTCTTGGATATTCATACAGAAAGTAAGTCTCAGTTCCCCTCTTATTTCCGAAAGCGTCAAAAGCATGAACATTCTCATTCGGACTATAGTCAGATCTAAAGCCGAGCTCTTCGGTATAGGTGGCAGCGCCTGGCGTATCCCCACTCGTTTTATCAATTTTCAGTAAGTAACCACCGGTCAATTCTACGCCAGAGGTCACAGTTTGATCCATTGGCTCGATATCAAGGCGATCTCCATCACGCTTGACTTTTTCCATGAAGACATAAACGCCCGCATACTCCCCATTGATATTAAGCTCTATCAGTTGTGTTTTTGAGGCCCATCGACCAATGTCGTTGGACAGATCATGTAGCAAAACATTTCTCAGCAATGTCTTATCACTATAAGGGCCATGTAATACCCAATCTTCCTCTTTGCCGAAATCCAATATTTCTAAAGAGACATCTTCACCATTTTGGTC
Organism: Roseivirga sp. UBA7431; assembly: GCA_002477595.1. Lineage (GTDB taxonomy): Bacteria > Bacteroidota > Bacteroidia > Cytophagales > Cyclobacteriaceae > Roseivirga. Next base: position 7,383 of record DLQN01000127.1, read on the forward strand.
CCAGAACTCAATTCCATAGGGTGCTTTGGGAAAACTTCGTGATGTCGAGCCACGGAGCTCTATTCCGATTGGGTTTGAAAAAACCAATTGCTGATTTACAAAGACCTGAAGGCTGCCACTTACTTTAGGCTCATCGGGAATGGTATTTCCATTGGAGTTGATGACAAAGAATGGAATTTCGCTACCCTCTGGAATTTCAATGCTTGGATCGATTGGTGGAACACCGCTCCCGTTATCATCTTTACAGGAAGAGAGGACTATTGTCAACAGCAATAACAAGGCTAGTGTAATTCTGGTGGTCCTCATATTCTGTTCCATTGTGCGTGACATTGATCTTTATAACGACTGAAAATTAGCAAAAGTTATACGGAACGTGTGCCTAATTTGCGTTAAAGATAAAGAAAGCCTTGAAATTGTAACCATGAAATATCTCTTTTGATCTAAGGCTTATCTTTTGAACTCAAGTATATTTGAGTCCCAACGCAAAATGACATGAGAAAAAGAATAATCGCAGGAAACTGGAAAATGAATAAAACAATGGAAGATGGGCTAGCACTTGCTTCTAAAGTCACCAACATGGCAGTAGATGAAGTCTCTTCTGACGTGACGATGGTGATGTGCACTCCCGCCATTCATTTATCGCCAGTGGCTTCAATCACCAAGGATGTTACCAATGTTTCGGTTGGTGCTCAAAATATGAGTGAGCATGAGTCAGGCGCGTACACTGGCGATCTTGCTGCTGATATGATTGTCTCAACAGGGGCCTCATTCGTGATTATTGGTCATAGTGAGAGAAGAGAGTATCACTTTGAGACGAACCAGCAATTGGCGGATCGTGTGAAATTGGCAGTTACAAAAGGTTTAACGCCTCTCTTTTGTTGTGGCGAGTCACTCGATACGCGTGAAGCAAATGACCATGTGAATTATGTAAATACTCAGTTGAAAGAAAGTCTTTTTGACCTTTCGGCAGAAGACATGAAGAAGGTTGTGATCGCTTATGAACCAATTTGGGCGATTGGTACTGGTGTAACTGCTAGCTCTGACCAAGCACAAGAAATGCACTTAAGTATCAGAAATTCATTAGCGGGTCAGTTTGGCCAAGAAGTAGCTAACGAGATTTCTATATTATATGGCGGCAGTATGAAGCCATCAAACGCTCAAGAACTATTGGCACAACCAGATGTTGATGGCGGTTTGATTGGCGGTGCTTCTTTGAAAGCGCGTGACTTCGTTGATATTGCTAAATCCTACTAATGGATTTTATCCAAATAAATGTTCATTGTGACCCTCCATTTAGGGATATTCTGACAGCCGAAATGGGCTACTTAGCGTATGATTCTTTTGTGGAAACCGAAGTGGGATTTGAAGCCTACATTTCGGAGGATAAGTTTAGCCACCCTGGTTTGCAGAGCCTATTCAACGACTACAGAAAGCAAACTAGGATTTGGTATGAACTCAAGAAGATTCCTAAAGTGAATTGGAATGAGGAGTGGGAGAAGAACTATGACCCTATTCTAGTTGATGATAAGATTTATGTTAGGGCAACTTTTCATGAGGCAAAACCAACGTATCCTTATGAGATTATCATTACCCCGAAGATGTCTTTTGGCACTGGCCACCACGAGACGACTCATCAACTGCTAGCGCTTCAACTAGAGGTAGATCATCAGGGAAAAAAGGTCTTAGACGTTGGTTCAGGCACTGGGATTTTAGCGATTATGGCAGCCAAGTTAGGAGCTAGTTCTGTTGCCGCTACGGATATAGACGATTGGTGTGTAGAGAATTCATTAGAAAACTTTGCACTCAATGCTGTAGAACCAGCGTTTGTTGAGAAAGGGGTCATTAGGACTCTAGGACTAAAAGATCAATATGATGTCATCATTGCAAACATTAACACAAATGTGTTGCTTGACGAGATCGCTGTGTATGCAACTTTATTAGTCGATCAAGGGTATTTGTTTTTAAGTGGGTTCTATGAAATGGACTTGTGTCAGATTTTAGAAATGACAACTAAACACAACTTGAAAGAAGTCAAGCACACCACCCGTAAAAACTGGGTTGGTCTGGTACTTCAGAAAGTCTGATAAGTTTCGACTAATCTGACGAAATCTTCGTTCATTTAATAGGTCAATACAGACAACAATACTTTATGATCACAGGTCAAAGAGTAATTATATCATTTCTTTCACTGATTCTGCTGGGTACAATTTTACGTTCCCAGGAGATGCCCCTTGACTCCATTCCAATCTCTACAGACGTTGAAGCCATTATCACAACTGATGATCCTTCCAGCTTTCCTCCACAGTATGCATTCTTTATAGAAAATTATCAGGGCAATGGCTTCTCTACTCCTGTCAAGAGAGACTTATTGATCAGTTTATCAAAGCTGGATAGTTTGAATATTCGACTTCGCTATGACCTGAGAGAGTTTTTAGAGATCCTTCAGCTGGCCAAGGAAAAGCGTGATTTCGATGCTGCTGCTATGAAGAATTTGACCTATGCCATGCGAAAAGCAACCGAGCAATATGATCGAATAGAGATTCAGAATTATATAAAAGCGCTCCATACGTTTATGGCTGAAAACGCCATTTATAAAGATCGATACCAGTCAATTTCAGTTCAAAATGGTACTTATGAAATACTATTTAATGAAGAAAATTACGGTCAAGAAGAGGTAATTGTGTATACCCCAGCAAAGTCCGTTTCTGTTGAAGAGCTAAAGGCACGGGCACGTGGCGAATATGTCGAGCCAGAAGCACCACCTACTGATAAAATGAATGATGCACTACCGGAGATGTATCCAGAAATGGGGGCGGTTATTTATATAAAAAGGGGAGACCTGGTCTTTGCGAGTAGTCAAGATACTTTCCAAATCACCGGAATTGAGGGCTATTTTCTCTTAGATCAAAAGATGTTTAGAGGGCAAGATGGAATGGTAGATTGGTCAAATTTTGATTTGGCACCAAACGAAATGAAGGCTCGCCTCAGTAATTACGAATTTGGTATTAATCAACGCGAGTTTAAGTTCAAAAATGTACTCTTCAGTCAACCAGATAAGATTGATGAGCCTGTATCAGGGGAGCTTAGTTTGAATATTAGGCCTTCAAGAAACGAGCGAGGTACCTACCCAAGATTTACTTCCTATACTGCCGATACACCTGTTAAAGGACTAGGTTCTGCTAAACTTACGTTTACAGGCGGCATAACCTATGAGGGCACTAATTTTTATTCTCGATCTGCTTATGAAGAGACTTCGACAGTAGAAGGTAGACTAGACGGTGAGATCGGGTTCAGGTCCAGAAGTAAGGATTTTGTCTTTAATGCAGAAGACTCGATTTTGACTTCTAAAGATGCCGAGTTAACGATCTATCATCAAGGCGACTCCATTTTTCATCCAGCCATTGGGTTTTCTTATGACTACAAAGCGGATTTGATGGAAGTAGAAACGAGTGTGCCTGGTTATAAAACTACTCCTTTCAGGTCGTCATTTTACAATGTAGATATCTCAGGAGATATGCTGACATGGGATTTAAATGCCGACTCACTGGACATTGCAATTAATTCTGCGAGAGCTGATGTACCCTTGATGATAGAGTCAAAGGACTTCTACAGTAATGAGAAGTTTCAAGACATGGCCCAAATTTTCAGCTTCCATCCGCTGATTATGGCAGTAAATATGTCTAAGAATTATGGAGGGACTTTTTATACCAGCCAGATGGCAAGAGACAAAAACCTTGATGAGGGTTTGGTGAAGAAAACCATGGAATTACTCATGGCGCGCGGTATGGTCAAATATGATCGAACTAGTGGTTTGGTTGAGGTTCTGGAGAAAGGTTTTCACTATGAGGAATCTGGCAGCAAAAACCCTTACTATGACGATATTTTGATCCCATCGATCATTGGGAATGCACCCAACGCTACGCTGAACTTCAAAGATTCTGTCCTGACGGTTAGAGGGGTTCAACGCTTTTTGGTGAGTGATTCTTTGGACGTGGTGATTGCCCCTCGAGATGGTGAAATCAAAATCCTAAAGAATAGAGATGTCGAATTTAATGGGTCCCTAGATGCAGGAAACTTCCAATTCAACGGCTCTGGTTTCAAACTCAAATATGATAGCTTCTATGTCGACATGGAAAAGATTGATTTTATTAAACTTCAGATTGAAGTATCAAGGGGAAAGCGCGAAGCCTTGAGCAATCAATTGGTAAGTACCTCAGGAAAGATTCAAATCAATAAATTTGATAATAAGAGCAGTTTAAAGTCACTTCCGGAGTATCCCATCTTTACTTCATTTGAAAGTGCCAATGTCTATTTCGTTGGAGACGATATATTGAAAGGGGCCTATGATAGTACTGTTTATTTTGATATTCCACCTTTTGAGATTGATAGTGTAGCAAATGAAGATCCTTCCAAATATGAGTTTAAAGGGGTATTCTCTACTGGAGACATCCTACCTGATTTCAAAGAAGGGCTGAGGCTTATGCAAGACAAGAGCTTCGGTTTTGCTCATGCTATTCCAGATAGTGGCTATAACCTATATGAGACTGGCGGACGCTTGTTTGGTGAGTTAAGGCTTGATAAAAAAGGAATTACATCACCTGGCCAAATAGAGTACCTCACCGGAAGTTTTGATGTCGAGTTATCTACGCTTTTTCTAGATTCATTGGTGACTCCTAGGGGCATTAAAGCTACGTTGCAAGAAGGTTTTGTAGATACAGTGTCTTATCCTTCAATGCAAGCAGAGGCTTATAGCATGAGCTGGTTGGCCAGGCGGGATAGCATGGTAATGACTAACCTAGACCGGAATAAACCGTTTCAGCTTTTTGATAAAAGAGCTCAGTTAAAAGGAGAAATGACGTTGAGGAAGGGCGGTCTTTTTGGAGCTGGTGAAATGAATATTGAAGGGGCCAAATTGATGTCAGACTCTATCGCTTTTAAGAGCCAATCTTTTGAAGCCAGTCACTCAACTTTGACGCTTGCAGCACCAAATTCTAGAAAACCAATACTTAGCACTGACAACGCGAGAATTGATTTTGATGTTGCGAATGACATAGCCGCAATAAGTCCTGAAATTGTAGGGTCAGCCTCTTTAGAGTTTCCTTTTGCACAATTTAAAACCTCTATTCCATCAGCTATTTGGGATGTGAAAGCTAAGATGGTAACAATGAGTAAACCAGATGATATTCCTATTGAACAGTCGTTCTTTTACTCCACCAATAAGCGTCTCGATTCATTGGCTTTTAATGGAACGGATGGCTTTTATGACATTGAAAAGAAAGAACTGAATGTGAAGGGCATTCCCTTTATCAAAGTAGCAGACGCTAAGATTACACCAGAGGGTAGTGAATTAACTATCCTAGAAAACTCAAGAATTGAGAAGCTTCAAAATGCGGTTATCATTATTGATACCGCTAATTCATATCATAGGCTTTACAATGCCGAAATTGAGATTCTTTCTAGAACAAGTTTTAGAGGTAGAGGTACCTACGAATTGATCAATGCCGTTCAGGATACTTTCTCTATCGAATTCGATCAGTTTCGATTTGTTAAAAGCGATGAGATTAATGGCCCACATACCATGTCGAGTGGCGTAGTAAATGCTGCCAGTAATATTCGAATCTCCCCTGGCTTTATCTATCAAGGAGAAGTTACCATGTATGCGTATAAGAAGGCACTGGAATTGAAAGGATCTGTAAAACTTGAATTAGGAAAAATCAAAGAACGTAATATTTGGATTGAGTATGCCTCTAACGATGACATTCAAGAAGTGGTCATTCCGTTCGATCAAGCATTAACCAGCGATGGTTTTCCCTTGAATGCTGGGATTCATTTCGACTTGAGACGGACCCCTTACATGTCATTTATTACAGAAAAGAGAGATCCTGCGGATGATGACTTCTTTGTTCCACGAGGAGGGAACCTGTTCTATGACGCTGAAGAAGAAGCCTACAAAATCGAAAACGCTCAGAAATCTCAAAGCCCTGATGTTTATCTCGCAGGAAGTATGTTCTCTTACAATGAGTTCACACAAAACGTAAGTTTTGAAGGGAAGTTGAATTTCCTTTCAGGAGAAAGAGCTAATAATATTCAAGCAGCCGGTAAAGGCTTCGGCAACCTTGATTCCGCAAATTATGAACTTGATGCCACCTTGGTGATGTCCTTTGGTCTCCCCGTTGAAGGGCTAGCCGCTATGGGTCAAAACCTGAAGGAAATGGGAGAACAGTTGGGTGTTCCTAGGGCTCATCAAGACAGATCCGATATGATCTATCGTGTGGCGGAATTTATTGGAAACGATGCTACTACTGCTTGGGATAGAAGTTATGAAACTGTACCAGTTCCACTGGCTGCCGCTACTGAAACCGGTGAATTGATTAAAGACTTGGTGATCTCAAAGGTTCACTTGAAATGGTCGAAGCAAAGCAAGGCCTTCTATAGCGTAGGAAAAATTGGAGTTTCGAATGTCTCTAACATCGACTTGAATATGGAGTTGGACGGATTTGTCGAAATCAGAAAAACTCCTGAAGGTGATATAATCACAGTGCTTCTAGAGATGACAGATGGCACTTGGTATCATTTTACTTATGATGGCTTTAGCTTTGGATCCTTTTCATCGAATGAAATGTATAATGCCACGGTAATGAACAGCAATAATGGTAAAACTAAAATCGGGGCCTTTAAAGTATTCATGACTACCATAGAGGAGATTACGCGATGGGGTGCCGACTTCAAGAAACTCTATTATGGTATTGACGAACCTTATCGACTGGTGATGGCTGGTGATTCCGACCAGTCACTCAAGAAAAAGACCACTATCGAAGGAGATGGTTTCTGATAAATAGTAGGACACCTTAATTCGCTGTACTAATCACTTCTTTCCGTAAATGAGATTCTCCCTGTTGAACTCTGCATTTTGAAGCAATTAAATTAAATTGCTGGAAATAGAAATGCATGAGCGCCATTAACGATTATATCGAATCTAACAAAGACCGTTTTTTGAATGAACTGATTGATTTATTGAGGATACCCTCGGTAAGCGCAGATAGTAAATTCAAAGGGGATGTGCGAAAGGCGGCCAATTTTATCAAAGAAAAACTAACGTCTGCAGGCGCAGATAACGTTGAGATTTGTGAAACACCCGGTCACCCTATAGTCTATGGTGAAAAGATGGTCAGCGCATCGGCACCAACTGTTTTGGTTTATGGACATTATGATGTTCAGCCAGCCGATCCATATGAGCTTTGGGACTCTCCTCCATTTGAGCCAGTGATTAAAAAAACAGCGCTTCATCCTGAAGGCGCCATATTCGCGAGAGGTGCATGTGACGATAAAGGCCAAATGTACATGCACATCAAAGCCTTCGAAGCCATGATGGAAACGAGCACGCTAAGCTGCAACGTAAAGTTCATCATTGAGGGAGAAGAAGAAGTGGGTTCGGATAACCTCGAAGCATTCTTAGAAAACAACAAAGAAAAACTGAAAGCCGATGTCGTATTAGTTTCCGATACTGGTATCATCGCTAACGATGTCCCTTCTATTACGGTCGGCCTTAGAGGCTTGAGTTATGTAGAAGTAGAAGTGACAGGTCCGAACAGAGATTTGCACTCTGGACTATATGGCGGTGCAGTACCTAACCCCATCAATATTTTAGCAGAAATGATCGCTTCTTTGAAGGATGACGATCAGCGAATCAATATTCTGGGATTCTACAATGACGTGGTTGAATTGACTGCTGTCGAGCGTGCCGCTATGGCAAGAGCACCATTTAACTTAGTAGAGTTCAAGAGCTCTATTGGCTTGAGTGATATTGAAGGAGAGGCTGGTTATAGCTCTATGGAACGTACTGCGATCCGCCCGACACTAGATGTCAATGGCATTTGGGGAGGTTATACTGGAGAAGGTGCTAAGACAGTAATTCCATCGAAAGCATACGCTAAAATATCCATGCGCTTAGTGCCCAACCAAGATCCAGGTAAAATCACAAAGCTCTTCGAAGAGCATTTTAAAAGTATCGCTCCGAAATCTGTCAGTATCAAAATAACGCCTCATCATGGAGGGCAACCGGCAGTAACACCTACTGATTCCCCCGCTTACTTGGCAGCATCCAAAGCAATGCAAACTACTTTTGGAAAAGAGCCCATTCCATATCGTGGAGGCGGTAGTATACCGATCGTTGCCTTGTTTGAACAGATACTGGATGCGAAGACAGTTTTGATGGGCTTTGGACTCGATTCAGATGCGATTCATTCACCAAATGAGCATTATGGTCTTTTCAACTATTACAAAGGGATTGAAACAATACCACTGTTCTATCAGAATTACGCAGCATCAGAGTAGGGTAAACTTCAGTGAAGCGTATTGAATCAAAACCGAATTGAATTCGTTCTGTAATGTGCCTATGAAAAAGTCATTTATATTCTTCGTTATCCTCTTTCTAAGTTTTCAAGTATCAGCGCAAATAAGAAAAACGACTGACTGGACTTTTGATGCCTCTAAAACTGAGGTAAAGGTTGGTGACGAGATTGATCTAATTTTTAAAGCTAAAATCATTGACGATTGGTACCTCTATTCGAGTGATATTGGCGATGATGTTGGCCCCCTACCTACAGAGGTTGTTTTTGAAGGGAATGACTCCTTTGAGGTTATGGGTGATCTAATCCCTATTAATGCTAAGAAAAAGTATGATAATATTTGGGAGGCAGATGTCACCTACTTTATAAAAAAGGGCGAATTCAGGCAGCGTATTAAGGTACTTAGCGCCAACCTGAATATTCAAGGTGAACTCGCTTTTCAAACTTGTACGGATTTGACGGGTCTTTGTATTCCAGGCTTTCAGGATATCGATTTTAGCTTTATCAAGGTTGTTTCTAATGGTGCCTCTGAAATGGAAACTGAAAATAAGGCGGCAGTTGATAACAAAGATTATAGCCAATTGCTAGAAGCTGAAGGTGGAGGCTCTCTTTGGGGATTCTTTATCGCAGCATTTCTTTTTGGCTTGGCGGCACTGCTTACGCCTTGTGTATTTCCAATGATACCGATGACCGTGGCATTCTTTACGAACAACTCACAATCAAGGTCTCAGGCCAAAGTCAAAGCATTGACCTATGGTGTTTCTATAATCGCCATTTATATATTGATTGGGCTGATCTTTACAAGTTTCTTCGGGGTTGGTCTAGCCAATGATTTGGCGACTGGTGCGGTGGCCAACATCATATTCTTTTTGGTCTTCATCATATTTGCCATTTCTTTCTTTGGCTATTTCGAGATAAACTTACCTACAGGCTTCATTAATAAAATGGATAAGAAGGCCGAAAAAGGAGGCATTTTAGGAGTGTTCTTCATGGCCTTTACCTTAGTACTTGTTTCATTTTCATGTACAGGGCCGATTGTCGGAACAGTATTAATTCAGTCCTTCCAAGGTGAAGTCATTAAGCCCGTAGTTGGCATGTTAGGATTCTCTTCGGCATTTGCCATTCCATTTACACTCTTCGCATTCTTTCCGGGGATGCTAAAAGACTTACCTAAGTCTGGTGGCTGGTTGAATTCTGTAAAAGTGGTGTTAGGTTTTATTGAAATAGGTCTCGGTTTTAAATTCTTGAGCGTAGCAGATCAGGCGTATCATTGGGGACTTTTAGATAGGGAAGTTTACATTGCGATTTGGTTCATATTGGCTATTCTTTTGGCACTCTATTTATTCGGAGTAATTAAGTTTCCACATGATAGTAAAGGAGGAAAAATCAAGCCATTGGCATTGATAGTAGCTGTTATTAGCATGGCATTCGCAGTATATCTGTTCCAAGGTTTTGGCAACGCTCCGTTGAACGCTTTGGCGGGTTACTTACCACCAGAAAAGTCAACAGATTTTTCTTTTCAACAAGCGTTGGGATTAGGAGAAGCAGAAGAGGAGTATGATGTTACGCCTGATGGCTTTAGAGGAGAGGTTAAGTATGCAGACTTTTTGGAGCTACCGCATGGTCTTAAAGGCTTCTTCGATTACGATCAAGCTTTGGCTTTCTCCAAAGAAGTAAATAAGCCATTGTTTATAGACTTCACAGGCCATGGTTGCGTAAACTGCCGTAAAATGGAACAGAATGTCTGGTCAGATCCTGCGGTGTTGAAGCGACTGAAAGAAGACTTTGTGATTGTGGCTATTTATGTAGATGATAAAACTGAGCTGCCTGAATCAGAGTGGTATACTTCCACATTCGATGGGAAAGTAAAAAAGACGATCGGTAAACAGAACTTTGATTTCCAGATTGTAAAATTCAACGGCAATGCGCAGCCTTATTACGTCTTATTAGACAATGATGAACAACCGCTTGTTGCACCAAAATCCTACGTTCCAAATGTAGATGGCTTTATTCAGTTTTTAGATGAGGCAAAGCAGGAATTCAAAAGGAGATAATCCACCAAAAAATGAGCGAAAAGCAGGAGACTTATACATTACCCGTCAAAGGAATGACCTGTGCCGCATGTGCCGTTAGTATTGAGAAAACCTTAAAAAAGCTGGAAGGTGTAGATTCGGCTCAAGTTAACTATGCCACTAATACAGTATTAGTAGCGCTTTCTGGAGGTGTTAAATTGCCGCAGCTAAAGAAGGCTGTTAAGAAATCTGGATATGATCTACTCTTAGATAAGACTGGAATTGACTCCAAAGATTCTGAGCTAAAAGGCTTAGAAAGGCATCTCTATTTGGCTTTGCCATTGACAGTTGTGATTGTTGTTTTGTCAATGTTCGTTGGGCCTTTTGAATACAAGAACTTCGTCCTCTTACTACTCACATT
>DLQN01000016.1 GCA_002477595.1 Roseivirga sp. UBA7431
CCACTATTTGTATACCTGATACCGAGATTATTAATTTCAAAGAAGCAGTTGTTTTTGCCTACCTAGGCTTATTAAGGCACTTAGGAGAGCCCAACTGCCTATGTTCAGTGACTGGTGCGAGCCGTAACAGCAGTGGCGGAGAGATTTATGGTTTCTAACCTTCTACGAAAACCCTTCTGTTTATAGGGAACTTCAGGTTGAGCTAATACAAGAAAAAAAGCAACCACTCGTATGCTATTCGAAATATCAAATACGAATTTTAACGAACTAATTATATATTAGCATTTCACGTCAACCTTCATGCAAAAGAGTTTTCTCTTCTTAGTGGTTATCATTGTGTTCGGAATTCTCATTCCGAAGGCTGCATTGATTGCTGAAAACTCTACCGAAGCGAGTTATATATCTACAGAACTCCTTCAAGATCATGAAAATGATCATGCCCCACAGGATGATCATGCAGCTTCTGATGCAGATCACAGCGAAACCGAAGGTGAACATCACGGAGCACCTCCAGGATGGACCGTAATTCCGTTTGTCTTATTACTCGTCATAATTGCCACTGGGCCGCTGTTCTACGAACATTTCTGGCATAAGAACTATCCCATTGTTGCTGTTTCACTAGCCTCCTTGGTAGTAATGTACTACCTCTTTGCATTAAATGACACACATGCACCAGTCCATGCTTTAGCAGAATATGTGCAGTTCATCGCACTTTTAGCCTCGTTGTATATTGCGTCAGGCGGCATAATGATTAATGTCGACAAAAAGGCTACACCTATGGCTAATGTCGGCCTTTTAATAGTTGGAGCCGTAATCTCAAACCTTATAGGAACCACAGGGGCATCCATGCTCTTAATACGTCCTTTTATTCGTTTGAACAAAGGAAGAATCAGACCCTACCATATCATCTTTTTCATTTTTATGGTCAGTAATATTGGTGGTGCCCTCACCCCAATAGGTGATCCACCGTTGTTTCTTGGCTTCTTGAAAGGAGTTCCTTTCGTATGGACATTGACCCATAACATAATGCCATGGACTGTCGCTTTGATCATACTAGCGGTAATGTTCTATTTCTTCGATTTGCGCAACAAAGACTTAGACTTGGGTTTAGAACCCGAAGTTGAATTTACAGGAAAAACGACTATTGTTGGTGCCAAAAACTTCCTATGGCTGGCCATTATCATAGGTGCTGTATTTATAGATCCCAACGTAATCGATGGAGTTCCTGCAATCACCTATGAAGGACAAAAATTCTCTTTCATTAGAGAGCTTATCATGCTTTCAGTAGGTTTTCTATCCTTCAAGTTTGCTGATAAAAAAGCCATTGATGGAAACGAATTTAACTTCGAGCCAATCCGCGAAGTAGCATTTATTTTCGTAGGCATTTTCGGAACGATGATGCCCGCGCTTGCGCTGGTAAGTGAGTTTGCACAGTCGCCATCTGGCGCTTCCTTAATCGGTCCAAACTCTCTGTATTGGGGAACTGGCCTACTATCAGGTTTCTTAGACAATGCGCCAACGTATCTTAATTTCTTAGCAGCAGCCTTGGCATCACAGGGTGGTGATATTAGTACAATTGCTGATGTTCAGGCATATGCAGGAGGAGGTACCTACGATAACTCGGTAGTTAACTTAATGGCAATTTCTGTTGGAGCCGTTTTCTTTGGAGCAATGACTTACATTGGTAACGGCCCAAATTTCATGGTTAAGTCCATTGCAGAACAAACTGGTATTCACATGCCTTCCTTCTTTGGCTACGTTCTGAGGTTTTCGATTCCTATTCTCTTGCCAATCTTCTTTGTTATCTGGCTGATCTTCTTCGTTTTTTAGCCTTTCTGTTGAACATTTCTGCCGAACTTAAAGTATATTGTTTACGTAGAGCAAATGAAATCATTCTATTACGATATCTTCTTAAGTGGCCTCACTTATGTCTTGTTGATCTATCTCACCTTTAGATTAATGAAGAATAAGAAGTCGAGAGGTTCTGACGATGATGGAGGAGAGACGATTTATAGCCCTCCGAAAATTGATTTGCCGCCAGGCATTACATGGCCAAGCGATCCGAAAGTTTCAAGTATTCAGGAAGAGGCTACTCTTTAGTTGCACTTATCGCAAGTACCTGTGATTAGATAATTGCTTTCAGCCATCATGAATCCACTGGGCAATGTTACATCAGGAATATTTACGTAGTTTAGGCAAGTAGTTTCATCGCAAACTTGACACTTGAAATGTATGTGATTATGCTGGTGATTTACCTCACTGCAACCGTCATTGCAAAGTGCATAGCGAGTGGCACCAGTATCATCAAGAACTTTGTGAATTAGGCCCTTTTCTAAGAATGACTTCAGAGTTCGGTAAATCGTTACTCGATCATATTTACCATCAACGTCAGATTCAATATCACCATGAGATATCGCCACGTTCCTATTAAGGAAAATGGAAATCACGTCAGCCCTTCCTTGCGTCAGCCTTAGCGAATGTTCTTTCAATAACTCTTTTACCTGCGTGTTCACTCCTAAATATAATTAATAACTCATTCTAAGTCTTCCTAGAGGCTTTAGCTTTCCTTCCTGTAATTCTTTGAACCATATTCTTTTCCCATTTCCAAAAGAACGCAAATTGGCCAAAAATGAACCCATAAATCAAGATCAAGATTTGATATAAAGGAAAGATCATCACTATGTAAAGCAGTATTCCTGCAATGCCTTCTATACCATCAAAGCCAATCAAATCAAACAAAAAAGGCTTGATAAATAGCACTGTGCTTCCTGTGCAAGCAAAAACAATCAAAACTACGATCGTCTGGAATATAGATTTCAATCCCCACTTAGCTTGTAACTTTTTTAAATTCGATGTCTCTTCCACGTCTGCCTCTTTCAAAGGCAGCAAAGGTAATTAAGCAGAGTGTTTATTTAAAAAAACCTTCAGTTTTCGATTCAAAAAATTGATGAGAGGCTGGAATCGGCATGATTAATTCAATAAATTACCATACAACCCCAGCTTCAGCCATGCACGACCTAAGTAAGTTTCAAAGAATGTTAGTCGCACTAGACCTTTCGGATATGGACATATTCGTTGTTAAGTACGCCTCGATGATAGCAAAGATATTTGAAATTGATGCTATCTACTTTCTCAACGTCACTACTTCCCTTGAACTACCTGAAGAAATCCAGGAAAAGTATGGGAACGTAATTGCCCCAGTAGATGAGACTTTGATCAAGGAAATGGAGCTTGTGATCAATGAGAACTTTGTTAAACCTGAAAACTGTGATGTACATATGACGGTATTGGCGGGGACTGTTACAGACGAAATTCTCAAGTTTGCAAAGGTTAAAGTAGTTGATTTGATGCTTTTAGGCAGAAAAGAAAAGCTTTCAGGCAGCGGGCTTAACTCAAGAAAAATTGCCAAAGGAACGGCCTCTTCTATTATTTTCGTGCCTGAAGACACTACTTATGAACTGAATAAGGTACTTATCTCCATTGACTATTCGGAGCACTCTCAAATGGCATTCGAGATTGGTATTGACATTCAGAAAAAGTCAGGTGCTCAACTATTAAGCAACAATGTCTATCGCGTCCCTGTTGGTTATGCGAAATCTGGTAAAAGCTACGAAGAGTTTTCCAACATCATGCTTGAAAACACTAAAGAGCAATGTGACAAATTCTTTAAGAAGCTGAATTTAGATAACGTTAGTTATGAACATACATATGCTTTAGATGATGACCCACACCCAGCAGATAAAATCTATAAAACAGGTGCAGAACTAGGTGTTGACATGATCATATTAGGCTCTAAAGGACGATCTAGCGGTGCCGCTTTCTTAATTGGTAGTGTTGCTGAAAAGTTATTAATGGAGGATAGAGACATTCCTCTATTCCTTGTTAAAAAGGGTAAGGAAAATATGAGTTTCTTGGAGGCTTTGTTCAAGCTATAATGGCCGGACAACGGTCCCTTGAATCATATAATTCAGGTCCTTCTTAAAGCGCATGGACTCTTCTCCTTTAATATCGAAGCTGGTAATACCATTTTCGTTTAGGTAAAGGCTCAATTCTTTAGTGACGGTATAAACGGTATTCACTTCACTTACCAATAGCCTTACTTTCGTTAAGGCTTCATTTTCATAAAAGCATTCCATTACTTGAACGGGATTCTTTTGACTTTTGGATGTGAAGATTACTTTTGATACTTCGTTAATCGTAGGCAATTCCTCTTCAAAGTACTCTCCAACAAAGCCCGGCTTGTTAATGTCTGCCTCATAAAAGAGTTTAAACTGCTCATTCCATCCTACTGAATCAGGGGTTATCGTTAACAGCTCTTCCTGTCCACCCGTATTCAAAAGTTTCTCAAGAGAAGCGCCTTGATCAGCCAATAGAGATAACTCTTTGTCAAGTAGCCCCTTTATATCAAAATATGGCGTGTTTATCGCGCCAGCCTGCTCTCGTTCGGATGAACAGCTAACGAGTGACGAAATCAAAAGGATAAATAAGAGTCTGTCAGTTAATTTCATAAAAGAAGGTTGCCAGTCATTTCAGAGGGAATATCAACACCCATTAGTTTTAGGATAGTGGGAGCTAAGTCTCCTAGTTTACCATCCTTCAATGTTGGCTTCATGTCCTTATCAACTAGAATACAAGGTACAAGGTTTGTTGTATGGGCCGTGTTTGGTGAACCATCCTTATTAATCATAATATCAGAGTTACCATGATCGGCAATAACAATTGTCGTATAATCATTTGCCAATGCCGCTTCTAACACTTCTCCAGCACAGGTATCCACTGTTTCGCAAGCCTTAACAGCTGCTTCGAAAACACCCGTATGCCCGACCATATCTGCGTTAGCAAAGTTGAGGCAAACAAAATCAACCTCTCCTTTATTCAGTTCTGAAACAATGGCCTCCTTTATTTCATTTGCACTCATTTCTGGTTGCAAATCATAGGTCGCCACCTTGGGTGATGGACATAAAATCCTTTTCTCACCTTCAAATTCAGTTTCTCTCCCACCACTGAAGAAAAAGGTGACGTGCGGATATTTTTCTGTTTCTGCAATTCTAATTTGGTTCTTTCCTGCATCAGCAAGCACCTCTCCGAGCGTATTCACTAGGTTATCCTTGTCGAACATTACCTCAACACCACTGAACGAATCATCATAATTGGTCATGGTGACATACCTCAAATTGAGCTTAGTCATTCCCTGCTCTGGAAAATCAGATTGAGTAAGTGCTTGAGAAATTTCTCTGCCCCGATCTGTTCTGAAATTGAAGCACAAGACGACATCTCCTTCTTCGATATTCGCTCCATTGGTATTAATAATGGGTTGGATGAATTCATCCGTCACACCTTCGTCATAAGATGCTTGAATAGCCGCAATAGGATCACCAGTTTTTAACCCGACTCCATTAACCATAGCTCCATAGGCAAGCTTCACGCGCTCCCATCTGTTATCACGATCCATAGCGAAGTATCGCCCAATCACAGATGCGATTTGGCCAGTAGTCTTTTCAGCATGATCTATTACCTCTTGCATATAGGCCTTTCCACCTTTAGGATCTGTATCTCTACCATCAGTAAAGGCATGAACAAACACTTGGTCCAACTTATGCTCTGCACAAATAGACAGCAACCCTTTTAGGTGGTTGATATGAGAATGTACACCGCCATCAGACACAAGGCCCATCAAGTGAACCTTCTTATGCTCGACCTTAGCGTAATGAAGTGCCTTCTTCAAAGTTTCATTGTCGCGCAAAGTATTCTCTTCAACTGCCTTATTGATTTTGACCAAGTCTTGATACACTACGCGACCAGCACCAATATTCATATGACCTACTTCTGAATTACCCATTTGACCTTTTGGCAAGCCGACTGCTAACCCGCTAGCCTCGAGTTTAGCGTGCGAATAAGTATGAAAGAGCTTATCCATAACTGGAGTATTCGCTTGATCGATTGCCGAAACTGACTTGTCTTGCGCCAACCCCCATCCATCAAGAATCATCAATAAAACGCGTTTGTTCATACCTCAAATATAAATATTAAAGGCTAGCTTGTAAGTGAATCTGCTTTGTATTAATTTGAAGCTAGTATACAATAACACATACTTTTTGGCACAATTTTCGTTCAAAAAACGGATTCAAGCCTTATCAATGAATAACATTTTTAGAAATATCCTTGTGGTAATAGCCTTGTGCGTTTCATTTTCGGCATTAGCCCAAAGTGATACCAATATTATTCAGAGTGTCGAGGAGGCGTTAAAAGCCAGCAGCTCTCGAGAGCTGACCAAGTATCTCCACACAAAAGTGGAGATTAAGCTGGATGATGAACGAAAAGAATACAGTATTAATCAAGCCGAAATCATGCTGAAAAAGTTCTTTCAGCAACATCCAGCAGAAAGTTTTGAGTTCATTCACGATGGTGATAATAACTCTGGTGCTAGAATTTATGCCATCGGCACTTACAAATCAGCCTCTGGCAAGCATCGTGTCGTCATCCGCGCAAAGCAATACAATAAGGTCTACAAAGTCTATCGACTAGAGTTTACGAAAGACCGTTAATTCCAAAAACCCCCATTATTCCAACGCTCTTTTGGCTACTTTTGTGTCATGAGACCTGCCTATGTCACCCAAGAGGGATTAGAACACTTCATTGATCAAGCATTTAAAGAGGATCTCGGTGATGGAGATCACTCATCACTTGCGTCTATTCCAGCCGATGCTATAAAATCTGCCTATCTCATCATGAAAGAAGATGGTGTGATAGCAGGAATGGAGCTAGCACCCCTAATTTTCCATCGGCTAGACCCCGACATGATCATTAGCCCTTTGGCGAAAGACGGAGATCAAGTAAAAACTGGGGAAATTATTCTTAGACTCAAGGGCAAGGTTCGAGCCATTCTCGGTGGAGAACGGCTGCTCCTCAACTGTATGCAACGTATGAGTGGTATTGCTACAAAAACCTCACAGTTGACAGATATGATTTCTGGAACAAACGCGAAGTTATTAGATACTAGAAAAACGACTCCAAACATGAGAATGCTTGAAAAATGGGCCGTTTTAATAGGTGGAGGCGTTAATCACCGCTATGGATTGTTTGATATGATCATGCTAAAAGACAACCATAATGACTTCGCTGGAGGAATTACAGCTTCAGTCAATGCAACCAAAGCATACTTACAGGAAACGAATAGAAACCTCAAAATCGAAGTCGAAACTAGGAATATTGATGAGGTTAGAGAAGCCCTTGAGGTTGGAGGAGTAGACAGAATAATGCTCGACAATATGTCAAATGAAGCCATGGCTTCTGCGGTAGCACTAGTCAATGGCCGCTCAGAGACGGAGGCTTCCGGTGGCATTACAGAAGACACCATTCGGTCAGTAGCACAGACAGGGGTTGACTATATTTCCGTTGGAGCACTTACCCATTCTATCAAAAGTCTGGATATCAGTTTAAAAGCAGAATAATTTGCCAAAGAACAAACGCAATTTTTTAGTCCTAATGATTGAAGCCATAGTTTTGATCCTTATGTTTGTGTTCCTTTTTCGACACTGTGTATAGAGGAGCTTAAAAATGATTGTAAAAACTAAGAAATACGCCTTAGATAAGAAGGCATACAGACGTGCAGGAATGCGCAATGTACTCAGAGAACAATGGTGGGTAGGATTAATCGTCCTTGCCATTTCTTCAATGGCCTTTGTAATACCGTCAAACTGGTGGTGGATCGGGGCCCTTATCGCTTTATCTCTTTATTTACTCTTCTGGATCATTCAGTTTGCCGGAGTTACTCAGCTTGAGCAAAGTAAAATGCTTTTCGAAAAGCTCTCTTATGAGATCAACAGTCAGCAGATTCTGATTAAAATGAACTCTAAGCAGGGTATGCCAATGAAGTGGGACCAAATCAAAAGAGCCTGGGTAGACAAAAAGCAGATCGTTTTAGTGGTGAACAAAGCGCAATTGATGCTTTTTCCTTTTAACGCCTTCAAAACGCAAAATGAAATCAAGTTTGTTGAGACCATTTTGAAAAGAAAGGGTTTGCTAAAAACTGATGCCCCAGCTGAACAGAAAGCTTAGTTGGTTTAAGAGGAAAGGATTGTTGATTTGTCAATTCCTTGACCAAATCAGCATCGGTCAAATTAAGCGTTACTCTAGTTTTCAATTACATTTGAATCCTTGAACTCTCGCTACTATACCGAAGGCTTAATCGCAGTTTTCCTTTTTGGAATTACTCCAGTATTTATCAAAGAGGTTTCAGCCAATGCCTTTACTATAGGTATTGTGCGATTGATCATTGGCACTACATTTCTCTACAGTGTTGTTAGGGTTAGTAAACTGAAAAAACTCTCTAAGAAAGATTGGAAAGGGCTTGTGTATATAGGGCTTCTTTTCGGTGCACATTGGATTACTTACTTCATCAGTGTCAAGTTAGCCACACCTTCCATTGCCATACTCTCAGTCTCTTCCTTTGGCTTGCATATGATCTATTTGAATTGGTTCATCAACGGTCAGCGACCTGTGCTACCAGACCTCATTGCCGTTGTCGTTGCCTTAGTCGGAATATTCTTGATTGTGCCAGAATTCAGCTTAGAAAATGACCTAACCGCTGGAATTCTAATTGGATTAGTCAGTGCTTTCTTCTTTGCCATACTTCCCTTTGTTCAAAGAAGACACCAACACATTGACTCTCTAACCCGTGCATTTGGCCAATACGCTTTTGCCTTAATCGTCTTTCTAGCATTTACTTCAGAGTCCAACTGGGACTTAACACAACAGGATTGGATCTTCTTAGGCATTCTTGGTGTCGTCTGTACTGTGGGAGCACATACGCTATGGCTCAGGGCATCAACGATGCTGGCACCGACCACCACGAGCTTAATATTCTATTTGGGAACACCCATTGCAATGATCACCAGTTATATCTTTTTGAATGAAGAAATGAATTCCTCGAAAGTACTAGGTGCAGCTTTAATCGTTTCTGCCAACGTATTCAGTGCTTTGAAGAAAAGAAGAAGATCAAAAGGCTACCCTAATACGTCTGCTAAGTAGTGCGCAGTATGGTTGTCTTTTAATTTGACCATATCTTCTGGCGTTCCAGCGAAACAAAGTCCACCTCCTTTGTCACCACCATCAGGTCCAAGGTCAATTACCCAATCAGCACATTTTATTACTTCCGTATTGTGCTCAATGATCACTACAGAATTTCCTTGTTCGATCAATGCATTGATGGACTTCATCAGCTTTGCAATATCATGAAAATGAAGGCCAGTAGTAGGCTCATCAAATATGAAAAGGATATTATCCTTGGATGCACTTCTTGATTTAGGCGTTCCTTTACCTAAGAAAAAAGCAAGTTTCACACGTTGCGCCTCACCACCACTCAGCGAGTTTGAGGACTGACCAAGCCGTATATAGCCTAAGCCAACCTCTTGGAGCGGAGCAAGCTTAGAGATCACAGGCCTTTCTCCCTCAAAGAACTCCATCGCATCATCGATGGTCATGTCTAACACATCCGCGATGTTCTTATCGTTGAAAGTAACTTCTAAAATTTCTTGTTTGAAACGTTTCCCTTTACAGCTTTCACATGTCAGGTGAATATCAGCCATAAACTGCATTTCAATTTTGACAACACCCTCCCCTTGGCATGTTTCACATCGACCTCCATCTACATTAAAAGAGAAAAATGCTGGTTTGTAGCCTCGCTGCTTAGCAAGCGTTTGGTCGGTAAAGAGCTGACGAATCGCATCATAGGCCTTTACATAAGTAACAGGGTTAGATCGAGAAGATTTACCAATAGGGTTCTGGTCGACAAACTCGATTTGAGTGATCGTTCTCAGAGAACCTTCAAGTCCATCCATTTTACCCGTTTGCTCACCTACAGTGCCTAACATCTTACCCAGTGCCGGATATAGTATGCGTTTAACTAGTGTTGATTTACCAGAACCACTGACGCCCGTAATGACGGTAAGGACGCCTAAAGGCACCTCTACATCTATATTTCTTAAATTATTTTCTCTAGCTCCTTTTATTTTGATACTATCTCTCCACTTACGTCTGACCGAAGGGATTTCAAGTCTTTCAGTACCATTAAGGTATTTTGCTGTATAAGTATTTCCTGCTTCTTTAAGCTCATCTAGCGTTCCTTGGAAGACTAATTCACCACCATTCGACCCTGCCTCAGGACCAATATCAATGATTTGATCAGCCGCTTCCATTACTTTCTCTTCGTGCTCAACGACAACTACGGTATTGCCTAGGTCGCGAAGGGTTTTCAAAACTGAAATCAATCGATCAGTATCTCTCGGGTGCAAACCAATACTTGGCTCATCTAAGATATACATTGAACCCACAAGCGCACTTCCTAAAGAAGTAGCCAATTTGATACGTTGATATTCACCTCCTGAAAGTGTGCTTGTCAATCGGTTAAGGGTTAAATAGCTAAGTCCTACGCGATCGAGGTATTCAAGTCGATTACAAATTTCTTTCATCAATCGTCCTGCTATCTTCTCTTCGAATTCCGTCAAATCAAGTTGATCAAAGAACTTTAGCATGTTCTGAACAGACATCAATACAAGTCCAGTAATCGATTCGCCTGCGATTTTCACATAAGAGGCATCCATACGGAGACGCGTTCCATGACATTCTGGACAATCCGTTCTACCACGATATCGAGATAACATGACGCGATATTGAATCTTGTGCATCTTCGATTCTAAAAATCCGAAGAATTTATTAATCCCTTTGAAGTATTTATTTCCCGTCCAAAGCAGCTCTTGCTCAGCTTTGGTCAATTCACTAAAAGAACGATGAATCGGAAAATCAAACTCTATACCATGCTTCAGCAAGGGCTCAAGCCATTTCTTCATTGTTTCGCTTCGCCATGGGGCAATAGCACCTTCATATACCGAGAGTGACTTGTCTGGAATGACAAGGTCTGGGTCGATTCCTAATATCTTTCCAAACCCTTCGCACTTCTTACAAGCGCCAAAAGGATTGTTAAATGTGAAAAGATTAACACTTGGCTCTTCAAAAAGAATACCATCTGCCTCAAATCGATCTGAGAAAGAAAGCCTTTCATCGCCCGGAAAGTCAATGATGCAATCCCCTTCTCCTTCGAATAGAGCGGTTTGAACTGAATCTCCAAACCTAAATTGGGTGTCCTCGTCTCGTTGAACGACACCACGATCGATTAATATTTCAAGCGGTTTGCCTTCCGCGCTTTTTAGCTCTTTTAAAAGGTCTTCAATAAAGTAAGGCTCCCCTTCGGAAAGTACTCTGGTATATCCTTTCT
This sequence comes from Roseivirga sp. UBA7431, assembly GCA_002477595.1. Lineage (GTDB taxonomy): Bacteria > Bacteroidota > Bacteroidia > Cytophagales > Cyclobacteriaceae > Roseivirga. The sequence continues at coordinate 11,273 of DLQN01000016.1, forward strand.
GCAACAAGATGTTTAATTCTTGCTCTACCGTACGATCCTCTTTTTTTACTAAAGGACAAAGGATCATTACCTTTTTACCTTCTTCTTTCGTCAGCATAAAATCAACAATGCTGCTTACACTGTCGCGCTGCACCTCTTCACCACTTACAGGGGAGTAAGTCTTTCCAATTCTGGCAAAAAGTAATTTTAGGTAATCATAAATTTCGGTCGATGTACCCACTGTAGAGCGTGGGTTTCTAGTGCTGACCTTCTGCTCTATGGCAATAGCCGGTGAAACACCCTTGATATAATCAACCTCTGGTTTTTCCATTCTACCCAAGAATTGACGTGCATAGCTACTCAAACTTTCAACGTACATACGCTGACCTTCGGCAAAGAGGGTGTCAAAAGCAAGTGAAGATTTTCCAGAACCCGAAAGGCCCGTAACTACAACCAGTTTATTGCGTGGAATGGCCACACTGAGGCTTTTAAGGTTATTTACCTTGGCTCCTTTAATAATGATGAACTGCTTAGGATCGAGGTCATCGATAGGGGTATTTTTCAGAACAGTTGTTAAATTCATGAGGATGCAAAGATAAGAGAGCTGATAGCTTATTCTTACTTTAATTTAATTCGAGTAAATCCGAATATAATTTTAAGTTTTGGCACTATGATTGCTAATTCTTTGGAGTCACAAGAAAACAACAAAAAGGAACTCGTCTTGATTTGACAAAGACAAATGGGTATTTGCTTTGTAATTGAGATTTTATACTTTTGAGAACACTACAGAAATAATTCTAACCCTAAAACCAGCACAATATAGATACAAACCTCTACGTTAACCTAACAATTACTGACATGAGGAAATATGCTATAAGCGATAGTCAATTGATATCGCAGTATAAAAATGGTATCGAAGAAGGGTTCACTACGCTGGTAAACCGTCACACTAAGAAGATTTACACTACCATCTATTTGATCGTGAAAGATCAATATTTGGCTGAGGACTTGTTACAAGAAACCTTTGTTAAAGTGGTTAAGACCATTAAGACAGGTAGATATAATGAGGAAGGTAAATTTCTGCCGTGGGTGACTAGAATTGCACATAATCTAGCGATTGATCACTTCAGAAGAGCAAAACGTTATCCAACTATTGTCATGGAAGATGGCAGTAGCGTATTCAATTCATTAGAATTTTCGGAAGACTCTTTTGAGTCCAAACAAATAAAAGAAGACACTCACGCTTTGTTGCGCGACTTGATTAAAGAGTTGCCAGATGCTCAGCGTGAAGTACTTATGATGAGGCATTATATGGAAATGAGCTTTCAGGAAATTGCTGATACCACTGGTGTGAGTATCAACACTGCCCTAGGCCGTATGCGTTATGCCCTCATCAACCTTAGAAAAAAGATGGAAAAAAAGAACATTGCGTATGATAAGAACCTTTACCCAAAATGACCTAGTACGTTACATTTACAAAGAAACTACCCCTGAAGAAAGTTCGGAGATAGAAATCGCAATGCTCTTCGATGAGCAACTTGCGGATGCCTATACAGACCTTTTCAGTGTAGTCAATAATTTAGAAACTTCTATGAAAGCTCCCTCTGCAAAAACTGTAGATGCGATCATCAGTTATTCTAAATCTTACCATTTACATTCCGTGGATTAGGCTATTTTAGCGTAATGACACGGAAGGAACGGTACGAGCAATTTGTAGCCTATTTTAGCGAAAATCAGCCACAAGCTGAGACAGAACTCAACTACGACAACCCGTTTCAATTACTGGTTGCTGTAGTTTTAAGTGCTCAATGCACTGATAAAAGAATCAATTTGGTGACCCCAAAATTGTTTCAGGACTTCCCTACGCCTGAACATTTGGCTGCCACACATTTTGACGAACTCTTTCCGTATATCAGATCAGTCTCATATCCCAACAATAAAACCAAGCACCTTATTGGCCTTGGCAAAATGCTGGTTGAAGACTTTGGCTCTGAACTCCCTCAGACCATTGAAGAATTACAAAAACTGCCTGGAGTAGGCCGTAAGACTGCCAATGTCATTACCTCCGTTGTTTGGAATCAGCCATCGATGGCCGTTGACACCCATGTTTTCCGGGTATCAAAAAGACTTGGGCTCGTCAACCAAAACTTGACGACTCCTTTCGCGGTTGAAAAGGCCCTCGTAAAAACCTTAAACAAAGAAGTAATTCCATTGGCCCATCACTGGCTGATTTTACATGGGCGCTATACTTGCGTTGCTAGAAAACCAAAATGTGAAGAATGTAAGCTCATTCACTTCTGCCGTTATTTTGAAAAGAAAGAGAAAATCATCCGATAAGCTGATTTTCGTAAATTTGCTCTGTGCCGACACGCATTCTCTATATTCACCAATACTTTTAAAACGCCACAAGAAGGTGGAGCGATTCGCTCTTACTATCTATCCAAGGGTCTTGTAGAGAATGGTTTTGAAGTAGAAATGATTACCAGTCATAATGACTCCACCTATACCATCAAGGAAATTGATGGTGTTAAAGTACACTATCTCCCTGTCAAGTATCACAATGACATGGGCTTTATAAAACGTGTCTTGTCATTTTTCAAATTTGTTAGAAAAGCAAAGCGGCTGGCTAAGAAGATCGAAAGAATCGATCACGCCTATATCACATCTACACCCTTAACAGTGGGTTTAATTGGTATTTGGTTAAAAAAGAACCTCAAAATTAACTACACCTTCGAAGTACGAGATCTTTGGCCAACAGCGCCAATAGAAATTGGGGCTATAAAGGGAGCCTTCTTTAAAAAGAGACTTTACAGGCTTGAGGCCAAAATATATAAGCACGCTGATAAAATTGTGGCGCTATCTCCAGGTATGCGTGATTGGATTAAAAAAGTTGTGCCCGAAAAAGATGTTTTTATGATTCCCAATATGGCGGATTGTCAGTTTTTCGTCAAGGAAATTAAAGATCCTGAGCTGATCGAATTCTATCATGTTAAAAAACCATTCGTAGTGACCTACCTAGGTAGTATCGGAGCAACAAACCATTTAGAATTCTTACTGGACATTGCCCAAGAAGCAAAATTAGCTGATCTCAATATTGATTTTAAAATAGTTGGTGAAGGTTCTCAGCTTCAAAGTATTAAACTTCAAACATATTTAAAGAAACTGGCCAACGTAGAGTTTATCGGTCATCAAAATAAAGAGGGAGTCAAAAGAATACTGAACATAACTGACGCCTCTTATGTAAGTTTTGCAGACTTACCCGTGCTGGCAACAAACAGTCCGAATAAATTATTTGATAGCCTTGCCTCGGGAAAGCTAACCATTGTGAATACGCCTGGCTGGACCAAGGACATGGTGGAGCAATACAAGTGCGGTTTTTACGCTGACCCTCATAAGCCAAAAGAATTTGTGAGTAAACTAAAACCCTATCTGGAAGAAAGAGATTCACTAGAGGCCGCTAAGAATAATGCACGGAGTCTGGCAGAATCGCTTTATTCAAAAAAGCTACAAATCGATAAGTTGGTTAAAGTATTGAACAACGAAAACCAAATTCAGGCTAACGAGAACGAGGTCTATATTTTGACTGCGTAAGAATCTTCTGAGCATCTGTCTCACTCATTAGTTCCGTTATACTCACCCCAGACTCTTCGCGATAGGCCTTCACAATTTGCCAGCCGAGCCACTGACCAATTCGGCCTGGGCAGTCCTTGTCTATTTCAGGTACACCAGGGCGTTCGTCAATATACTTTGTGATGTTAGAGGGGACATCGCTGTACAATAGCTTTCTTTCTAAAAAGTGAGCCCAAATCACGCCTTCACTCACGGCCGCGTCTGCAAACTCCTTACTTGAATAACCCATAATAATGCTATCTGCCGCGCATGGTAGCATCTCACTAGTAAACTCCATGGCCTTACCGTAGTAAATCATGTCTTCCAAAATGGTTCGTTTACCCTTTTTCGTTTGGTTAAACTTTAGTGACGTAAACTGTAGTAGCTGAGGGACCAAGTGTTCTGGAGTAAGCCTCACCCTCAGGTATTCATAAACGTTAGGTCTAAAGGAAGCGCCCTCTCCTAAATAGTAATCTAAACCTATGATGAGTAATGAATCCGTTAGATAAATATCCTTACCAAAACCCGAATAGACTGCTTGCACCTTTGGCGATTGAAAATCAGGATATACCTTTTGGACTCTTTTGTAAGCCCTATCGAGCTCATAGCCGATCATCCCGGCATCAATCAAGTTCATGGTCTCTTGGTAGAGCGTGTCTATAAAGGCATTCTGCAGCAAGTCATAATTAGCTTTTAATAGCTGATCGTCCGTACGATATGCAAAGATGGTATAGAAGTAATCACGTTCGGTCGGGCTAGTCATCAGGTAATTCCTTAGCGGCTCAATACTGGTTACCTCTCTACCGGTTAAAGCAGTGATCCGAGAATTTGAGAACATGTCATACAGGTCCTTTATCGTTTTACCCTTATTGATGGATAAATAATCGTAGGTTAAAAACTCTCGTAAATCTCTGTTCTTATCTAGTACCTCTTCGAAAGCGACAAATGACTTAGCTTTCAACACTGCATTAATTTCTGGTGTATGCACTAGCTGAGACAAGTCGGTCAAGACTTTGTCTTCTGACGGTCTCCCTCCATATTCGAAGAATTCATCTCGAATGATAGGGTTAGCTTCAAAAAATGCGCTCAAGTCTTCCTCACTTTCGATCTCACTAATGTCATGTGTGAGGTTTTCGAAATCTAATTCTAGCGTCACATCTGATAAATCCACATTGCTATCACATGAATCATCACTTGAGCAAGCCAATGAAGTCAATAATAAAACTAGAATAAAGTACCGCTTAAGCATCTCTTCTTATTAAATGACAAATGTATTTATTTATTTTAGGGAACATGAAGAAATACCTTTTCTCAGTAATCATTTTGATAGTTTTAAGTCAATTCGCTACAGCCCAAGAGGACTATAGAATTGGAATCAAAGTAGGACCATCATATTCTCTTTCTCGCACATCATCAGATGGTAACAGTACTGACATTGGAAGGGACGGAACGGCCGTCAAGTTCTTGATCGGTGCCTTTATAGACTTGCCCTTTAAGGAAAACTATCACCTTCATACAGGTATAAACTTTGCTTCAAAAGCCACGCGCATCAGCATAACTGACCCCGCTGTACTCGCTGGTCAAAAGATTTCAGAAAGATATGACCATGAATATCTGCAACTGCCCGTATTACTCAAGCTTTACACTAATGAGGTTATTCTTGACACAAAGGTATTTTTCAACTTTGGTATAGTTCCTGAAATACGATTAAATACTAATAATGAAACTCCTGGTAACAACTTCGTTAGCGAATTTAGAGCACTAGATCTTTCAGGAAATTTTGGAGGAGGACTCGAAAGAAGTATTGGTGTCAATACTCGAGTCTATGCTGGTATTAACTATTACATTGGTTTCCTTGACCAAGTAAAGACACAGAATCCAATATATGATGACTTTAAGGTGAAGAGCAACCTCTTCAGCCTTGAGTTTGGCATTAAGTTCTAATAAAAAACCCCGACAAGTCGGGGTTTTTTATGTTTAAGCTTTCATTTCAATCTCTTCTCCCATCTTATTGTAGAAGGTATAATCGGAGAGACCTAGAGAACTGTCTTTCTCCATCTTAACCCAAGTATGATACTTTCTATACCACTCCCATCTCTTAGAGAAGACTCCTTTAGTGAAGTATGCATGCAAGAATGGATGTAACGCTATGACCACACCCTTCTCGTTCTGAGTACTTAGAATATATTCGATATTCTTCTCAACCTGATCGGAAACCATGATAGTCGCGCTCACTTTACCAGTACCATTACACGTAGGACAAACCTCACGGGTAGCGATATTCATCTCAGGTCTTACCCTTTGACGAGTGATTTGCATCAAACCGAACTTCGATAATGGCAAAATTGTGTTCTTAGCACGATCATCCGCCATTACTTCTTTCATGAATTGATAAAGCTGCTTTTTATTCTCAGCTCTTCTCATGTCAATGAAGTCGATTACAATGATTCCACCCATATCGCGGAGTCTCAATTGGCGCGCTACCTCTTTGGCAGCCTCCATATTGACCTGCAATGCCGTAGCTTCTTGATCTTCACCAGCATTAGACTTATTGTTACCACTGTTCACGTCAACAACGTGTAGGGCTTCAGTATGCTCGATGATTAGATAACCTCCCTTAGGTAGACTTACAGACTTACCAAAAAGAGATTTCATCTGCTTCTCTACGTCATAAGATTCAAAAATCTTAGCCTTACCATTGTAAAGCTTAACGATTTTTTCCTTTTCAGGAGCAATCTTTTGAATGAAGACTTTTATCTCCTCGTAGATCTCTTTGTCGTCAGTTACGACACTGTCAAAAGACTCATTAAGAATATCCCTCAATAATGAAGAAGCCCTGCTCACTTCGCCAATTACCTTATCTCTAGGCTTGACATTGTGTAGGTTCTTAATTCCCTCTTTCCAGGTATCCTGAAGATTACGAAGGTCTTTATCTAGTTCGGAAACGCTCTTAGTTTTGGCAACCGTCCTAATAATGACGCCAAAACCCTCCGGCTTGATAGATGAAATTAAGCGTAAAAGTCTTTTACGCTCTTCACCATCGGTGATTTTTTTCGAAACGTTGATAGCATTAGAGAAAGGCACTAAAACCATGTAGCGCCCCGCTATCGACAACTCACAAGTGAGTCGTGGCCCCTTAGTTGAAATAGGTTCTTTGACAACTTGGACAAGTAATTTTTGTCCTTTTGTCAAAACTTGGCTCATTTTTCCAAGCTTGTTAATGTCAGGTTCGCTCTTGAACTTACTCAGACCACCAGTAATATTCTTATTGGTTATAGCCTGCTTGGTGTACTTGTTAAGAGATCTGATCTGCGGACCTAAGTCCAAATAATGCAGAAAAGCATCTTTTTCGTACCCAATATCAATGAACGCGGCATTTAAACCTGGGACAATCTTTTTGACTGTACCCAGATATATATCTCCGACATTGAATTTTGTTTCATCATTATCATGATGAAATTCAACTAAACTCTTGTTTTTAAGAAGGGCTATACGACATCCACTTTGAGTTGAATTGATAATTAATTCATTGCTCAATGTGATAGTATTTTATGTTAAAAAAGAACTTTTAATCGTGTATAGCACATAAAAATGAAGTCAGACTACTTCTTCTTATGTCTGTTCTTTCTGAGTCTCTTCTTTCTCTTGTGAGTAGAAATCTTATGTCTTTTTCTTTTTTTACCGCAAGGCATATTCGTAATGTTTTAATGTTTTAACTAATTCTCTCGAGATACTCATCAGCAGCAGTTATAATCTGCTCATCAGCACCTAATTCTTTAACTTTGTCGAACTGTGCTTTTGCCTTGACCAACTGGCCAATTTCATAATAGCACACCCCTAAAAAGAAATTTCCTTCAACATCTTGTGGATAATAACGCACATACGTCTCAAAACGCTCTACGGCATTCTCAAACTGACTAGTTTGAATAGACATTCTACCCATGCTCATTAATGTTCGTTGGTTATCTGGATCTTGCTCCAAAATTTCCCTTAACATCATGATTCCTTGCATTGGATTTGATGAAGACACATAGGTCATTGCGACATTGTGTTTTACATCATAGTTGTCTGATTGCTCTTCGAGTATTTTTTGATAAATCTCTCGTGCTTTACCTCCTAGGAAGTCAATTTTTGGCTTATCTAAAGCGAATGTAAACGCTTCAAAATAAGCATCTCCAGCCTTCTGCCAGAGTGATATTTGATCAAGTTCTTCAGCATACAATGCCGCATAATAAGCGGCACTATCATATTTGTTTATCTCCATGAAAACTGCCATCAACGAATCTAATGATTCAATGTTTGGCTGAATTCGACCATTGCTCAACAACCTGTCTTTCCAAAAAGCTATCCGAGGCTGAACCTCTTCAGGAATTTCGGTGCTATGATCAACTATTCCACCGGGAATAGTTTCGTCAATAAACGCTGCTTGTTCGGTACTCTCATTATTAACCACCACTTTAGGAAGGCTATAAATAGCAACCACCAGCAGCACTGCGACAACAAGAAGTATTCCCTGAACCTTATTCATAAAGCCTATTGAGGCTTAAAATATTAATTATTAGCAGCTTTAACTTTATCGCTGCTTTTCACTTGTTCAATAAAAACCTTTGATGGTTTAAAGCTAGGAACATAATGCTCGTCAATCACGATTGCCGTGTTTTTCGATATGTTTCTAGCAATTTTTTTAGCTCTCTTTTTATTCACGAAGCTTCCGAATCCCCTGACGTAAATGTTCTCTCCTTCCGCCATTGAGTCTTTCACTACCGCAAAAAGGGTCTCAACAGTTGTAGTAACATCAGACCTGTCAATTCCGGTCTTTTCGGCTATCTGATTGATAACATCTGCTTTAGTCACTTTAACTTATATTTTTAGGTTAATAAAAATTGTGTAAAAAACTTATTCCCAGTTATTTTGGGGTGCAAAATTAAGGGTTCGTGACTAATTAAAAAACGTATTCCTAAAAAAAATGGAGAACCAGCGCAGCAAACCACCTCACAACCCTATAAAAGCAACTTTGGATAGCGAAATATTTGTAAATCAACTAATTAGCTGGTACGGCCATCAGAAACGTGATCTCCCATGGCGCCAGACGAATGACCCATATAAGATTTGGCTTTCGGAAATAATACTTCAGCAAACGAGGGTCAAACAAGGCATGCCTTACTATTTGAAATTTATTGAGCAATACCCAACGGTAAAAGACCTCGCAAATGCTCCTGAAAGCGAAGTACTCCGCCTTTGGCAAGGGCTTGGCTATTATTCCCGTGCTAGAAATCTTCACTCCTGTGCAAAAACTGTTTCTTCTGAGCTCAAAGGGGTTTTTCCATTAAAATTTGATGCTTTATTAAAGTTAAAAGGCATTGGCAGGTATACAGCAGCGGCAATAGCGTCTATCGCCTTCAACGAACCAAATGCTGTCGTAGACGGCAACGTTTTCCGGGTATTAAGCCGTGTCTTCGGAATAGAAAATGACATCTCGGATAGTAAGAGTTTGAAAGTATTCGAGACCAAGGCGAATACTTTGATAGATAAAAAGGCTCCCGGAGAGTTTAATCAAGCAATCATGGACTTTGGTGCCATCCAATGTACACCAAAGAGTCCAGCGTGTGCGATTTGCCCCATGAGTCATTTTTGTTTTGCCTTCAACACAAGCAAACAAGGCCAGCTTCCTGTTAAAACTAAAAAGGTAAAAGTCAGAAATCGCTACTTCTACTACTTTATCTATGAACATGGGGATAAGCTGCTGATGAAAGAACGCGGGCCTAAGGATGTATGGCAGGGACTGTACGACTTCAACCTATTGGAAAGTCAATCCCCCCTTTCTGAAGAAGATTTCTTGAAAGAACTAGGCACTAAGGAGTTAACCCTCCTCGATTTTTCTGAGGAAGTGAAACATATATTGACACACCAGCGAATTTTCACTCGATTCATTAGGGTTAGGGTGAATGAATTAGGTAACTTTATAGCGCTTTCAAAAAGCAAAAATCTAGAAGCATTTGAATTGGCAGAAGTTCAGGAATTACCAAAACCGATACTGATCCAAAACTATTTGCAAAAAGAATTTTTTTAATTAGATTCATCCAGCTCAATCTTAAATTAAGCAAATATCATGGCAGGAGTAAATAAAGTAATCTTGGTTGGAAATTTGGGTAAGGACCCAGAGGTGCGTCACCTTGAAAACGGAAGAGCAGTAGCAAACTTCTCTATTGCAACAAGCGAGACTTACAAAAACAAGCAAGGAGAAAAGGTCACGAACACTGAGTGGCACAATGTTGTACTTTGGACTCCGCTAGCCGAAATTGCCGAGCGATTTTTAAAGAAGGGTGGTCAAGTATATATTGAGGGTAAGTTGACAACTCGCTCTTGGGATGACCAAGATGGGAACAAGCGATATACCACTGAAGTAGTTGGCCGTGAGTTAACCTTACTAGGTGGTCGTACTGAAGGAGGAGCACCAGCTCCACAAAGCAATACGGCCAACGAAGGAAAGGAAAGCCCCGTATCTTCTATTCCTGAGGATGATACAGACGACCTCCCTTTCTGATAGCAGACTAAAAATAGAATTTGGACTTACCATCAGACGACCCCGGGCCTAGTTTAGTGCTCCTTTCTCAATTCGTAGAACTCTCCAGTAGTTACGTGATAATTAATGGAATAGCTTTTGTTTTGCTCATTTTGGCATCCGCTCTGATTTCAGGGTCAGAGGTTGCCTTCTTTTCTTTAGATAACACACAACTATCTAAGTTCAAGGAAGAGAATACTCCCTCAGGAAACGCCATTTTAAAATTATTAGATCGTAAGCGTTACCTATTAGCAACCATATTGATCATGAACAACTTGATCAATATTGCGATAGTCACCCTAGCCACCTTCTTTACTTGGACACTAGTAGACACCAAAACCCCCGAAGGAGCGGTTGTATTAACATTGACTATTATAGTCACCTTTATTATTCTTTTCTTCGGTGAGGTAGTACCAAAAAACTACGCCAATCAACACAATTCCAAGTTTGCCAAAACAACAGCAAACGGACTTCTATTCTTAGAAAGAGTTTTAAGACCCTTTTCATTCCTCTTAATAGCCGCGACTAACATCATTGAAAAAAACGTGGTGAAAAAAGGACAGAATCTCACAGTAGATGAACTAAATCACGCCTTAGAAATTACCACTGGTGAAGATACAAGCGATGAAGAAAAAGGTATCCTTAAAGGAATTGTAAACTTCAGTACACTGGGCGTAAAGCAAGTCATGAAATCTAGAATGGACATCACAGCCATTGACATCGAAGTAGATTTCCATGAACTCATGGACAAAATCAATAAATGTGGTTTTTCAAGAATCCCCGCCTATAACGAAACGATAGACAAGATTGAAGGTATTCTCTACATCAAAGACCTAATCTCCCATATCGATAAAGACGATGATTTTGCTTGGCAAGCACTCCTTAGGCCTGGCTTCTTTGTACCTGAGAATAAAAAAGTGGATGCCCTACTGAAAGATTTTCAGGAACAACGTGTGCACATGGCAATCATCGTAGACGAATACGGAGGTACCTCTGGGCTAATTACCATGGAGGATATTATCGAAGAAATCGTTGGTGAAATCAATGATGAGTTCGATGACGAAGATGTTGCTTATAATAAACTTGACAACTCAACGTATATCTTCGAGGGCAAAACTTCTTTAAATGACTTCTGCAAAATTGTAGAGGTGGAACCCGCACTATTCGACAAAGTGAAAGGAGAAAGCGAATCACTTGGTGGGCTATTGCTAGAGATAAACTCTAAACTACCGCGAGCTGGTGAAAAGATAGGGTTTGATAACTTTCTTTTTACAATAGTCGCAGTAGATGCAAGGCGCATAAAGCGAATTCGTGTGTTGATCAAACCAACGGTGTGATTTGAAAATCCGAAGAAGATACTTAGTTCAGTTTCTCATATGCTTATTGGTCGTTCTTTCAGCATGCGAAGAAGTCTATCTTCCTAAGCCTGCTGGATACAATAGAATAGACCTTCCGCAAAACGCATATCAAGCGCTTCCTGACACCTTTCCATACAGTTTCGTCTATTCAAACTATGCGCAATTGGCTGGTGATTCAAATAAAAATGCAGATCGCTATTGGGCGAATTTGTACTATGACGATTTTGATGCACTACTTCAAATCACCTATAAGGACTTGACCCAAGGAGACAATGAAGCTAAGGTCTTACTTAATGAAGCCTTTGCACTAGCCATGAGACATGACGTTAGAGCCTATGGCATAGAAGAAACTCTGGTGGCTTTACCTCGCGGTCAGGTAGCAAGTCTCACCCAGCTAGAAGGTGAAGTTCCTACACAGTTACAATTCTTCACCTCCGATAGTACCAATCACTTTTTTCGTGGAGCGCTTTACTTTAGTACGGCAACAAAAAACGATTCCCTTCAGCCAATCATCAACTTCATCAAGAAGGATGTATTAGAAATGCTCAAATCTTTTGAGTGGAAATACTAAATTGACACATGCCCTCATTCTTCGATACCAGTATCGAATTTCTTAAAGGAGTTGGTCCTCAAAAAGCAGCCTTAATTGGTAAGGAATTAGCCCTGTTTACCTATGGGGATTTGATCCAGCATTATCCATTTCGCTATGAGGATCGCACCAAGTTCCAGAAGATATCTGAAGTACATGCAGACATGCCCTTCGTACAGATGAAAGGGCGTATCACCAAACTTGACACCATCGGTGAATTGCGAAAAAAGCGACTAGTCGCTCGCTTCTCTGATGATACTGGTGAAATCGAATTGGTTTGGTTCAAGGGAATCCCATGGATAAGTAAGAAACTAAGGCTTGGGGTAGACTATGTTGTCTTTGGCAAACCTGCGGCCTTTGGAAGGAAAATTAACGTAGCGCACCCCGAAATTGAAGTGCTGACAACTCAGAACGAGAAAGCAGCCTTTCTGCAACCTGTCTATCATACTTCTGAAAAGATGAAGGCAAAGTTCTTGGATAGTAAAGCCATGTCAAAGCTTGTTCGTCAGGTTATGGTATTGGCCGAACGCCATATCCAAGAAACGTTACCCGAAAAGCTCACTACTCAATTTGGCTTGATTGAAAAGCACTTTGCCCTATGGCACATTCATTTCCCTTCCAATAATGAGTTATTACAAAAAGCCCAGTTTAGGTTGAAATTTGAGGAGCTATTCTTTATTCAACTCAAGCTTTTGAAACTCAAAATCACTCGGATCGATAAGTTCAAAGGTCAAGTTTTCCGTGACTCTAGTCTTTTAACGTCTTTCTATAATGAACACCTCCCTTTCGACCTGACCAATGCTCAGAAAAGGGTAATCAAAGAAATTTATCAAGACATGAAGTCTGGTCGACAGATGAATCGCTTGTTGCAGGGCGATGTGGGTTCCGGCAAAACCATTGTAGCCTTTATCTGCATGCTGCTGGTTGTGAACTCAGGCAGTCAGGCGTCTATGATGGCCCCTACAGAGATCTTAGCCGACCAGCACTACCAAGGCCTCAAAGAATACGCGGACAAGCTGAACATCGGTATAGCTAAGCTGACCGGCTCTTCTAAAACTAAAGAGCGCAGGGTTATTCACGAAGGCCTACTCTCTGGGGAAATCAAAATCTTAGTAGGCACGCACGCCCTCATCGAAGACACCGTTCAATTCAATAACCTTGGTTTGGCCATTATCGATGAACAACATCGTTTCGGAGTAGCCCAACGCGCAAAGCTTTGGAAGAAAAACGTGAGCGTTTTCCCTCATATTTTAGTCATGACGGCCACGCCAATTCCGCGAACGTTGGCCATGACCCTTTACGGTGACTTAGATGTATCTCAAATTGATGAGATGCCAGCTGGTCGTAAGCCCATCAAAACCCTCCACCAATACGACTCTAAAAGGCTAGAAGTCTTCGGGTTTATGAAGAAGGAGATCGAGAAAGGGAGACAGATCTATGTGGTTTATCCTTTGATCGAAGAATCTTCGAAACTTGACTTAAAGGATTTAATGGATGGCTACGAAAGCATCTCTCGGGCCTTTCCTGAAAACCATATCAGCATCGTTCATGGTAAAATGAAGCCTCAAGACAAGGATTTCGAAATGCAGCGTTTCATCAAGCACGAAACACAAATTATGGTAGCCACTACTGTAATTGAAGTAGGTGTTAACGTGCCGAACGCTTCAGTAATGGTAATTGAAAATGCAGAACGCTTCGGTCTTGCACAACTGCATCAGTTAAGAGGCCGTGTTGGGCGTGGAGCAGATCAATCCTATTGTGTATTGATGACGGACTACAAGCTCAGCAAAGAAGCCCGAACCCGTTTAGAGACGATGGTCCGAACGAACAACGGTTTTGAAATCGCTGACGTTGACCTGAAACTTCGAGGGCCTGGAGATATTACGGGTACGCAGCAGAGTGGTGTGCTAGACATGCTGATTGCTGATATTGCTAAGGATAGTAAGATTCTTCAAATCGCAAGAAATGCTGCTAGTGACTTGTTAGACGAAGACCATGAACTTTCCAGCCCAGAGAATTACAACATTCTGAGGCACATTCAATCTTTGAAGAAAACCACAGTGAACTGGGGAAGAATTTCTTAGTACAGCATCAACTTCATAATTGTAGTCTTCCTACGACTGTTGAACCGTAATGCAGATCTTCCTAACTTGATGGAAAATCAAGCATTATGAAAATCAAACATCTCTTTATTCTTCTCGCCTTAGCAACCGTCAGTTTTATCGGCTGCAATTCAGTTACTGACACCTCAAGTGAAGCTGTTTATGGAAATCCGCCATCAGAAGGTTTCAACCTAGAAGGCTCAGATGCTAAAGCCATGGCCATTGCCAATGAAGTAATGGAAGCGATGGGAGGAAGACAAGCTTGGGACAATACACGCAATATCTGTTGGAATTTCTTTGGCAATAGAGAGCTCATTTGGGATAAATGGACGGGAGATGTTCGCATCGATGCTGGAGAATCAACCTACCTCATCAACATCAATAATGACACCGGTAAAGTGTTTAGGGGTGGAACTGAACTCGATATTAGTGCTGACTCTATGCAAGTGCTCGTCAACAGAGGGAAAAGCATCTGGATCAATGATTCTTATTGGTTAGTAATGCCATACAAATTGAAAGACTCTGGCGTTACGCTGAAATATGTAAGCGAAGAGGCCACAGAAGACGGAAGAGCTGCAGACAAGCTGAACCTAACTTTTGAAGGTGTAGGCAGAACACCACAAAACATGTACTACGTGTGGGTAGACAAAGAAACTAAACTTGTAAGCCAGTGGGCTTATTATCCAAATACTTCAACGGAGAAGCCTCAGTTCATTAACCCTTGGGCTGAATATGGAAAGTATGAGAACATTATGCTATCGGGTAGTAGAGGTCAGAGAGGTATGGAAGACATCATGGTCTTCGATGAGCTTCCTGAAAGTGTCTTCAGGTCTGCTGAAAAACCAAACCTTAAGTCTGCCAATACTTCTGAATGAAAAAGTTTTTAGCATTACTCTTTCTAAGCGTACTCGTCTCTTGCGGAAGCAAAGAGACAAAAGAAAAGGAAGTCATTCTCGAGCCTAGCTGGACACCTCAAACTTCAAATACCGAAGCAAGTCTTCGTGGCTTATCCGCAGTCTCGGACCAAGTGGCTTGGGCTAGCGGCAGTGGCGGCACCGTCATTCGTACTATTGATGGAGGCCTTACTTGGGAAGACGTAAGTATACCTGGTCAAGAGAAAATTGATTTTCGTGACATCGAGGGCTTTGATGCCAATACGGCCATTGTTCTAAGTGCAGGTTTGCCTGCCTTAATCTATAAGACGACTGACGGAGGCCAAACTTGGAATCAGAAGTATTTCAGCGATGCAGATGGCACCTTTTATGATGCCATGGACTTCTGGAATGATAAAGAAGGCATTGCCTTTGGCGATGCGATCGATAGTCGATTACTCATTCTGAGAACTTTCGATGGTGGTGAAACTTGGAACGAGCTCCCCTTCGATCAAAGACCAGAATCTAAACCAAATCAAGGTGGTTTTGCGGCCAGTGGAACCTGTCTAAGAACAAATGGAGATAGTAACGTCTACATTGGCCTAGGCGGACCAGAGGCAAGCCTTTTCTACTCTTTCGATAAAGGTGAAACTTGGGCAAAGACCATTACGCCTTTG
>DLQN01000081.1 GCA_002477595.1 Roseivirga sp. UBA7431
TAGGAAGGTTAATCTCCAAAGAACCTGCCCCAACCCTAGCCCAAATCTCGCTTGCCCTTTGCGGCAATTCATCAAAACTAAGGACAAGTGACCCAAAGCCCACCTCTGCCAAAATATTCTTAGCTCGCGCTAAACTTAGTCTTTCAATTTCAACATCGCCTAAGTCTACGCTGACCATAAAGGTATCCATCTCGATCTTATTCTGAAGCTTAGAGAGATAGCCAACTTTCACGTGGGCATTGGCCGAACTGATTTTTAAATTCTCTACTGCAATGTCAGAAAGGTCGATATAGGCATTTCCTACCCCGTAATTAAGGTTAAGGTTATAGGGCTTGTAATCTGTAAAATAGATGTTCCAATAGTTCTCTGTATCCATGGTTTTCTTTCCAAAGATTTTGGAAAGTTTGGTACCGAACCCTTCATTACCATTGTCTTTTAAGTTCAACCACGCATTGAGTCTCGTACCTTCAAGAGATTGACCAAATTCGCTTGTAATGTACTCCTCATTATGATTACCTAGAATGTTAATCGGGTAATCACCTTTTCGTGTACGAATTTCGCAGGTGCCAGAAGCGGCCTTTAATTTGAAATATACCTTCTCACAAGAACCATCGTCTTGCACAGTAAAGTGCTCTTTCGTTTGAGCCAACCCATTCATCCCTGCAATTCCTACAATGGCTACTAGTAAAAGTACTTTTTGCATTCAGTCGTTTACGTTTTGTTTAGAGTTTGGGTTACACCCATTGAATTTCAATGTGAATATTGCTGATTTTGGCAAAATCCACCACCTATTCATAAAAAAAGCCCCGATTTCTCGAGGCTTAAAATTTCTAGGCACTGTTTAATGCTAAAAGAACTCTTTTACTCTATCAAAGAAGCCTTTCTCTCCTTTACCCGGATTAGGTTTGAAGTTTTCAGCTTCTCTTAGTTTCTCAAGAATTTCTGTCTCTTCGCTCGAAAGTTTCTTAGGTGTCCAAACGTTTACATGGATAAGCTGATCGCCTTTTCCGTATCCGTTGATATCCTTAATCCCTTTTCCTCGAAGCCTAAGGATTTTACCGCTTTGGGTCCCTGGTTCAAGCTTGATTCGCACTTTGCCATCGATCGTAGGTACCTCCATACTTGTCCCTAATGCTACGTCTGCAAAATTGACATAAAGATCATACACCACGTTGGTACCGTCTCTTTTCAGGGTATCGTGCTCAATTTCTTCAATAACGATGAGCAGATCACCTGGTACACCCCCTCCTGGCGCCATGTTTCCCTTGCCAGACATTGACAACTGCATACCGTCACCAACTCCAGCTGGAATCTTAATCGGAATTACCTCCTCTTGTAGTTCAAGGCCAGTACTGTCAACACCTGGAGGTCGTTTATCAATTATTTGACCACTACCACTACAAGAACTACATGTAGTTGCTGAAACCATCTGACCCAGCATGGTATTCACTACCTTTTTCATTTGGCCTGAGCCACCGCAAGTGTTACAAGCCTTGAAAGTTACTCCTTCTGCGTTAATCAAGCGATTAACTTTTATCTTCTTCTCAACACCGTTGGCGACTTCCTCAAGTGTAAGCTTAAGCTTAATACGAAGTGCAGAACCTTTGCGCTGCCTACGGCCTCCGCCTCCGCCACCACCAAAGAAACTTTCGAAAGGACTTCCTCCGCCCCCACCGAAAATATCTCCGAATTGGGAGAAGATATCATCCATGTTCATGCCACCGCCAGCACCACCACCAGCTCCCCGCATGCCTTGATGACCAAATCGGTCATACTGCGCGCGTTTTTCAGCATTGTTAAGTACCTCATAGGCTTCGGCTGCTTCTTTGAACATGTCCTCTGCTTCAGGGTTGTCAGGGTTCTTGTCAGGGTGATACTTAATTGCCATTTTACGATAAGCCTTTTTCAGCTCCTCGTCAGTGGCACCTTTGCTCACTCCCAGAATTTCGTAGTAGTCTCTTTTCGCCATAATTAAGAACCTATAACCACCTTAGCAAAGCGAATCACCTTTTCTCCTAGATAATACCCTCTTTCAAGTGTGTCAATGATTTTTCCTTTTAGTTTTTTCTCGTCAACCGGAAACTGTGTTACCGCTTCGTGCAAATCAGCATCGAATTCAGTTCCCTTTTCGGTTTCCATCACCTTCAATCCTTTATTTTCCAAGGACTTCAAAAGTTTATTATGAATCAGGTCGAAACCTACTTTTATAGCTTCAATATCCTCTTGCTTTTCATTGGCCTGCTTGGCTCTTTCAAAATCGTCAACAATTGGCAGAAGCTCTGACATTAGGTCAGAAGAAGCAGTCTTGATTAAATCAATTCTTTCTTTGGCATTACGTCTTCTAAAGTTTTCAAACTCAGAATATAGACGTAAATATTTATCCTTCGCCTCGCCTAACTCTCTTTCTAACTTTTCTTCAGGAGTTAATACCTCCTCCTCTTCCTGAGCTTCAGTTTCAGCTTGCGCCTCGTTTTCAACCGTCTCGTCAGTAGACTGGTTTTCAGTACCTAAGTTCGTTTCTTCAACGGTTTCTTTCGTCTCCTTGTCTTTTGCCATTTTTTGATTAGTTCTAAACGCTCAGCCTGAGTGCAATTTTATTGCCAAGGGGAAATAAGTGTCAATATGACATATTTGGTTTTTAATTCACCAAATACTGTCAGGCTCAGTGTTATATGATTAAGGATTAAGCTTCTTCCAAATAGCATCCTTTAGGTCTATGAGACCCATGTTCGCTAATGAAGAAATGAATAATGGTTTTAAATCTTTCGGGAAAGATGCGCTCATCTCAGCAATCAGCTCTTCATCGAGCATATCGCATTTGGAGATGGCCAAAATACGGTCTTTATCAAGTAGTTCAGGATTGTACTTTGTGAGTTCATCCAATAAGATTTGGTATTCCGCTACGATATCATCGGCATCCGCAGGCACCATAAAAAGGAGGATTGAATTTCTTTCGATATGTCGCAGGAACCTGAGTCCTAATCCTTTTCCATCCGCAGCACCCTCGATAATCCCTGGGATATCAGCCATCACGAAGGATTTATCATCGCGATAGGAAACAACCCCCAAATTAGGCACTAGCGTAGTAAACGGGTAGTCTGCAATCTCAGGCTTAGCCGCTGAGAGTACAGAGAGCAATGTAGATTTACCTGCATTTGGAAATCCTACAAGGCCAATATCTGCAAGCAACTTCAACTCTAAAATACATGTCTTTTCTTCGCCCTCCTCTCCCGGCTGAGCGTAGCGTGGCGTTTGTTTGGTAGCGGTTTTAAAATTTTCATTCCCTAAACCACCTCGGCCTCCAGGGAGCAGAATGACTTCTTGTCCTTCTTCTGTCACTTCAAGTAAAACCTCACCTGTTTCGGCATCCTTTGCCGTAGTACCTAATGGCACTTCTAGAATCTGATCCTTGCCGTCAGAACCTGAGCTCCCATGGCCACTGCCATGAACTCCATTGTCTGCAGCAATATGCTTTTTATACCTCAGATGGAGTAGTGTCCACAGCTGGGAGTTACCTCTAAGGATTACACTACCACCTTTGCCACCGTTGCCACCATCAGGACCACCTTTTGGTACATGCTTTTCTCTTCTAAAACTGACAGCCCCAGCTCCACCATTGCCAGAGCGGCAATACATTTTTACATGATCTATAAAGTTTGAACTGGCCATAACTACTTAGAATAAAAAAAAGATGACCCAAGGGTCATCTTCAATATAAAATTTTATCTGGCATTAAGCCATATGTGATTCTACCGCTGCTGAAATATCTGCAAAAATACCATCAATAGTACCAACACCATTGATCTTACATATCTTATCCTGCTTCTCGTAAAAAGCTGCAACTGGCAATGTCTTGTTCAAGTATTCTTGAATTCTGACATTAATTTTTTCTTCGTTTTGATCATCCGCTCGCCCAGAAGTCTTACCTCTTTCAAGTAATCTTTTCTTCAGTTCGCCTTGTGGTACATCTAGCATAATCATACAGCCAATTGTAGCATTATGAATAGTCAATACTTCATCTAAAGCTTCTGCTTGCGCAACTGTTCTTGGAAAACCATCGAAGATAAAGCCTTTGGCATCAGTATTGACCTTAAGGAAGTCCTCTACCATACCAATTACGACTTCGTCTGGAACTAATTTACCATTGTCCATAAAGGATTGTGCCTTCTTTCCAAGGTCTGTTCCTTCACCTAAATGCTTTCTAAATAAGTCTCCTGTAGATATGTGTTTTAAGCCGAATTGCTTAATAAGATTTTCACTCTGCGTCCCCTTTCCTGCACCAGGAGGGCCGAATAATACAATATTAATCATCTATTGATTGGATTTAACAGGCCACAAATATAAGGATTATCCTTAGTCCTGCTTGAGTTGATAGATATCTTTAAAGTTCCTTCCTAGCCCATCATAGTCTAAACCATAGCCTACAACGAACTTCTCGGGGATTTCAAAACCTTTGTATTTTATATCGAGCTCGCACTGAAGACAATCTGGCTTTACTAAAAGGGAAGCAATTTCTATAGAATTTGGTTTTAAAGTGCCAAAATTAGCAAGCGCCTTTTGCATCGTTAGCCCTGTGTCAACAATATCTTCTACCAAGATAATATCTCTGCCTTCAATATCTTCATGAAGATTGACTACGCTGCGTACCTCTCCTGTACTTTCCATTCCACTGTATGAAGAAAGTCTCACAAAGGTGACTTCGCATGGAATCTCAAGTGTTTTTAATAAATCACTGCAAAACATAAAGGCTCCATTCAGCACACCGATGAATAAAGGATTTTTTCCCTTGTAGTCTTTTGAAATTGCCTTGCCTAGCCTTGAAACCGCTTGCTGAATTTCAGCTTCAGAAAGAAACGGCTGGAATGTTTTGTCGTGAACGGTTACGTAATTCAAGTCTCGATGGATTAGGAAGCGAATATATTACAATTGTTCCATAAGCACTTGGTACATAGCAATCATACAGTCAATATCATGTTTATGAACGATCTCATCAGGGCTATGGACGTGATCTTCAGGTGCCCCGACAAAGCACCAATCAAATGGGTAAGGTGACTCCTGTAATTCACGACCATCACTAGAGCCTCCTCCTTCGACTTCTAACTGAAAGTCAACTTCGCTCTCTCTGGCAATCGAGATTACTTTATCAACGAAACTCCTTCTAGGAACATTTCGGTCTCGCATAGAAACCGCTACCCCATGGCCATGCATTACGCCTTCAGTCACCCAGGTGATATCAGAAATCAAAGCTTGTCTTACTCCCCATTCCTCATAAATATGTTTGGCGATATAAGGAACCGAACCACCACCATGCTCTTCCCAACAAGAAAACACGATGACCCCATTTTCTAATGTCTCGGCTACCTTAAGTGCATTAAAAACACCCAGCCTGTTGTCTAGATAGCAAGACTGAACATAGTCTTCGGTTTCACGGAAATCTCTTTTAAAAACAAGTTCCGTACCCCGATCGATTCCTCTGGGAAACTTATAATGGATATCACCATCATTTTCAAAGAGTTCGCATTCAATAGGACCGAGAGAATCTTCCCCAACTAATTTATAGCCAATTTCAGCCTTAGGCCCACCTATTGGCACGAGTTGATCATGATAGCGCACTGTGAAACCAATACTATCCATATGAGCAAAAATGGCCGTTCTCGGCTTTCCAAATTTAAGCACAATACAATCTTGAAATGCCTCACCCACGTGAATTTCAGGCTGAACTTTCCAAGTTTTTTGATGCTGTTTTATGTAGTCAAGTAGAAAAGATTTCATCGCCACCTCGTTGCCAGAAGGTGCGTGAATTCCACAAAGTGTTTTTAAGAGCGAAAAGTCCATTGTAAATATTTTAGTTTAAAATTAGCAGAGACCTAACACATTCTTGCGGGTAGCGCGTAGAAAAATATAAATTGCCATCCGAAAATCTCTACAGATGTTCATACTCAATAAAACGAACTCAATAGCCAATAACTTTTTGGCTGAACTACGGGACAAGTCCATTCAGAAGGATCGGCTCAGGTTCAGACAGAACCTAAAGCGCCTCGGTGCCTTGTTAGCCTATGAAATTTCGAAAGATTTGAACTACGAGTCAAAGGTCATTCAGACAAGCTTGGCTGAAACGAGTACCGCTGTGATATCAGACGATGTGGTGATTGTATCTATCCTTAGAGCAGCCATTCCATTTAGCAATGGCTTTGTTCAGATGTTCGACAATGCGGAAGTAGGTTTTATTGGTGCCGCTCGTCAAGAATCCAATGGAGATGAAGTTCAAGTCGATTTAGACTATGCAGCCGCACCGGACTTAACAGGCAAAACCTTGATCATTGTGGATCCCATGCTGGCTACTGGTAAATCACTTGTGCAGAGTGTTGAGCGTCTTGTCAAAAACGGCAACCCTAAATCCACTCATTTAGCCTCTGTAATTGCCGCTCCTGAAGGAATTGCATACTTAAATGAAAGCTTACGTTTAAATTTCAAAATCTGGACGTGTGCTCTGGATGAAAGATTGAATGAACAGTCTTACATCATTCCGGGTTTAGGTGATGCTGGCGACCTAGCCTTTGGCCCAAAATTGTAGAATATTAGATGCTGTTGGACATACTTATCTTAGCGATTGGCTTAGCCACTTTAATTCTTGGTGGAGATGTATTGGTGAAAGGAGCCTCTCGCGTAGCGCTCAGGTTTAACGTCAGTCCTATGATTGTAGGGTTAACAATTGTGGCCTTCAGTACATCTGCTCCAGAACTGTTAGTTAGTTTAAACGCAGCCCTAAAAGAAGCGCCAGATTTTGCCATGGGCAATGTGGTGGGTTCAAATATTTCCAACTTGTCACTTGTACTCGGGGTAGCCTGTCTGTTTGGTTATATCCCAATCCACAAAGGAACGGCTATAAGAGATTGGCTCGTTACCATGCTGGCTTCGTGCTTATTGCTATTCTTCATATGGGATGGAGACTTAGTCTTTTGGGAAGGAGCCGTACTCTTCTCAGGATTGATTATTTATCTTTCATTCCTTCTAGTCAAAACGAAAAAGGACCAAGTAAGATTAGATATTACTTACGACAGAAAGCAGGATACTAGGTTTGAGCAATCGAAAGACCTCTTTTACATAGCAATAGGAGGAGCATGTCTGTATTTCGGCTCGGAATGGTTTATTGACTCAGCCCAAAGCTTGGCTTCTGGACTTGGTATTTCTGAACGTATCATTGGCCTTACTGTACTTGCCTTAGGTACTAGCCTTCCTGAACTATTTACCTCAGTAATTGCTGCAAGAAAAGGTGAAACAGACTTAGCATTAGGTAATCTATTTGGCTCTAACATCTTCAATATCCTTTCCATCTTAGGCATCACAAGCATGGTTCATGGGCTTGATGTAAATGAAGTCATTGTCAATAGTGATATGATTTGGATGCTCATATTAACTTTAGGCATCCTTCCACTCATGCTTTTCCGTAGAAGACTAGGTACGGTATCGGGTATTATCCTGATGACCTTTTATAGTCTGTACATCTTTATGGTATTGAGGTAATGTGGCAAGAAATAATTACGTATCTGGGCATCTATCTCCTTGCCTGTCTTAAGTCTATCTTTCCTCCGCTTTTGGGGCCAGCGGCAGGTATGTCGAACTTAGAAATCATAGCCATCACCGTTGGTGGTTTAATGACTAGCGTCATACTCTTTACTTACCTAGGAGAAAAAATCAAAACATATATTATCCCAATTTTTATCAAGAACCCGAAAATATTCACTCCGAAGAACCGCAGAATGGTTAGGCTTTGGAAGAGATACGGGATTATTGGCATCTGCTTCTTGACACCCTTGATTCTTTCACCACCCGGTGGAGCACTTCTAGTTTCTTCAGTTGGTGCCCCTAGAAAGCAGGTATTCTTCTATATGCTGGTCTTCGGAATCATGTGGGCAACGGTCTGGACATTCTCGGTGGATTGGTTGTTAGACCTTGGCTTGATTAGCGGAATGGGTGATTAGGTGATTAGGTGAAGTTCAAATTTTAAAACCTGCAACCCATTATTAATTCTTCATTAAACATT
>DLQN01000008.1 GCA_002477595.1 Roseivirga sp. UBA7431
AGTGGCTCCAATAATAGCACGGTCCGTAGCTATTGAAAGCGCCAAAAATCAGATCTTTAACATTGGAAGTGATCGTCCCACCTCACTAAATCAACTTGTTGACGTCCTGAGAGTAGTGACAGAATTAGATAGCGAAGTAGTTCATCACCCCACAAGAAATGAAGTCACTCATGCGTATGCCGATCACTCAAAACTAAAAGAAGTTTTTGGTCAAAGTAAATCAGAAACGTCATTTAATGAAGGCTTAAAGCGCATGTGGAAATGGGTTCAAATCCATGGTGCTCAAGAAACATCCAATTTTGGATCTATCGAACTCACTAAAAACCTACCTGCCAGTTGGAAAAAGCAACCATGACAACAACTACTCCCCTTGTGTCAATCATTATGGCAGCTAAAGATACTGCACCCTACCTAGTTGACTGTCTTGACTCTATCTTAGCTCAGACCTATAAAAACTGGGAACTTATTGCTATTAATGATCACTCAACGGACGGAACTCCCGAAATATTCGCGCATTACGCAGCCAAAGATTCTAGAATCAAAGTATGTCACAGCGATCGGCCTAAGCTTATCCCTACCCTAAAATACGGATATCAATTTGCCAAAGGTGAACTTATCAACCGCATGGACTCTGACGATAAAATGCCTTATGACAAGTTAGAAGTCCTCGTGACAGAATGGTTGAAGTATGGCAAAGGAACAATCATAGCCGGAGGAACGGAGCATTTTGTAGATGAAGGTGAAGTCGGTGGTGGATTCCTTCGATATGAAGAATGGCTAAATGATGTGGCTAAAAACAACAAGCATTACCAAGAGATTTACAAAGAATGCGTAATTCCCTCCCATTGCTGGATTATCCATAAGGATGACTTTGAAATGGTTGATGGCTTCAACCCAGAGGTTTACCCTGAAGACTATGACTTATGCTTCAGGTTTTATCAAAATGGTCTGAAGGTTGTCGGTATTGATAAGATACTTCATCATTGGCGAGACAGATCCAATCGTATTTCTCGTACGTGGGAGGAATACAAAGACAATCGCTACTTCGATATGAAGTTGAGATACTTTTATGAGATAGATCGAGATTATTCACGCCCCTTGGTGCTTTGGGGCACAGGCAGGAATGGTAAGGATATGGCAAGATTACTCCTTGAAAGAGGTGATACTTTTCATTGGGTCTCGGATAGCGAACGTAAAATTGGCGTTGACATCTATGGTGTGATTACCGAGCATTTCGAAGACATTCAACAGCTTGACAACCCTCAGATAATGATTGTTGTGGCATCTCCAGATGGAAAAGAAGAAATCAGACATCAGCTAGAGGAATGGGACAAAAAACCAGTGAGCGATTATTGGTTTTTTGCATAGATTAGAAAATCATGAGTAACAATAGCAGAGATCATAATAAGAAATGGCTAATCACACGCTTAAAGACTTCAGGAAGTAAAAAAAAGCATGTAGAGTCTGGTGACTATGCTGATACGCGTAATGCTAAGAAGCAGAAACACGTGGAAGACTTACCCAAATATGAAGGTATGGGGCAGGCTAGAAAATTTTTCAATAGCCGAGTAAATTACGGCCTACTGATCCGCTTCTTACGCGGTAGAATTGGGGACGATTGGAACGAAGTTCATGAAGAAATAATGGAGCGAATTCCCAGTAACCTCTCTGAATATAGAATGTGTGTAGAATGGTTTGTTGCCGATCTGGTTGAAGAAGAGGAAAATGAACTCTTTGACAAAAGAGATCAACGATATCTTAAACTGGATCCTGACGAACGGGCTGATCCAGACTACTATACATTTAAAGAATTCTATGTTGATCCGGAAACGAATAAGCTTAGTAAAATTGCCGATGCCCCGTCAAACAAACATGTAAAAGGATTAACCAAAGACGAACTCCGAGAGTTTCGCGAATGCCAACAGCAATACAGACTAGAGGCACGGAAAGCCAAAAACAGTGATACTATTACAGTCTCAGAAGCTATTAAACAAAAAGAGCAGCCCTAGGGCTGCTCTTTTTGTTTCAAAATCTACGCTTATCGCCTTCTTCTAATCTGCTGTGCAGGAAAAACAACAGCTGATTCATTGCCATCCTTACCAACTGCTGCAACTCCGAAGTAATAGTTATCGATAACTATACCTTCTAAAGTATGCTCATTGACGCCAGATACAAATTTGAAATTATCCCATGTTGGAGAAGTTGTTAATCTCCAGTACAGTTTGTAACCAGCTATATTAGGATCATCTGTCTCAGCCCATTGAAGGGTTGTTGAAGGTCTTACAGCTCCACCAATACGCACATCTTTCGGTGCAGGTGGTGCCCATGCTAAGCCAGCCATTGAAATGGCGTTGACTGCAGTTAACTTCTTAGCGTATGGAAAATTCACTGCTTCAATAACATCACCATACTTTATTCCATCCTCTACTCTAATGTCCTGATGCTGTTGTGTGTAGTTTTCATGTGCTTCCATGATTCTTACACCAGCAAAGCCGAGGTCATTAAAAGGTCTGTGATGTCCACCTCTTCCAAAGCGATCTAATCGATAGATCATCATTGGATTCATTTCAGGCATATACGTTTTAACTTGGCCATGAATATATCTTGCTAACTGTCTCGAAATACCATCTACTTCGCCACCAGCAAACCTTCTAGCACCACGTTGTCTATCAGTCTCATTAGCCGGTGTCGGTTCTGAGAAAATTCTAAAGGCGCGGTTGTCAATCACTCCGTCTACGCCTTCGATATTTCCGATCATGTCATTGTTCAGAATACCAATCATTTCCCATTTATTATCCTGAGCAAATTTAGCCAATCCCTTACCGCCAAAAAGACCTTGCTCCTCACCGGAAAGGCCAACGAAAGCGACACTGTGCTTAAATTTATACTTCGACATTACCCTTGCAGCCTCAATTGCACCTGCCATTCCCGAAGCATTATCATTTGCACCAGGTGCATCAATTTCGAAATTCATAGTATTTGAGGCCCTTGAATCGATATCTCCTGACATCATCACATATGAGTTAGGATAATCAGTCCCACGTAGTACAGCTACTACATTTACTATCCAAGTACTATGCGGTACACGACTGCCTTCTGTTTTTTCAACAAAATCTCTTTGATAAAACACTTCTAAGCAACCACCACATTCTTGCGAGATCTTTTCGAACTCAGATTTTATCCATCTACGGGCGGCACCAATCCCCCTTGTTTCAGAAACAGTATCTGAAAAAGTATTACGCGTTCCAAAGTTTGCCAACTTTCGAATATCCGCTTCAATGCGATCTGCAGAAGTAGCGTTAACGATATCATAAATCCTTGTGTCAACCTGTGGTGGCGCATCTTGTGCACTTATGGTTTGAAAAGCAGCCATCAGGCCGAGTAAACACATTGTCTTAAAGACTTTCTTCATAAGAATTAAGGGTTAATCTGAAACTAAAAATATAAAAGATTCATCTACACTAAAATGGATTAGTGATGGGTGGAGTTTATTTTATCAACATAGGGGTTTTCTCCTTTTGAAGTGTCCTATAGGTGCAATCTTCTAGAAGAAAACTTTTTCTAGTAGTGGAGTAAACTTGGCACATTGATTGTCGTATAGGAGGAAGTAAGAATATAATTAAGATGAAAAAGAAGACATTATTAATCACAGCAGCAGCAGTAATTGCCACAGGTCTCGGTATTTTCAGCATTGCGAGTAAGAAGATATCCTTCCCTAAGAAAAGGGTGTCAGCTAAGTCGTAAAGCTTGAGCGTATAGAACTACGGGTTAAATACTGTTAAGTTCGTCAGCCTCGGTGATACCGAGGCTTTTTAATGTCTAAACTTTGTTAATTTAGTGCAAGAAATCCTCGCATGAAGAAAATACTCCTAATTTGTATATTGTCTGTTTTCGGTGCCTTAAGTATGCAGGCTCAAATTAGACCTAAAGACCCAAGATTATTTATTGATTCGGCCATCGTTTTAATGGATCAGGAAAAATATGTGGAGGCCGATGGCTATTTCATGAATGCCCTGAACAGAATTGATGTTCTTCCTGCAGACTTCTGCTTCTACTTCGGCAAGAACTCGCTCTTCCTAAAGAAGTATACACAAAGTATAGATTGGCTTAATAAATACCTCGAATTAAAAGGAAGTCAAGGTCAATATTCTAAAGAGACACTTACTATTCTAGAAAAAGCTGAAGAAGGCTTTAGAGAAAATAGAGGCATCACCACCTCTGCTGATGTAAATAGTAAATTCTTCTATCGCAATACTATCAGTTGTGATGACAGCAAACCTATAATATGTCCAGTCTGCAGAGGTGATGATATTATTATCTCAAGAGATGGATTAGGAGAAAAAAGATATAAACAGTGCCCTTATTCCAATAACGGTGTACTGACTTGTACAGAATTCAATTTACTGATTCAGGGCAATCTCAAGCCTAAAAATGGTTCTCACTAAACTATATCCTGTCTAAAGTTTTTTGAATAAGGCCATCAACAGCTGCCTCATGGTTTTTGGAAAATTCCTGACGCGCTCGATTAGCAATTAGCGCATTCAAACTGACCATTTCGTGACCTAACAACTTGGCCATGGCATAATAACCGCTAGTTTCCATTTCTAAATTTGTAAAATGACCAAAAGGAGTCTCCATGCAGGCGAGCTTGTCCACCAAGTTATCTACTTTCGGCTTTAACCGAACTTGCCTTCCTTGAGGGGCATAAAAGCCAGGAGCGGTTATCGTAACCCCTTGATAAAAGTCTTCTTTGAACAAATCTAATAGTGCATTAGACGCGTGTGCAAAATATGGCTGAAATGTTAGCCCAAGTTCATTCTTGACACGTGTCGTGAACGCATTGGCCTCAAAATCGCCTTCCCATTGATAGAAACTCATCAAGGTATCTAAACCTAGTGCCGAGGTGGACACCAAATGTGCATCAAGAGGGATTTCGGCTTGTAAACAACCCGAAGTACCAACCCTGATTATCCGCAGACTTCTAAGTGACTCTTTAACCTTCCTAGTCTTAAGATCGACATTGACCAATGCATCTAACTCAGTCATCAGAATTTCGACATTGTCAGTACCCATTCCCGAACTCATAACCGTGAGACGATTACCTCCTATGGTCCCGGTGTGAGTTACCAATTCCCGACTATGCACCTGATGCTCAATCTTATCGAAATAGCAACTAACCTTAGGCACACGATCAGGGTCACCCACCACTATGATAGTATCAGCCACCATCTCTGGAAGTAGGTTCAAATGATATACTCTTCCCTGAGGTGTAAGTAATAATTCGGACTCAGGAATTCGCTTGTTCATTATTTAATCGTTGCAGGCTCTCGCTTCACTCCTTTTAAAGGATTGTAGTGGTTAGTGTTCTTTTGGTAGTAGCCCGTGCCATCATATGGTCTTCTTGAAGGGCTTTCTCTGCATTCATCTGAGCAACATCCATCCTTCAACCATCCTGCCTCTTCACTCATTGGAATGTGTGCATTGCATTCAGCGTTAGCACAATTGATCATTCGATCAGTAGGTTCTCCAGTAATGTGGCACTTTGAGAGAATACTCGGATTGACGTGGTTTACATCTGCCGTGATACGATTATCAAACACGTAGCATTTTCCTTCGAAATCTTTCCCCTCTGCTTCTATACCGTATTTAATGATTCCGCCATGCAATTGATAGACATTTTCAAAGCCCTGCTCCAATAAATAAGCACTGGCCTTTTCACATTTAATTCCACCTGTACAATAGGTAATTATCTTCTTATCTCTGAGATGATCCAATGCCTTCACCCTTTCCGGGAAATCTCGGAAATTATCAATATCTAGTGTTAGTGCATTTTTGAACTTACCAACGTTGTGTTCATAATTACTACGCACATCTAGAATCACAGTGTCTTCTGGTTGATCTTCTAGAATCTCTTTGAATTCATTGGGTTCAACGTAAGTACCAGTCTCTTCTCTTGGGTTGAGATGTCTTAGGCTAGAGTGAACGATTTCTGGTTTTACCCTTACATGAAGCTTGGCAAAGGCCATAAGATCGTGAGCCTCCACTTTAAATTCCGTATCACCAAAGCGCTGATCAGACCTAACATAGGCCATGTACTTCTCACAGTCTTTTTCAAGCCCTGAGACTGTACCGTTTAAGCCTTCAGGAGAAATAATGACTCTTCCTCTGAGGTTATTTTCAACACAAAAAAGATGATGCTCTTCTCTATACGCTTCGAAATCTTCGATTTCGGCATAGCAGTAATAGAGTAATATTGAATAGTTCTTTTCCATAAGTTCTGCCCTATTGCTTGTAGGGTGATTATGAGTTTCTAGCTTCTATGTTATACTATACTTCTTTGGCAGGGTTACCAAATACGGTTTTGCCTTCTTTGACATCGCCTATGACAACAGATCCTGCACCAACTCTGGCGTTCTTGCCAATTGTTACGCCTGGGACAATGGTTACACCGGACCCAATAAATACGTTGTCTTCGATTTGGGCTTCAGCTCCAATTGTACTACCAGCGCCAACCTGGACTAAGTCACCCAAGGTTGCACTATAATCAACAACAACGTTGGTGTTTAGCATGCAGTGGTCTCCAATCTTTGCATTAGCTCCGATAATGACACCACTATTGATAAACTCACCATGCCCTACATGGGCAGAGGGCGCTATTTCTGTGTTACTATGAATCGCATTGACAGGCATCATTTTCCTGCGGTCTTTCATCAGTTTGACGATACTCTTTCGAAGGTTTCTATCATCTACCGCTATAAAACCCTCGCACTTTTTTCCTATCAATTTCAAGAAACCATCATCATCAGTTCTTCCAAGAATAGCCAACTCGTCTAACTCCGTTCCGTGAAGCTCCTCGTTGTCGTCTAAATAGCCGTAAACGATGATATCGTTACTTTCAAAAATCTCTCTTGCTGCTTGGCCTAAAGCGCTGGCACCAAATATAACTACTGGGTTTTTCATGCATCATTCAATTGGAGGGCAAAGATAAAGCATTTCACAAGAATTAGCTTAATTGGATTTAATTAAGCCTTAATCAGTTCCGCACCGATACTACACTCGACACATCGCTTATGCTTGCAAAAACTATTGTGAAGTTCAATTAATCCCTGGCTATCAAAAGCTGAAGAAACATTCCAGCCCAAATCCTTCCACAACCGAGTAATCCTGTTCTCTTCCTTGGGTAGGGCCATTAATAAGTTAAGTGCCTTGTCCAACGGTTCAGTTCTATCTTTATACTTCGCATAAGCCACAAGCAAAGGCACTGTTGTGTTGATTAGCAAATTCTCTTTAGCGACCTTAGTCAAACCAAGTGTCCTCATTTTACTCTCTTTATCTATCATTACATGCGTTTGCCAATAGAGAGACTGTGAGACATGGAGTTCACTAATCAATTCTTTTGGGTTCTTGAACTCAGTGAAAAGTGAGAATATATTCTGACGATTAAATAGCAAAGCAGCGAGTTGAGCAATTCGTATAGTTGGGTAGTTACTTGGTCTGGCACCTGCAAAATGCCATTGATTATAACTCAGTTGCTGAGTGAGACCGTATTTTGCTGATAGATACGTGAATTCAGTCTTTAACTCCTTTAAATACGTATCATGTAGATCAACATTCAATAGCCCTGACACCCCAAACAAGATTGCCTCATAGTGCTTTAGGTCATTATGTTTATGCAAAATTTTGACCGGTATCAAACGAGCTAATTCCAACATAGAGTCTGAATTAATCCTAAATCCTAAGCCTTTTGCAAGCCACTGGTAAGCGGTTTCTTCCCAGTCTGAATTGTTTTCCATCAACAATGTCGTAACAGCTTCTGCCTTGCTTTCAATTCGACCAATTAAGGCCCTTTCTAACATAGATAACCTTGTAATCACTTTTGTATCTTGAAGCGTAGAAGTACAGGCTATAGGCTCCCCATTCTCTAGCATCTTCTCATAGCGAAGTAGCATTTTCGGTTTGATAAGACCCCGAAGCGATAGTGTAGGAAGTGGGTTTCCGTCTCTATTTATTACCTCTCGGTCATGGTCATAAACGACATGGAGAATGACATTATCATAGTTTTGGTCGCTTTGGTGCTTATGTTTATACCAGTCTGATGAGCTGATATGGATTTCAACTGCACCAACCCACTTTATTCCGCCAATAACAACCTCGGCTTCACTAAAGTCTGGACCGGCTAAGTGGTTGTGAAAACCCACTTTCTGGATTTGAATCGGTTCTCCCGATTGCGTGAAAATCTTGGTTTTATTAAAATACTGATTTTGCCACACGAAGTGCAAAAAGGCCTCTTTAATCATACGGTGTGTGTTTACACCTAGAATTTAAAGATATTTTCCGAGATATCCAGCCATTTCTTGTTGCAGCTCCTTGGCTTTCTGAGCTGCAACTGTGGCAAAATCTTCAGAACTATCGGCATAAATGATGCCTCTGGAGGAGTTTACTAAGAGACCACAGTGACTATTCATTCCATATTTAGAGACCTCCTCTAAACTCCCACCTTGTGCGCCTACACCCGGGACAAGTAAAAAATGCTCCGGAACAATTCGCCTGATATTCTTCAAGGCTTCAGCGCGCGTAGCACCTACAACATACATCATCTGGTCAGTATTACCCCACTCTTGGCTTTTGCGAAGTACTTCTTCGTAGAGTTCTCCCCCTTTGTTTAAACCAAGGTTTTGGAAGTCTTTACCTCCTGCATTGGATGTCAGTGCCAATAGGATGACCCACTTATTATCAAATTCAAGAAATGGTTTAACTGAATCTTCGCCCATATATGGAGCGACTGTGATTGAATCACAATCCATTTGCTCGAAGAAGGCGCGGGCATACATCTTAGAAGTGTTGCCGATATCTCCTCTCTTGGCATCTGCTACGGTGAAAATATCCTTAGGGATATATTTGATGGTTTTCTGAAGGCTTTTCCAACCCTCGATGCCATGTGCCTCATAAAAGGCTATGTTAGGTTTATAAGCTACTGCATAGTCTGCTGTAGCATCAATGATCTGCTTATTGAACTCAAAGATTGGGTCTTCGTGATCTAAAAGGTGTTTTGGGATTTTCTGGATATCGGTGTCTAAACCGACACACAGATAAGATGACTTCTTTTGAATTTGCTCAAAGAGCTCTACTCTGTTCATTCGTTACGCAAATCTTCTTTGTGTTGTACAGGGTTAGCTTCTTCATCAAACTCGAAGTACTTAGCATCGAATACTTGATCTGGCTTAAAGGCAGCCACCTCAAAATTGGTTTTTGCACCATCATAATCAATCAGATCCCAAGCTTTCAAATAAGCGTCTTTCTGACCGATGTACATTATGATGTTAGTGAAATCCGCATCTTCATCAGTAGATACCAGCTCTACCACATCTACCAACTCTCCTTTAACATTATCTTGTCGTTTGTACTCGAAAGTAAATCCATTCTTATAGATATCGTAGATATTGGCCGGGTTAATTGCTCCTTCTTCCGGCTCAAAATTACTAAGCGTCAATTCTTGAGATTCTACTAAGTACGTCCATAATACAGGCCCATTGCAATAGATTTGTTGCCCTTCTATTTTAAGCACAAACTTCTCTTTAGAAACAGCCGCAGACCCTGCGGTCTGAGCAATAACCTCTGCTTCACTGAAATTCTTTTGAACAAAAGATATCTCATAACCAGACATCGCTTTATAAGTACTGCTCATTTTATCAAGGACAGCTTTTGCATCTCCACTTTGCCCCTTAGCTGCTAATGCAACAACAGCAAAAATCAACACGTATATTACTTTTTTCATCTTCTTTCTATTCTTCAGAATCATTTGTCATCGATAGTATTCAATAACTGTTCCAAACTATATTCATCTGGTATTAATACTTGTCTCGCCTTACTACCTTCAAAGGAACCTACAATTCCAGCAGCCTCCAATTGATCTATTATTCTACCGGCTCTATTATAGCCTAATTTCAGTTTACGCTGAATTAAACTAGTACTTCCTTGCTGATGCGCCACGATTAGTTTAGCAGCCTCTTCAAACAGGTCATCCCTATCTGAAAGATCAACATCACCAGTGTTTGCATCTACTTCATCACCTGTAAACTCTGGAAGCAAGTAGGCTGTTTCATAGCCCTTCTGCGATCCAATAAAGTCGCAAATTTCGTCTACTTCTGGCGTATCTAAAAATGCGCACTGAAGTCTTATGATATCTGATCCCATGGATAATAGCATATCACCCTGACCAATTAGCTGATCGGCACCACCAGAATCTAGGATCGTTCTTGAATCTACCTTGGATGTTACCCTAAACGATAGTCTTGCAGGGAAGTTCGCTTTAATAATACCCGTAATCACATTTACCGAGGGCCTCTGCGTAGCCACTACCAAGTGAATTCCAATTGCACGTGCCAACTGCGCCAAACGAGCAATAGGTGTCTCCACCTCTTTACCAGCAGTCATCATCAAATCTGCCAACTCATCTATCACCAAGACGATGTAAGGCAAAAACTTATGTCCTTTCTCTGGATTCAGTTTTCTGTCAACAAACTTTTGATTGTATTCTTTAATATTTCGGCAAGCGGCATCTTTCAACAAATCATAACGCTGATCCATTTCAATGCAGAGAGAATTGAGGGTATTAATTACCTTCTTAGTATCTGTAATGATCGGCTCTTCGTTGTCTGGAAGCTTTGCTAAATAGTGTCTTTCAATCTTATTGAAAAGCGTTAGCTCCACCTTTTTAGGATCAACCAGAACGAACTTCAGTTGTGATGGGTGTTTTTTATACAGTAAAGAGGCTAGAATAACATTCAGCCCGACTGATTTACCTTGCCCCGTAGCTCCTGCCATCAGCAAGTGTGGCATTTTAGCTAGATCCGCGACAAAAACTTCATTTGAAATGGTCTTACCAAAACCGATCGGAAGCGCCATATCTGAATTCATGAACTTTTCGGTTGAAATCACCGACTTCATGGAAACCATTTCCTTGTTCTTATTCGGCACTTCAATACCAATTGTTCCCTTACCCGGAATTGGCGCAATGATTCTTATACCCAAGGCTGCTAAACTCAAAGCGATATCGTCTTCTAGGTTCTTAATCTTAGAAATCTTGACACCCGCTTCTGGTACAATCTCATAAAGAGTTACTGTCGGACCTATAGTCGCCTTGATGCTTGAAATACCGATCTTAAAGTTAGTCAGCGTCTCTACGATCTTATCCTTGTTGGCTTGAAGCTCTTCCTTAGTCACAGAAATCTTCCCAGTAGAATACTCCCTTAACATATCCACTCTCGGAAACTGATACTTTGGTAAATCTAAAGTTGGGTCGTAGTGACCTGCGATTTCGACTAGCTTTTCAGCCTTTTCATTAATCTCTACTTCAAACGTAGGTTCAGCATCTAATGCCTTAGGTATTGGCTTGTTAACTGGTGTCACTTCCAATTCCAAAGCCGTATCTGCTGACTCTTTGGCTTGATCAATAGGTTCAGGCACCTCCTCTTGAGGTTCTTCAATGGCAGCTAACGCCTCTTGGGCCATTTCAGCTTCTTTCTCTTCTTTCTCTTCTTTTAAGGAGACTACCCAGTCTTTCAACTCCGTCTCGCTATCAATATTTTCAACAGGCTCATTATCTTCAACCTCCTGATTCACAGGAAACTCCTCGTCTAAATCAGAGGCAAGGAATGGCGTATCATCTTCTGGATCAGTTACAGCAGGTGTCTTCTTAAATGATAGGATTTCTGTGATATTGAAGAAGAAGATCACAAAAACAAGTAAAGTAAAGGCTAAAAAAAGAATAGTTCCATAACCCAATAGATTGTCAAAGAAGATAGAAAGCTGATAGCCTAAACCTCCACTATAAAAGCTCCATTCAGAAATCGATTCGTCTCCTTTGATCATCGATCCCATCAAAAGGCTTACCCAAATCAGGAAGAATAAACTAAAGCTGATTGCTCTTGATAGCTTGACCAATGCTTTGCCCCAAATTACTTTATATCCAAAGAGGAATAATAATGGTGGTATAAGGAAAGCCGCAATACCAAACCAAGAGAATATTAGTCTGTGTGCAACAAGGGCACCGAGTAACTTCATCCAGTTACCTGCCTCTTGGCCTAAGGATTTAACAGTTTCGTTTTGATCGAAGAAGGCCTCTACCACACTTTGATCCATTTTACCTGTAAAAAGGTAACTCACACAGGCCAAAAAGATAAATACAGACGTTAGCAAAAGGAAGAACCCTATTGACAATTGAAATCTCCTATCCCTTAAAAAGGGGATGTCGATTTTAAAAGAACGTTTCTTTTTGGGCCCTTTGTCCTTAGTGTTGGACTTAAAAGTATTGGACTTATATGCGTTTTTGGTCATCTAAAAATCTAAAACCTTATAATACGAATTTAATCGAATTTTATGAACCTAATGCGATCATTCATCAAACGATCTAGAACTTGTTTTCTTTCCATTTCGCAAGACCTTTGTTTATTCTCTTGACCATACCCGGTCCTTCGTAAATAAACCCAGTATAAACCTGAACTAGGCTTGCTCCTGCTTCTAGTTTCTCTCTTGCATCATCCGCTGTTTGAATTCCTCCAACGCCAACAATAGGGAACGAACCCTTAGACTTTTCATGGAGAAAACGAATCACTTCTGTAGATCGTGACTTCACAGCCTTTCCGCTCAACCCTCCTGCACCAATTTCATCAATAGTACTTTTTGAGGTTTTTAAACCATCTCGAGATATCGTTGTATTGGTGGCGATTACACCATCAATCTTCGTCTCGTCAACGATTTCGATAATGTCTAGCAACTGATCTTCAGTTAAATCAGGTGCTATCTTAAGGAGGATAGGTTTTTTGTCGGCAAAAGCTTTCCCAGCTTCTTGAAGGCTATTTAATATATGCTTTAACGGTCCTTTTTCCTGAAGTGCTCTCAGATTTGGCGTGTTTGGAGAACTCACATTCACCACGAAGTAATCTACATAAGCATGAAGGCCTTTAAAGCAGATTAAGTAGTCGTTAACCGCCTCTTCGTTTGGCGTCACTTTGTTCTTGCCAATATTTCCTCCTATTATAATATCCGTATTTCGATGCTTTAATCTTTCGATGGCTTCATCTAGCCCCCCATTATTGAAGCCCATTCGATTGATAAGGCTTTGATCTTCTGGCAAGCGAAAAAGTCTTGGTAAAGGATTACCGTCTTGTGGCTTTGGCGTAATTGTTCCTATTTCAATAAAACCAAAACCTAGAGCAGAGAGCTCATTATAAAGTTTAGCATCCTTATCAAAACCTGCTGCGAGTCCGACTGGATTCTTAAATTTTAGACCGAAGCATTCAATTTCCAAACTACCAGCTCTATAGTCATAGAGATTTTGGCTGATACTTTTTACGCCAGGAATCTTAAACAAACGTTTAAGCCACCTAAAAGCAAAATAATGTGCTGATTCTGCATTCTTGGTAAATAGGAAAGGACGTATAATACTTTTGTACACTGGGAGATTTTCAGCAAAAATAGAGCTTATAGTCGAAACGTATAATTCTTTAAGGAGGAATTCCTCAACTTCAACCTCAATTACATAATTTTGATCCTATGAATGATCTTTTGGAAGTTTTTAATCTCACACAAAGTCAAGCATTAAACTATTTTATTTTTGCTATAGCGGTACTTCTAGTGGCCTTCATTATCCTGAAGGTTTTAAGGGCAATTCTCAATCGATACATCAAGAAGTCGAGCCATGACCTTCAAGTAGACCCTACCCAGTATAAGTTCTTAAACAACGCCTTAGGATTTATCATTTATCTAGCCGCTCTGGTAGCTATTTTCATGGTAATCCCCCCATTAAAGACCGTAGGTGTTACACTATTTGCTAGTGCAGGGATCTTCGCAGCTATTATAGGTTTTGCTTCTCAAGCAGCATTCTCAAATATTGTTAGTGGCATCTTCGTTGTCATCTTTAAGCCCTTTAGAGTTGGTGACATCGTGAAGATTAGCAACCTCTATTCAGGCATTGTTGAAGACATTACTTTAAGACATACCGTAATTCGAGATTTTGAAAACAAAAGACTAATTATCCCAAATGCCGTCATTAGCTCAGAAACCATTCACAACTACAACATCATTGATGACAAAGTCCGGAACCATATTTTTTATGGCATTAGTTACGACTCCAACGTTGACTTGGCCATAAAGATTATCCGTGAGGAGGCAATGGCTCATAAACATTACATTGATAATAGGTCTCAAGAAGAGATTGAAGATGGCGAACCAGCTGTAGTCATCAGGTTAATAGAGTTTGGTGAATCCAGTATCAATCTCCGAGCGCAAGTTTGGTCAAAGGACCCTTTCTTGGGTTTCGAATTGAAGTGCGATATCAATAAATCTATCAAAGAACGCTTTGACAAAGAAGGAATCGAAATTCCTTTCCCACACCGAACCATTGTCTATAAAGAAAAGAAAGCCTGACCTTAACTCCTTGGGTGAAATTCTTGGATCACCTGCCTTAGGTAATCTCTGTCAAGGTGCGTATAAATCTCAGTGGTTGTGATGGACTCATGGCCTAACATTTCCTGTACCGCCCTAAGGTCTGCCCCACCTTCAATCAAATGGGTGGCAAATGAGTGCCTAAATGTATGAGGGCTTATGGTTTTTTTAATCCCGGCTTTGACCACCAAATCTTTCAAAAAAGTAAAGACCATCTGCCTGGTCAATTGTCTACCTCGTCTATTCAGAAAGAGAAAAGCTTCGTGCCCTTGCTTAATATCCAAATGTACCCTCACCTCTTCTCGGTAAATATTAATGTGCTTAAGGGCTGTTCTACCAATCGGAACAAGTCTCTCCTTATTCCCCTTTCCGGTTACTCGAAGAAAACCTACTTCGAAATGCACGTTGGAGGTCTTCAAGCCAATTAGTTCGGATACACGCAAGCCTGAACTATAGAGCGTTTCGAGCATCGCTCGGTTACGGGTTCCTTCAGGAGTTGAATGATCTATGGCTTCTAGAATTTGATCTATCTCCTGTATGCTCAGCGTGTCCGGGAGTTTCCGCCCAAGCTTGGGAGCCTCAAGAAGTGTAGTCGGATCAACATCCATCTCACCTTCATAAATGAGAAATTTATAGAATGACTTGAGGCCGGAAATGATTCGAGCTTGCGAAA
Source organism: Roseivirga sp. UBA7431 (assembly GCA_002477595.1). GTDB lineage: Bacteria > Bacteroidota > Bacteroidia > Cytophagales > Cyclobacteriaceae > Roseivirga. Next base: position 15,119 of record DLQN01000008.1, read on the forward strand.
AAGCACTCATCCCCAATTCATTAATCCACTCTACCATGTCTTGAAGCTCTTGGAGTGTGACTTGAAGTGGATTTAAGTCCTTCTCCCTCAATTCAAGAAACTGTTTTAGTTTTACGATGTCGCGTACATAAGCATCCACTGAATTTGCACTGAGCGATCGCTCTAGCTTCAGATAATTCTCATACTCCTGAATATATACATCCCAAGACATGGTCAAGTATAAGCAAAACTCTCTATAGATTCTGAAAGAAATGTAGAATGGATTAGATTTGTCCATCATGAAGGTAATTATCATCAACGGCCCAAACCTTAATCTACTCGGCACCAGAGAAAAAAGCATCTACGGCAACGAAAGTTTCGAAGACTACTTCTCGAAATTAAAAGGGCGATTCGATAACATCACACTAGAATACTACCAAAGTAATGTTGAAGGCGAGCTGATTAACAAACTCCATGAAGTTGGTTTCTCATACGATGGTATTGTTTTAAATGGTGGCGGCTACACACACACCTCAGTAGCCATCTCGGATGCGATTGCAGCCATTAACACTCCTGTTGTAGAAGTCCACATCTCCAACATTCATGCGCGCGAAGAATTCAGGCACATAAGCCTAATCACCAAGGAATGTATCGGCCTAATCACGGGTTTTGGCTTGAAGGGCTATGATATGGCTTTGTTCGCTTTGAAAGCTGAATAAGCTAAACTTCCTCATAAAAAACTGAGGGTTTGATATCGCGTTTTCTAGCTTTGCAAAAATATTTTTTTCATGCTCAGCTTTAAAGCAATCATCTCAGTTACCCTGATACTTTTTTCAGTAATCGATATCCTAGGGTCCACCCCAATCATTATTGACTTGCGAAAGAAAAATGGTGGTCATATACAGTCAGGAAAAGCCACGCTAGCCGCTGGTGTATTGATGATACTCTTTCTGTTTGTGGGCGACAATTTACTCGGCCTTTTTGGTATTGATGTTGGTTCTTTTGCCATTGCAGGCTCAATCGTTATGTTCATCATCGGACTTGAGATGATTCTAGGAAGAAATTTCTTCAAAAACGACCCCTCTGCTAGTGGTACCTCCTCTATTGTCCCGATCGCTTTTCCCTTGATCGCAGGCGCTGGAACTTTAACGACCATTATTTCAATCAGAGCAGAATACAGTGAATGGGATATTTTAGTTGGTATCGTTGTCAACTTATTATTCGTATATCTGGTCCTAAAATCTACTAACTGGTTAGAACGCAAAATCGGGCCTGCCGGATTAGGCGTTTTGCAAAAGGTTTTTGGAATAATCCTGCTCTCTATTGCCATCAAATTATTTAAGGATAATATTGTCAATCTATGATTGTAATCTATACTGACGGATCTTCGAAAGGGAACCCTGGCCCAGGTGGTTATGGTACTGTTATGAAGTACAATGAACATCGCAAGGAGCTATCTCAGGGCTATCGTAAAACCACTAATAACAGAATGGAGCTGATGGCAGTGATCGCTGGTTTAGAGTCAATAAAAGTAGAAAAGGCTAAAGTAAAGGTATATTCAGACTCTAAGTATGTGATTGATTCGGTTGAAAAAGGATGGCTTTGGAACTGGATGAAAAAGGATTTCAAAGGGAAGAAAAACAAAGACCTTTGGCTTCGATTTGCAGAAATCTACAAGAAACACCACGTCTCTTTTCAATGGGTGAAAGGCCATGCAGGCAATGAAGAGAATGAAGTATGCGATCAACTAGCCGTTGGGGCTGCCGAAAGCAACGACCACCTGATTGACGAAGGCTTCGAGTCTGGACTTTATTCTTAACCTCTCGTTTTGCCGAACACTTACTTTCAATTCAAGCAATTCCTAATAGATCAAGCAGCGGATGGAATGAAAGTAACCACTGATGGCTGCATTTTAGGCGCGCTCATCAATGAGGTTTCTAAGGGAAATATTTTAGACATTGGAACAGGTACTGGCTTACTTTCGTTAATGCTCGCTCAGCGTACAAAGGCTAAAATTCATGCATTAGAAATTGATGAAAAAGTCGCACATCAAGCGGTTGAAAACGTAAAGAATTCACCTTGGCCGGATCAGATCAGCGTGTTACACCAAGACTTCAAAACATACGAAACTGAAACGATCTATGATCAGATCATTTGCAACCCACCGTTCTTTAAAAACAGCCATAAAGGACAGTCAAAATCCAAAAACACAGCCATTCATGACGATAGCCTCTCAATGGATTCTCTTATCAAGAAATCAAAAAAGCTACTGGCAAACCAAGGTACGCTTTGGGTGATGTACCCTGCATACGAAATGGATCAGTTCGCACAGCTCGCGACTACATCAGGTTTAAAGTTAAATAAACAAACCTTTGTCTATAACCAGTCTGGAGGATCTGTTTTTAGGGTAATCGCTGAATTTATCAATGGCCAAATCAAGAAATCAACTTCACGTAACCTGACCATCAAAAAAGCAGATGGCTCATATACAGAAGAATTCTCTGTCCTTTTAAAGGACTATTATCTCCATTTATAAAGTCTGCTTGGACGATAAAGGCATTAGCTTGCAGTCCCTAAAAAATTCCAATACCTTGCATCCTTTCAAAAATCACCATGGAGATACTAGGCATAGACGTTGGCGGCAGCGGTATTAAGGGAGCAATTGTCGATACCAAAAAAGGGTATTTAGTTTCTGACAGGTTTAGAGTACCAACACCCGAAGGACGTAGACCAGACGACATAGCTGATGTGATCAGCCAAATTCAAGAACACTTCAATTACAATGACAACATAGGTGTAGCCTTTCCTACGGTTGTTGTCAATGGAAAAGCGAAGTACCATAGTAACCTGGACGCAAGCTGGAAAGGAATACAAATAGACGACCTCTTTCGTGGACGTTGTAATCAAATCTGTAACGTAATCAATGACGCTGATGCCGCTGGACTTGCTGAAATGAAATTCGGAGCAGGCCGACACCATTCTGGGGTAGTCTTGATGGTTACCATTGGCACCGGACTTGGTAGTGGTCTTTTTTATGATGGCGTATTAATTCCCAACTTTGAATTAGGACACCTCTTCTACAAAAATGGAGAACTCATAGAACACTTTGCTGCGGATTCAGCACGTAAAAGAGAAGGATTAAGCTTTGATGTTTGGGGTGTGAGGCTCAATCAGTTCTTAAAACACATCGAGCGTGTGATTAACCCAGACTTTATCATTCTGGGTGGCGGAGTAAGTAAACACATTCACAAATACAGAGATCAAATCACCATCAAAACACCTTTTATTGTCGGTGAAAAAGAGAATAACTCTGGTATTATCGGTGCGGCAGCTTATGCAGCGGATCATCATAAATGATTAATTTCCTCTTTCACTTCTGGAAAGGCTAGAGGATCAAAAATCAACTCTCCCATATTCAAAAAACGCTGCATGCCCAGCATCACTTCAAAGTTAGGTTGATGCAAGTGCTTCGGAATTCTAAAGATCTTAGGGTCCTTCTTTTCGAAAGGCGTAGGGATTTTCGATCCATACAAGAAAGGCATTAATATCTTCGAACAACTGAAAGCAATCCGATCGAATTCGTTTTCATCAAAATGCCTTGTAACGCGTTCATTAATAAGCTCGAAGAACTCTAATGTCTTTGCCAATCGCACCCTCGATCCAGCCCTAGATTTTCCCTTCGTTTTCAGGTGTTTGATCTGACTTTTTCCCTGCTTCTTTCGCACCATATAAGCACTCAACACTTTATGTTCTAAACACTCCTCTCCTTCAAAGACACCGATGGCCGAACTACCTGTTTGAACCAAAAGCATGAGGTACTTTACGACATGCATTTCATCGATCGCATCATTTTTTACGCCCAAGGTGATTGGCAATCTAAATTGAAATTGCTCCCCTTCCTTTTCATAATAAAAAGCATGCTTCTCAAAGTCATAATGCTTTGTAAGGCCAAGTTCATCAATGGAATTAATCACATCAATGGTACTTGCTCTATTCAGAAAGTGGTGTTCCAAATTCACTTAGCAATAATCCTCATTTTCGATCATAAAACACAGCATTTGAACAGGAAGGGTTCTTGCATGAAAATTCTTTAGAACCAAAAGTCTCAATTCTTAGGAATTAAGCACAAGCATAATACGCTATCACCTAGAAAAAAGGTTCCTTCACAAAAAATAGAGCCCTTTTTAGATGTATGGATGAGCACAAGAAAGGCTCCTAATCTAGGATCACTTCCTCCTCGACAAACTCAAAACCAAGTGTTTCTAACTCATTGAGTATTGGGTTATAAAACTCTGGTGTGATCGGTATCTGCACACCTCTTGCTTCTATCTTACCTTCTAAGAGAAGCTTGGTCGCAATGCCCAGCGGCAAACCGACAGTTTTAGACATGGCAGTATCCGTAGCGTTTTCTCCAGTAGCCACCATTGCAGATCTAATTCTTTTGGTTTGACCATTCTCCTCATAATCAAACAAGTGCCACATGACAATTTGATCTTTCTTATCTGGGCCGATTGTCCATTTCTTCTTCAGAATATGTTCGAGGATTTGAGCTGGCGTACCTTTCATCAGGCCTACTGACTCATCTTCAAACATACCTAACCAGTTAAGTTTATGCATCTCTGGTCCATCTAACTCTAACTTAAGGTAGTGTGCGAGTTTTAATTCGACAGAATCATCAGGGTTATAGGATAAAAAGGAATTGATAAACTGACGATGGGTCAAGTCAGCAACATTTTCCATTGGATAAGTATCATCAGTGGCACCTAACTGAACAAAAATGTCCCAAGCCTTAGAAAATCCCGGCCTACGTAAGGTACCACGATATAGTGTGCTAATACCATGTAGTCCATAGACGTCAAGATACTTGAGCGAATCCCTATTTGCATAACCCTCGAAATATCCATGACCTGGTATGTGGATCATCTCAATTCTTCTGAAAAGTTTAGGATATGGAATGTACTTATACCGCCCTTCTTGGATGAATTTTACCGTTCCTTGCCCTGCCAATACTACATTTCTAGGATTCCATGTAAACCCGTATTGCCACGGATTATCATCTGAAGGATCAGGTGCTAATAAGCCACCAGTAAATGATTCAAATGCTCTTAGTGAAAGTCCTTTGTCCTCGCGAATATGGTCGATGACTTTTTTAGCCGACATATGATCTATTCCTGGATCGAGGCCACACTCATTCAAGAAAAGTAGCCCTTTTGCCTTGGCCTGTTCATTTAAACTTGACATGTCATCCGAGACATACGAAGCGGTTAACAAGTGCTTCCCAAACTTCAAACATGTTTCAGCTACGATAGGATGAAAAGAAGCCGGCAACATAGAAATCACCACATCTGAATCCTTAATCAGTGCATCACGTTCATCTTCCATATTAATATTGAAAGCGACTGCTTTTCCATTGACGTGACCCGCTACTTTCTCTTGTGCTAATTGAAGTGCATAATCTGCTATAGTTACTTCCCAACCTCTGGAAGCTCCTTCTTTTAGCAAGTAAGAAATAAGTGAAGTAGCAGAGCGGCCAGCGCCTAAAACTAAGATTCGATTCATAGGTAGATTCGTTTATCATCGAATTAGGTGAAAACCATTCTAAGTTCAAATGATTAATTGAATTGCTTCCCAGACAACCTTGCTTCAAAAGATTCGTATCTTCCTATCCGCTTCAAATTGATACATGGCAAAAGAAATCAAGCGAGAAGTCTCACTTCTCTTGTACACAACATCCGAATTAACTACTCAAGTAAAAGATCTTATCAGTCAAGCAAAAGAAGCTGCTCAAAAGGCCAGAGCACCCTATTCGGGTTTTCAAGTTGGGGCAGCATTATTGCTATCTGATGGATCAATAGTTCTAGGCAACAATCAAGAGAACGCAGCTTATCCAGCAGGTCTTTGCGCAGAACGAGTCGCCTTCTTTTCCGCTAAAGCCAATAAACCCGAGGCAATCATCTTAAAGGTTGCCATCGTAGCCCTAAAAATGAATGCAAATGAGCATAATATCCCCGCACCATGCGGAAGTTGTCGTCAGGTAATGAGTGAGTATGAAAGCGAGCAGCCAGAGCCAATTGAAGTATACCTAACGGGTGGAACTGGTGATGTTCTAATGTCTAGCTCTATTGAAAACCTTCTCCCCTTTAAGTTTTCATCTGATCAACTAGGAAACTAATGGAAAACAGAATTTCATTCCAATTCAATGGTCGTTATGAGACCATTGGCGAGCCCAGTAATAACATCGAGCATGTGTGGTTTGTCTGCCATGGCCACGGACAGTTAGCTAAATATTTCATTAAGAAGTTTGAATTGCTAAATGATGGAAAGCATCTAATTGTAGCGCCTGAAGGACTATATAGGTACTATCTAGACGGATTTACCGGGCGTGTTGGGGCAACTTGGATGACCAAAGAAGATCGCGCATCGGATATTCAAAACTACTTAACCTTTCTCAGTTCAGTTTACGATCAAGTCAAGTCGAAGCTCAAGCCAGACGTCAAAGTAACTTTACTAGGTTTTTCACAAGGCGCAGCAACGGTTTCACGTTTCGCTACACAAACTAATGTAGCGTTTGACAGACTGGTTTTATGGGCTGGAATCTTCCCTCCTGACCTTCCTCCTTTGGAAAGTCAAAGGAAACTTTCGGATAAAGAATGTTTTCTCGTCTATGGTTTAAATGACCAATACCTAACCGAAAGCCGTATTCAGGAGCAGTCCGATATTGCGGAACAAATCCAAGTCACCCCCAAAGTATTAACCTTTGGGGGTGAGCATGAAATGAATGATCAGATCATTCAGCAAATCAGCATGACGCCTTAGCGCCAGAAGCTAAATCCTCTTGTAAACTTGGTGACAATTTTAGATGGGATAATGGTAACAGGTCCTTCATAGATACCTCCATTAGCCCCTAAGTCTTCTACTCTAATGGCTATTGTATTTTTACCTGGTTTCAAAACTCCTATTGGTATGTCATAGACTCTTAGCTCAAGGAAACTTCTCGATCTACCCATTCTTCCATCATCCTTGGTTTCTCCAATTTTTATCCCATTGACAAAGACTTCATCAAAGTCATCGATATAACCACCAATTAAGGTGAACTCAGTTTCTTTCCCTCCGCGCGGGATTTCAAACTCTTTGCGATACCAAGCAAATCCTCTGTAATCACTCATACCAATCGTCTTCCAATTGGACGGTACTACAATATCTTCCCAGCGTGTGTCATCATATTCGACATTGGCAAATTCGTCTCTGTCGCGTCTAGAGATTTTCCAGATGCCCTCTAAAGAGTAGGTTTCATTATAAGCTTCATCAGCGACTAGTAAGCCTACTTCACCACTGTAGATACCACCTTCGCCACCTTTGTCATAAATTCTTACAGCAATCACATTGTCGCCATTGTAATTGAGCAGCTCGTTTGGAATTCGATATTCACGCTCAGCATTCCAAGCGGTGTAATAGTTTGGGGGAAAGCCTCCTGAAAAGCCAATTTTTACTCCATTAAAAAACACCTCATCTACATCATCTATGTAGCCAAGGCGTAGATAGTGGGCACCTTCCTTTTCAAGTTCGTCTCCACTGAATTTTGTACGGTACCAAGCGTAACCATCGTAGCCATTAAAGCCTTCACTTTCCCATCTTCTTGGTACGTATATCTCTTCCCAGCTTGAATCGTCATAGTTGACCTCAGCCCACTTGGTATTATCACCAATAGAAAACTTCCAGTCTCCTCGAAGGTTCAACAACCGATCGAGGTCTTGTGCGTTGGTAGCTACCGTGACCAACAGTAGTGCTATCGTAAATAATTTCTTTAACATTCCTTTGAGTTTCAAAAAACCAACCACTCCTTTTGAAGCGATCAGTCAGTTACTAATTTATTTATAATTCGTTTTTGCCCTTGGGCTTTGTTGTTGTTATACTTCAAACATACGCGGCTCCTCAGAATCAAATGTCATACCTCAGTAAAGAGATGTCACAAGATGTCACAGGATGCCAAAACAGCCCTTATGAACTAATAATAAACTTATATCCTACCCCATGGACCGTCAAAATGTATTTAGGGTCGTTAGGGTTTTCTTCTATTCTTTGCCTTAATCGGAGCATAAAGTTGTCAACTGTTCTAGTGGTTGGCTGACTTTCATAGCCCCAAACCTTATTCAACAGATCGTAACGACTGACTACTTCGTTTTTGTGCTCCAACAAATATTGTAAAATCTCATACTCTTTGTGAGACATACGCACATCGCCATCATTGTTCTTAGCAGTGAATTGAGAAAAATCAATTGTCAGGTTACCTATTATTACAGGGCCTGTCACGGGCTGATCCTCTGGCGTTTTAATTCGCCTGAGAATAGCCTTGACTCGCGCGATCAATTCTCTAAGGCTGAACGGCTTTGTTAAGTAATCATCTGCACCGAGTTCTAGGCCAAGGACCTTGTCTATTTCTTCGCTCTTGGCTGTGAGAAAAATAATAGGGGTCATGACTCCCATATTTCTGATGGCCTTGCACACGTCAAATCCTGACATTTTTGGCATCATTACATCTAGGATGATTAGATCAAAATTTCCTTTTTGAGCTTTGTCCAAGCCTTCTTGACCATCGATGGCTACTTCGACATCGTATGACTCAAACTCAAGGTTATCTTTTAACCCAAGCCGCATTGATGGCTCATCTTCAACAATTAGAATACTAGGCATCTTCGT
>DLQN01000068.1:0-3711 GCA_002477595.1 Roseivirga sp. UBA7431
AAAATTAGTATTAACAATAGTATTGGGCTTGTTCGCTGTATCAGCAAACGCTCAAAGTGATGCGATCACAAAGTATTTTGACAAGTATGTGGATGATCAATCTTTTATGCACCTGAATTTCAGTGGCAAGATGTTCCAAATGATCGCTCGTCTCGAGTTTGAAGATCCTGCAGAGCAAAAAATGGTTGAAGAGTCTTTAGGTAAAATCAAGAGAGTACAAGTTTTAGGCAAAGACAAGGATGTCGATGGCAGAAAAATGTACGCTGAAGCGATGAAAGCTATCAAAGGCAATGATTTTGAAGAATTGATGTCTTTGCGTGAAGGTGATAAGGACATCAGGTTCATGATCAAGGAAAAGAATAACAAAATCAGTGAGCTCTTTATGGTCATGGGGGGCGAGTCAGAATTCGGTCTTTTGAGTATCGTAGGAGACGGTATTGATTTGAATGCTCTTTATAAGCTATCTAAGTCTATCGGAATGGATGGTTTCAATGAACTACAGTTCCTTGAAAAGATGGATGGCAACTAGAATATTGCTATTATGATTACAGAGGGTGCCTCGGCACCCTCTGCTTTATTGGTCAAAGCTCAAAATAATTGGATGTATGAAGAAGCTTTTAATACTCAGTCTACTTTTTAGTATGACACTTACTGGTTTTGCTCAAAGCCGCAGTGTCGAAACTTTCCGTCAGGACAATAGTCCTTCGACAACGCTCTTTTTTTATAAGAGCACACTCAAAATGATTTCTCGGATTGACTTAAGCATGCTTGGAGGTTCCGATGTTAGTGAATTTAAGGATATGCCACCTATTGGTGATATGATCAAAGGCATCGAAAAGGTTAAATTTTTTCTCTTCGAAAATAGTGACGATGAGAATGAAATTCAATCGGGTGATTTCAAGGATTTGAAATCTAAAATAGAGGCCGAAGGTTATGAGTCAATGATGTCTGCTCGCATCGAAGGCAGTAATATGAATGTTATGATGAAGGAGAGACGCGGAAACCCAGAAGGTTTCGTGGTACTCATTACGATGGAAGATGGCTATAGCATTATTGATATCGAAGGGTATCCTGATGTTAGTAATATTCTTAAATTCTCTCAATTCATGAATAGTAATGGATCTAACATGGGATTGAAGGAAGCTTTTAGGTAGCATATTACAGAGCTTCGGCTCATTTTTTACTCAAAAACAACACGATTTGGATACTGTATTATCAATTAAAAATCTTTCTAAGCACTATGGAAGGATCAAGGCTGTAGATAACCTCTCGCTGGAAGTAAAGCGAGGAAGTGTTTATGGAATACTTGGGCCTAATGGTAGTGGAAAGACGACAACGCTCGGTGTAATTCTGAGTGTCATCAATCAGACAAGCGGAGACTTTGAGTGGTTTGGAAAACCAGGTACTCAAAACACAAGAAAGAAGATAGGCGCCATTCTGGAGCATCCAATCTTCTATCCTTATCTCACTGCTGTTCAAAACCTTAAGATCGTTTGCGACATTAAGGAAGTACCTTATTCACGTATTGAAGAGGTGCTTGACCAAGTCGGATTAGTACTTCGTAAGGATCATAAGTTTAGGACCTTCTCACTCGGTATGAAGCAGCGACTTTCGATTGCTTCTGCCTTGCTATGCGATCCTGATGTGATGATTCTAGACGAACCAACTAATGGTCTTGACCCACAAGGAATCGCTGAAATCAGAGACCTTATCATAAACATTGCAAATAGTGGTAAGACCATTATTATAGCGAGTCACTTGCTAGATGAAGTCCAGCGCGTATGTACTCACTTTTGCGTGTTACAGCAAGGTAAGCTCATTCACGATGGCCTTGTTGAAGATGTCGGCAAAGGAGCCACTATTGTTGAAGTGAAAGCTGATGTTGAGCACCTAGAAGAGGTTCTGGAGGCATCTAAGATGACTAGCGGCATTAAACGAGAGCTTGATAAATATACACTCACAATGGTCGAGGGATTCGGTGCTGTAGATGTAAATGAATACTTATTTAAGCAAGGTATTACGGCTAAGCATTTGATCCTAAAAGTGAAGACTTTAGAAAAACAATTCTTAGAAATTTTAGCAGAACAAGGAGGAGGTCAACAATGATGCGTTTACTAAAAATTGAACTGCACAAGGTGCGTAACAATAGATCTTTCAAGGTCCTGTCGATACTTTACATTATTGCCCTATTCCTAATGAGTATGGGAGTGATGCCATTCCTACAATGGTTGAAGAATAAGTTTGCTGACTTTAATGCAGAACAAATTGACCCAACTATACTTCCATTCTATGAATTTCCAGATATCTGGCAAAACTTAACCAGTGTTGCTATTTACTTTAAGATTCTGCTAGCACTTGGGTTGATATATTCAATCACGAATGAGTATACCTATAAAACGATTAGACAGAATGTAATCGATGGCTTGAGCAAGCAGGAGTTTATTTGGTCGAAAATTTTAATGGCCGGATTCCTTAGTGCTGCGTCTGCCATAGCACTTTTAGTTATGGGACTGATCACAGGTCTTATTTACTCTACAGAGATCTCTTTCGCACTTGTTTTCGAAGATATGTACTTCCTGTTGGCCTTCTTCCTTCAGCTGTTTGCCTTTTTGCTGTTTACACAGTTCATCGCAACGCTGATTCGTAAGCCAATAATGACAATGGGGCTTATGTTCCTTTGGGTGGTGTTAATTGAAAATGGTCTTTTCATTTGGGGACAAGTAAAGGGCGAGCAATGGGTGGAGTATTTATTACCAGTTAAGTCCATCAATTCCTTGATTCATGTGCCTTTCCCGAAATATGCTTTAATGGAAATACAAGATTACATCGCGTGGCCAGAACTGGCATTAGTCATCTTTTACGGAGGTCTATTTTATTGGGCTACCACTAGACTTGTCGTTAAGCGAGATTTATAAGAGACTTTATACATGAGGAAAGAAGCCACTCCGACCAGTCGGGGTGGCTTCTTTTTTTGTATTACTCGTGTCAGGCTGATCCAGTGCCTAGTGCTGTTAATAAGATTCGTAACTGACGAGTTGTTATCGATATACTTAAACTCTAGATTTACTGCCATGAGAAACTTGCTTACCACCATCTGTTTAATGGCATTCCTTAATGTTGGCTTTGGCCAAGAATTGCCCTTTAGATCGATTGCTGAAACTGAGCGTACTTACAGCGCTGGTAATATTGCCGCTAGAATGGTGGAAGGATTAGGTTTTAGGTATTATTGGGCAACTGAAGGCCTAAGGACAACAGACTTAGCATTTGAGCCGGTAGAAAAGGGAAGAAGCTCAAAGGAGACATTTAACCATCTTCACACCCTTTCAGGATTCCTTTTGAGTGCGCTAGAAAAAGAAGTTTTTGTTGCTGGAAATTCTGCAGAATTGTCCTTTGATCAAATAAGAAAAGAGACGCTGCAGAACCTAGAAAAGGTGGTCAATATTTTAAAGGCTAGCAAGGATACTGATTTCAAGGATTATAATATCAGGTATGCTAATGGTGGGCAATTGCCATTTTGGAATGTAATCAATGGCCCAATCGCAGATGCGATATACCATACAGGTCAAGTTGTATTGATGCGTAGAATGTCGGGTAACCCGATGGACTCGAAGGTGAATGTATTGGCAGGAGTGAGGAATTAAATTTCTTCAATGAGTACTCAAAAAGCCTAAATACCTAATAACTATTAACCATCGACCAATGACTAATAAC
>DLQN01000068.1:3809-36619 GCA_002477595.1 Roseivirga sp. UBA7431
TCTCCAGCAAATACTTGTTGACCAACCATGCCGTCATCCGTCATGTTGAATGCGAATTTAAGCATCTTGATAGAAGTAGGGGACTTCTGTAGAATCTCTTGCGCCCAGTCGTAGGCAGTGTCTTCTAATTCATCGTGAGGAACAACTGCATTTACCATTCCCATGTCGAATGCTTCTTGTGCAGAGTAGTTCCTTCCAAGGAAGAAGATTTCTCTCGCACGCTTTTGACCCACCATTTTCGCTAGGTAAGCAGAACCATAGCCACCATCAAAGCTGGTAACGTCTGCATCTGTTTGTTTAAAGATTGCATGCTCTTTACTCGCCAGTGTAAGGTCGCAAACGGTATGCAGACTGTGTCCGCCACCTACTGCCCATCCTGGGGCTACACAGATCACCACCTTCGGCATAAAACGGATAAGACGCTGTACTTCAAGTATGTTAAGTCTAGGCATACCATCATCATCTACATAGCCTTGATGACCCCTTGCGTTTTGATCCCCACCTGAACAGAATGCCCAGCCACCATCTTTAGCAGAGGGGCCTTCACCTGATAAGAGTACTACACCAATCGAAGTATCCTCACGGGCATCTAATAAAGCTTCGAAGAGCTCCCCTACAGTTTTAGGCCTAAAAGCATTTCTGACTTCCGGACGGTTGAAGGCAATTCGGGCTACGCCATCACCAGATTTTTTGTAGGTGATGTCTTGATATTCTTTGACGGTTTTCCAGGCTACTTTACTCATGACACGAAAATACGGCTAAAGGAAGAAGTAGCAAAGAGAGTAGGGGGCATAAAAAAAGGCCCCGACAAGTCAGGGCCTTTCTAATTGTGTTATTAAACTTTACTTCTTAATAGGATCTGCGAAGTCTTTGAAGAATCCCATGTCAGTACGCTCATAAGCAGTCTTGAATTTAGGCCACTCATTCTCAAAGAACTCGTTGACAATTGTCATCGTCTCATTCATCATCTTCTCACCATTTTCCATAAGGCTTCTTTCATTTGGCCCTGGAGCTGTTAGGCGAGAACTAGAATACCTTCTTGCTTGACTAATCCACTGATTAGCATTAGGGTAATCCACACGAGGTGCATTCTGTGCACGGTCTCTAGGGAGTCCGATAGTCACTTTCTTCACTTCGTCAAACTTCTCATTCATTGCTTTGATCGCTTCCTTTAAGTCTTTAACAGCATCCTTGTCAGCGTTCTTCATTTGTGCTTCCACTTTAGTGACTACACTTTGAGCATCTCTAACTCTGCCAGTTACTTCTGCCCAAGTTTGAGACATTTTCAAGACTCCATCTTCGAAGCTTTGCTTAGCTCTTAGGTCAGACATATTCACCTCAATACGAGGATCATAGTGCACTTTCACCATTTTTTCGATCTTCTGATCATTGTAGTCAATGTGTACTTTGTAGTCTCCTGGAAGGGCCGAGCCTGCGGATTGCTCACGGTTTCTACCACCGCCTTGTCCGCCACCGAAGTTTCCTCCGCCACGTCCGAATCCACCACCACCAGCAGTTCTTTCAACTGGATAAGGGTTTCTTCTTCTTAAGTCCCAAGACAAAGTGTTCATCTGACCCTTTTTAACAGTACCAGAACCAGTTCTGATTGTATCGCCAGACATACTTAATACTGTCATACTGATTTTAGTAGGAAGCTTTTTAACAGCTGTTTCTTCAGTAGCTTCTTCTTTCTTACCTCTTTTACGTCTACCCTTAGGCTCTTCTTTAACTTCTTTTTTGCTGTCATCACGCACGAAGTATTTGATGCTAGCTGCGCCAAAGTATTTGTTCTCTCCTTCGAAAGGACCTCCACTTGCTGGGAATCTCATTCCAGCAGGTTGTCTATATGTCATTTGATAAGCATCAGCTACATCAAATACTACGATGTCCTCTTTCAAGGCATTCGTTATACCTCTAGCGGCAAAATCTCTCAATGGACGAATATCATCCAAGATGTAGAATGCTCTACCGAAAGTACCAATCGCTAAGTCATGCTCTGTTTCTTGAATCGCTAAATCCATAGTAGAAGCAGATGGGTATCCGTGGTTCCACTTGTTCCAGTTTTGTGCTTTATCGAAACTTACGTACAAACCATTTTCAGTTCCTAAGAAGATTAAGTTAGGCTCTATCGGGTCTTGAAGAATTGATAATGTGTAACCGAACACATCACTGTCATCAACAATTCTCGTCCAAGTCTGGCCGAAATCAGTAGTATGGTAAGCATAAGCCGACCAGTTGTTTCTTCTATAGTCATTAGCAATAACGAAAGCCTCGCCAGCATTGTAACGCGAAGCGACAATTTGCGGAATCCAGCTACCTGCAGGTAAACCAGGAAGGTTGGCAGCAGTATTTGTCCAACTACCACCTCTGTTTTGCGTCACTTGAACGTTGCCATCATCAGTACCTACCCAGATAACATTTTTGTCTACTGGGCTAGGAGCGATAGCGAGCGTAGTTGTATGATTTTCAGCACCTGTTGCATCAATCGTTAAACCACCACTAGCGTTTTGTTTTTGCTTCTCAGGATCGTTAGTTGATAAATCTGGAGAAAGTACTTCCCAGTCATCACCTCTGTTTGAACTGTAATGCAAGTGCTGCGATCCATAATATACTCCATCCGCGTCATGAGGATCAAGGGCTACTGGAGCGTTCCAGTTAAATCTTAGCGTGATTGAAGTATCAGGAGATGTAGGCTTTACCGACTTAGTATAACCTGAAACTCTGTCATAACGCGTTACATTACCTTGTTGTGACATGGTGTATCCATAGCGCGAATCACTTGGAATAGGAGCAACATCGAAACCATCACCGAAGCTTAATTCTTGCCAATCGTGATTTCTGATGCCTGCGTAGTTGAACACATAAGCAGGGCCTACCCAAGAACCATTGTCTTGCATGCCGCCATAAACGTTGTAAGGCATTTCGTTATCCACATTGATGTGGTAGAACTGACCAACAGGAAGTTTCTCAGTAAATCTCCAAGTATCTCCCATGTCGCGTGTAATGTTTAATCCACCATCATTACCGTCAACCATAAAGGTTGGATCTTCAGGGTGTATCCACCATGCATGGTGATCTGGGTGAACGCCAGAGTAAGGAATAATTACTTCCCATGATTTACCGCCATCCTCAGAGCGTGAAACACTTGAATATAAGCTGTAAAGTCTGTTTTCGTTTTTAGTATCTACGTAGATAGAAGAGTAATAGAAAGGTCTATTACCCATGTTTGGTTCCTTAGCAGACGCAGCTCTTAATTCCCAGGTTTTACCACCGTCAGTAGATCGATATAAGCCGTTATTCTTATTCTCGATCAAGGCGTAAATGTAATCAGGTCGACTATGAGCAATTGCCAAACCGATTCTACCATAATCTCCTTTCGGAAGACCACCTTCGCCTTGTATGTTTTTCCAAGTGTCACCACCATCCAACGTCATGTATAGTCCTGAACCTTCTCCACCGGATTCAAAAGACCAAGGGAAACGCTTGTGTTCCCACATGGATACAAAGATTTTATCTGGGTTACTTGGGTCAGCAACCATATCTGATACACCAGAAAGGTTGTTGGTGAAGAGTACTTGCTTCCAAGTTTTTCCAGCATCAGTTGTCTTATATACGCCTCTTTCGTCATGTTCTCCCCAAGGTGATCCTATAGCACCTACTAAAACGGTGTTTGGATCATCAGGATGAATGATGATTCTGTGGATGTTTCTGGTCTTCTCTAAGCCCATCAATTCCCAGGTATCTCCACCATCGATTGATTTGTACACTCCGTAACCAGAGCTTACAGAGTTTCTTGGGTTTCCTTCCCCAGTACCTACCCATATAACATCAGGGTTTTTCTGGTAGATGTCGATTGCCCCAATTCCTTGTACGGCTTGATCATCGAAAATAGGCTCCCAGTCAAGGCCGCCACCTGTAGTTCTCCATACTCCACCAGAGGCTGCTCCGGCAAATATGATTTCAGGATTACTTTCTACAACATCGATAGCAGTGATACGTCCACTCATCGCGGCCGGACCAATACTTCGTGCTTTCATATTTTTGAACATGTCCATGTCTACTTTCTGCCCAAACATCAGTGGGGCACTAAGCAGAAATGACAAACAAATCAGTGAGATTCTTCTTAAATAGGAATCTTGAAGTTTTAAGGTATTCATTAGATTCTTGGTTTTGATTGATTAACTCTTCAAAGTATACCAAGAAAATGAATGCAAAAAACCAAATTCTAAGAGCGCAAGTATGTTGTTATGAATGGCTGAAAAGTCCGTCTACATTTCGCGAAGCAGTAATTTGACACCAAAACCGAAGGTGATGGAGTTAAATCGAGATTGTTGAATGTCTAGTTGATAGTTTTCATTATCTGGATCGTATTGAATGGTATTAGGAGTGAGGTAACTGCCTCTATTGCTATACGTTTTTCTAAAATGAAGATCAAGACTGACAGATTCGCTGATGATGTATTCCAAACCACCTCCAAATCCATAGGTGAAGAGAAAATCATCTAGTTCGAAGAATTCATCTACTACTTCGTCAAATTCACGATCGAATATCCTAGCCCGTGTATACACATAGCTAAAGCCGAAGTTGAAGTCTGCATAAGGCATTAAGCGTGATAAGGTTTCTGGCTTAATTCTAACAAGAGACAGTAGACGCGACATTTCATTATGGTGTCGATAGCGAACATCTGGTAATGCTGAGCTATGGAATCCTTTTCTAACCTTAGAGCCATATCGCGTAAAATCGAAAACGCCACCGAGGTAGACAGGCGACTCGTTAATTTGAAAAGCGCCTTCCATGCCGAAGCCACCACCCCAGATTTCTGAAGACTCACGCTTTAACTCTCCGGTTGGCAGAAAACCGTGTAATTGAAAACCAATAGTGGAATTATTTTGTGCCGAAAGGAGCGAAGTAATGAATAGACCGACTATTAAAAGTGTTGCTCTCATAATTGAAGTTTTGACACTCTCTTTCTAGCCAATTGCATGCCAAAGTAAAACTAAAAATTTTAACAAAAGACTAAAAATATTAGTGATAGTCATTATCTTTAGACAAACTGTTTAGCTATGAGCACCATCTCCGGTAATATTAAGCATTTAAGAAAACAGCACCAATGGACGCAGGGCGACTTTGCAGATCGTATAGGTATTAAGCGTTCGCTTGTTGGAGCCTATGAAGAGGGTAGGGCTGACCCAAGGCTTAATAACCTCCTTAATATGTCCAAAGTATTCCGTGTTTCGGTGGATAACCTTTTAACAAAGGATCTTACTCGAATGGATTTGAATGCCATAGAAGTATTAAATGAGACTACTGGAGATATGAAAATACTCTCTATTACAGTAGATCATGAGGATAAAGAATTTATAGACTTAATCCCTCAAAAAGCCTCTGCTGGATATTTAAATGGCTATGCAGACCCTCAGTATTTAGAGGAAATGCCTAAGTTTCAACTGCCCAACTTACCAAAGAACGCTACCTACAGGGCTTTTGAAATTACAGGAGACTCCATGTTACCGATTAAGCCAGGAACTGTAGTAATTGGTCAATACGTAGAGGGATTATCCAATATTCGTAATGGTCGTTGCTATATTATTCTATCGAAAGAAGAAGGCATTGTCTATAAGCGAGTGTTTGACTACACTCAAGAGCATGGACAGTTATTTTTAGTTTCTGATAACAAGGCTTACTCGCCTTACCGTATCGATGCAGCTGATGTGATAGAAATATGGGAAGCAAAAGCATTCATCAGTACAGATATTCCAGAGTCTGCTGAAGACGACTTGAATTTTGATGACCTAAAGAATATTGTACTAGAACTTCAGAAAGAGATCATTAAGCTTAAGAATTAAGCATCTATTTCTACACGCTGGATGTTTCTTGCTCATTGGAAGAATTCATAGTGGCTTGTCTATCGACTTTTCCGCTCTCAGTGAAAACGAAAGCGGGAGTCAAACACCATGTCTTAGCTAAATAATATTTAGGGAGTTGTTCTTTCAATAAATTTCGGTTTTGGCGAATGAAGTCAATAGTTTTTTGGCTTGTAGAAATGCCAATCAGTTCTTCTCCGAAGACTTCACTCGCCCTTTTCCAAAGGGTAATTGATCCTATTAGATGATCTGGGAGTAGTTCGTTGAGTTTTTCTTCAGCAGCCTCGATTAATATTTTGACTCCACCACTATTGACGACCAGGTCTGCTCTTCCCAACCATTTGAACTTGCTTCCATTAATTTCAACTATGTCGTTTGTCGCAATCCATTCACTATTAGTTACTGCTCCCTTGATTTCAAGGCAGTTCTTTTGATTAAGCCTAACCAGATTATCCCCAATAACATCGAACCATTCTGATTTATCTGGGCCATTTAATGGTTTTAAGCCAATATGAGACACAGTTTCAGTCATCCCATAGGTGTGATAGCATTGAGCATTTATGGGTTGCAATTTTTCGACCAAATTCTTTGAAACAGCAGCTCCGCCAATAATGATTTTAGTGACGCTGTTGAGAAGCTTCTTCCCTCTATCTGATTGCAGCAAAGCGTTTACTTGCAATGGGACAAGTGCAGTAAAGTCATATGCATTGTTATTGACAGACTCGCTTAAATCTATTGAGGGCTCTACTAAGTCTATTTGCCAGTTGCCGACCATTGCACGTACCAGCATCATCTGCCCTCCGATGAAAGAAGTATTGATACATACGAGGGCTTTAGTTCCTTCAGCGAGATTGAGCGTTTTAATAGTTGCCTGCGCACTAGCGATCATTTGGCCTCTATTGATTTCAACCTTTTTAGGTTGACCAGTAGAGCCTGAGGTTGTGATGGAAAAAATCTCTTGTCCGCTAAGCCAAAAATTGATAAATTTTTGGGCAGAAACTAGCCAATGAAGGTCAGTTTCTAAACCCAATTCACAAAATTGAGTTAAAGAATATAAGCGGTCACCAATAGAAATATTACATTCCATAACTCAAGTTTAACGATTTGAAATGAGATTAAAACTATACCTACTACTAACTGTACTCTTCATTAGTTTTGAAGGATTTGCACAAGACCGTTATACTGTGAAAGGAACGGTAAAGGATGCTGCTACAGGTGATTTAATGCCATTTGCCACGGTTTTCTTTGCCGAAACAACATTTGGCACAGCCACAGATGACCAAGGAAACTATACGTTGACAGTTTCTAATCCAGGTACCTATGATTTCATTGTCAAATTTGTAGGCTATAAAACTTATGCTACTCAACTAAAATTGGGAGATCAGGCTGAGATAACCATGGATGTTTTAATTGAAGCGGATGCCAAAAGCTTAGGTGATGTGGTCGTTACCGCCAAGAAAGACGCGAAATGGCAGGAGCACATGCGTGAGTTTAGACTTATATTTTTTGGGGAATCAGCCAACGCACGCCAATGCAAAATCCTAAACGAAGAAGTGATTGACTTTATCTTTGATGAGGAAAAGGTAATTCTAGAGGCTTTTTCGTCCGAGCCTTTAATTATAGAGAATAAAGCGCTTGGGTATAAGATTCAGTACTTCTTAGAGCATTTTGAAGTGAACTATACTGCGAATATTAGCAGCTATTATGGGTATACAGTTTTTGAAGAGCTCAAGTCTAAAAGTCAAAGAAAGATCAATAGGTGGGAGGCTAATCGTAAAAAAGCATATGACGGCTCGGCTGTGCACTTCTTCACCTCCCTTTATGAAAATAGGCTAAAGGAGGACGGATTCTTTGTGCAAGTTGCTAAAGATGTAACTGGAATGGGGAGATTAATCGATGCAAAGGATGCAAATGTTTATCAGTTTTTAAGGGGGGGCACTACGGATATTTCTAAGAGGCTTCCTTTTGAAAACCTTCTGTATGTTACCTATGATAAGGAGTTTGAATCTAGGGAATACCAAGAAGTCAAAAGTAGAAGATCCATCGGTCATGCCTCAGTCAGTAGGCTAGTTAAGCAGCCACAACAATCGTGGATTTCTATCATGGATGGTTTTGAATCAATTGAGTTTGAGCCGAACGGCTACGTTTATAATCCAGTATCTTTTTATTCAGCGGGTTATTGGGGGTTTGAAAAAATTGCCGAAATGATTCCCCTTGATTATCGGCCTAAGTCTGATAATTAGGACTCGAATTCCCCCTTGAAGTTGTTAAAGATTTCGGTATTCTGTTTACTGTCCGAAAATACTTCAATTAATTTTGGTTGATTGCTGAGTTCGTAAAAATTGTCTAGTGCAGTAGTAAGTTCAGTCAGATCAGAACATGCGTGATACTCGAAGTTGTGGTCATCTGCTGTGTTTTCGGCTGTCAGTGGTTGTTCTGTTTCGAATAATTTTTCGTAGTCGGCTTGTTCTTCCGGCCCTTTAATCATTCTGAAAATACCACCTCCATGATTGTTAAGCACAATGATTCTCAGCTTTGAGAGATCGTGATTATGCCAAAATGCATTGCGATCGTAGAAGAAGGCCATGTCACCCGTAATCAGTGTAACCAATTTATCCTGGGCTA
Organism: Roseivirga sp. UBA7431; assembly: GCA_002477595.1. Classification (GTDB taxonomy): domain Bacteria; phylum Bacteroidota; class Bacteroidia; order Cytophagales; family Cyclobacteriaceae; genus Roseivirga. The sequence goes on from DLQN01000068.1 coordinate 12,299, forward strand.
ATGCTGACCCTACCGCTGTTCCGTTACTTCCATCAATACCACTAGTTCCCCTATTAGAGAATACCTCAATATGAGATTTAAGCCCAAGTAAATTTGCATATCGAACCGACATACTATTGGCTAGGTGTAACTGACTGTTTTGTGGTAATGCTTTCATGCATTCAGAGATAGCTTTGAACTCTCCAAACGGGCATTCTGACAGAAAATCAGTAATAGTTTGTTTTGCTTTATGGTCAATATCAGTCCAGTTCTTTCGGAATCCTTGGTCGCTAGCGGAAGGATTGAAGTTTTCAAAGAAGGATTTTGGGTTGACGCTTATGCACCTCGTCAGGTGCTGAAATGTATCATTTATTCTGTCTGACTCACGTATATGCCAATGCTTTTTAGGAGGGTTTTGGCGAATGAAGGTTTTAAGGTTTTTAGAAATCAAAGATTTACCGAGGGTGATCAAGAGGTCTGGACTCAAATTGGCTAGTGCCAGCTGAGCTTTCGATTGAAGAAATGCATCTTGATGCTGAGTTGCTCCTTCTATAGAATGATTTCCAATAATATCATTGATTACGACAGTGTTTGTACGTTTTGCAAAGGCTTGGATGGCCACCAGCTGTGCTTTGTCATAGTCTGACTGTCCGATAACGATAGCTTTATTTGTGTGTTGGTTCCATTCGTCCTCCAACTCAATTATTAAACTCGAAGGCACGAAGGATTCAGTTGCAGCATTTTTAATAATCCTAGTTTCCGAGAACTCGATCCTTTCGTTTTCGGAAGGGTAGAAAGGTTCTCTTAAAGGTACATTGATGTGAACTGGCCCAAGAGGAAATGATGTCGATGTGATAATTGCCTCGTTTGTGATTCTGTTTGCGTGCCAAAAGGCATCAGGGTGATTTGCATCTACTGGGAAGCTAAAGCTAGTTTTGACATGTTTTCCTAGAACGTCAGATTGTTGGATTGTTTGTCCATCATATTGATTTATCCATTCTGGAGGTCGATCTGCCGAGATCACAATCAGCGGAATTTCTTGATAATACGCTTCTGCTATGGCTGGGGCATAGTTTAAGACTGCCGAACCGGATGTGCAAATTAACACTACAGGTTTCTTTTGCTGTTGCGCGATGCCTAATGCGATGAATGCTGCGGATCTTTCGTCACCAATTACTTTGACGTCAATTGACGGATGCTCATTAAAGGCAAGGGTCAGCGGAGCCGATCTTGATCCAGGAGAAATCACGGCAGTTTCAATGCCATGACCTGCGCAAACTGATGCGATATCGTTGATGTGCTTTAAAATCAAAGTTGACGATTTACCACGTCCAACAAGGTCTTGAATTTCATTTCCGTCTCTTGATATTCTTTTTCTGGATCTGAGTCTAAAGTTACTCCTGCTCCGGCATAAAGGCGTGCTTGGTTATCTAACAACTGCATGCAACGCAGGTTAACGAATAAATTCGTGCTATTTTCTAAGTTAACTGGTCCAAGAAAACCACTAAAGAACTCCCTGTTTAGTTTTTCAAACTGATTCAAGAAGTCCATCGCTGACTCTTTTGGCATGCCCGCTACTGCAGATGTAGGGTGGAGAAGGTTAAGCATTACAGTCGCTAGTTCATCAAAATTAGTATCGATTGTATTGACTGCATAAGTAGTCTTTAGGTGAAGGAGGTTCCCAGCTTGAACAGTTTTTGGTCCAACCTCTTCATATTCTCGTAACCTGATTTTTTTGAAACAGTTGATGATATATCTACTCACCATTGCCTGCTCCTCAATTTCTTTTTCGGTCCAACTGGTGTCACTGATGGGCTTGAGTGGATCAACGTTTTGTGTCCCAGCAAGCGCAATTGTTTTAAAAGTATTGTCTGCTTTTTCAATCAATATTTCTGGCGTGGCGCCAATCCAGGTTCCAATTTTCGGTATGGAAACAAATGAGACAAAAGCATTCGGATAGCTCGTGCAAAGATCAATTAGTAAGTCTACTGGACTGAAGTCGTCAGGAATTTCAATATTTTTTGAACGTGCAGGTACGACCTTATCGAATTGTCTATCAATTATTGCTGTGACAGATTTTTCAATCAAATGACGATAGTCAATAGGCGCTTGATCTGTGTTCTTGGGATTAAGATGATAGTGCTTGGCCTTAATATTTCGAGTGAGATAAGTTTCGAAGGTTATTTTTATTTGATCAAGTTTGTCATTACCCTCATTTTCCACAGAACTGGGGTTATTAATTACTTCATCGAAATCGAGTGAGAGGTGGAAATCATCTTCAATAAAATGGGCTGGTAGCTTACCAAACTGGAAGGGGGCAATTAAAAAGCCAGTCTTTAATTCATCTAAATCTATGCTATTAATTTTTTTAGCATCATCGATACTCAACACCAGATGAATCTCCGATTGATGAGGCATTCTCCATATCGCTATAGGCAAACTTAAGTCTACTGCAGTATTCAATGCAGCCGAGATAACTTCCTCTTTGGTAAAGGAAGCAATATCTAACACCAGCGTTTTATCCTTTTGGGTGGATGACATTAGTTCTTTTTATCGATTACAGCCATGGTTAATCTACTAATACAAACCAGTTTATCTTCTTCATTGGTAATATTAATCTCCCAAATCTGTGTACGCTTTCCGAGATGAATAGATTTGGTTCTACCAAAAACATATCCACTGCTTACACTTCTAATATGATTTGCATTTATTTCTAACCCAACGCAATGTTGGAGCTTTTGGTTTACAGTAAATGAAGCTGCAATACTGCCGATTGTTTCTGCCAATACAACAGAAGCTCCACCATGAAGAAGCCCCATGGGTTGATGTGTTCTTTGATCAACAGGCATTTTCGCTACAAGGTAATCTTCACCCAGTTCTATCACTTCAATACCAAGATGGTCAACTAGTGTATTTTCACACATCTTATTAACGGCTTCAATAGTAACCCCTTTAATGAACATATAGATTCAGATTAATTTATAGTTTTGCGGCTGGCTGAAGCAAAAATAGGAGAAATTGATGACCAAAAAAATATACCTCACACGGCACGGACAAACAGATTACAACAAGATAGGTGTTGTGCAGGGCAGTGGCATCGATTCTGATCTAAATGAGCTTGGTCGTGCTCAGGGATCAGCATTTTTTAATGCCTACGGAAATGTTGCTTTCGACAAGGTTTATGTTTCAGGTCTTAAGCGGACGCATCAATCTGTAGCTAACTTTTTGGAGAAGCCAATTCCTCATGAAAAACTCGCAGACCTTAATGAAATCAGTTGGGGTAATCGCGAGGGTATGGCGGTGGACAAGGAGGGAGATGCCTATTATCACAATATGCTCAAGTCATGGCAGCAAGGCCTTACTGATTTGGCCATCGAGGGTGGTGAAAACCCTGAGCAAGTTGCCATAAGGATGAGAAATGCATTGAAGCATATCCTTAGCAAGTCTGAAGAAGAAACAATTCTAATATGTATGCACGGTAGGGCTATGCGGGTGATGCTAACGGTAATGCTCAATTATCCACTGAACTGTATGGACTTGTTTGAACATCATAACCTATGTCTATACGAGCTTACATACACAGGTTCAATGTTTAGCGTTGATAGATACTGTGATATTAGCCACCTTTCAGGTCTAACTGTTTGAGTGCGATCTTAGCTTTAGTATCAAGACTGCTTTTGTATGGGTGTTCCCTAAATGAAAGTACCTGATTGAAATATATTTTAGCAGTTTTAGTATCTCCCTGCTGGCGCATTAAGTAACCCATTTGAAGGAATGAATTTGGACCGTAATATGTTTCTGAAATCAAATTAGTATTACTAATGACCTCTCGATAATGGATCAATGCCTCTTCTGAATCCCCTTGAAGGTGAGCCAGTCTAGCTTTTCTATAATTAAGCGCTAAGCGTTCATGGTTTGATAGGGCTTTAGGCTGATCGAGTATTTGAATTAGGCTATCTGCTCTGCTATAGTAACCTCCGTCAATCGCGAATCTAATTTTCAACGCTATTGGGTTCTGCTTGTCTAAGTCACTCACCAATTTTACGGAATTCTTGTCAACCTCAGTATTCTCTTCTCCTTCGTTTTTGCTTTTATCTAAGTACTCATTGTAAGCATTTACATCGCCTAAGAAGCCGTAAGAAATTCCGAGTTTTAAATAAGCGTCTTTGATATAGGAAGTGCCTTTAAATGATTCAAGGAAACTTTTGTAATGGGTAATTGCGGTAGGGTAGTCCCCTGATTGAAAGTAGGTTTCAGCGATTAAGTAGTCATGTACTGGATATTTTTTTATGCTTTCGGATAGTTGGCTTCTCGCTTTAGTTGCGCTATGAGCCTTTAGGTAGATCAAAGATTTGATATAGAGGTAAAGAGGTTTAGCCGCTAATTTTTCATCTTCGATTAATTGAACTGCTACATTAAAGTCTTCTAAGAGGTAGACGTTTGCCATACTTAATATGAGTGAAGCCTCATTAGCCAACTCAGGGTATGCAGTACTCATGGATGTTAACTGTGAAAGGCCTGTAAACACATCCCCACGAAGGCCAAATAAATTCATAAGCCATTGATTTTTACTAGGGACGTTACCGAAAATAATATTTAGAACCCCTAAGGTTCTTTTGTTAGGTTCAAAATTTGGGAAGTCAGTATTATTCCTTTGCGCCCTTCGATAAGCGCTTCTAAGTCCCCAAAAGGCATCCCAATCCTTCCCGTATTTGAAATTCACGAAAGCCCATTGCATTTTTATTTCAGCTTCGACAAACCCAGTCCAGGGTGAATCTTTATTGCGCTGATTCATCTCATTCAATCGGGTACTCTGATTGTTATGTAGTTCGCCAAATCGGGCTTCGTTTTCCAACAAAATGAGTTCAAGGACATCAGCTAGATTGGCATAGTAGTAGCTTAACGGTGCATCAGATTGAGCTGATACTGTTCGAGTCTTCTCAAAGTCTAGATTAAGTAGGGGGGCGAGAGAAGCGTTTTGCCCGCTTGCTGTCAAAGAAGTAAAGAGCATAAAAAATGGATAGACTATTAAGCCTATCCATCTTTTATATTTTCTAGAAAAAGTCAACTTGTTAATCTTCCTTTTTTCTCCTGCTTCTTTTTGGTTTTTCTTCCGCAACGATCTCGTCAGTTACTTCAGCTAAGATTCTACCACAGTGCTCACAAACAGTAATTTTCTTACTGTCTCTGATATCCGCCTGTCTTTGGGGAGGAACTACATTGAAACAACCACCACATGCACCTCTGTCTACTGGCACAACGGCTAGGCCGTTTCTTGCATTGTCTCTCAGCTTAGTGTAAGAGATTAAAAGCCTTTCTTCGATGTGCTTACACGACTTCTCTCTTTCACCTAAAAGCTTCTTCTCATCAGCTTCGCTTTCTTTCGTTAAAACTTGGAGTTCAGACTTCTTAGTCTCAAGGTCTTTCTGTCTTTCAGAAAGTTCACCTTGGGTCTTTTCAATCTCCACTTTCTTGACTTCTATTTTAACATAAGCCTCTTTAATCCTTTTCTCAGAGATTTGGATTTCAAGATTTTGCAGCTCCATCTCTTTCGTAATCGCATCGTACTCACGATTATTACGAACGTTCATTTGCTGCTCCTCATATTTCTTAATAAGGCTCTCTGAATTCTTTATTTGAGTCTTGTGGTCAGAAATATTTCCTTCTAGCTCTGAAAGTTCAGTGTTGAACTTTTCCACGCGTGTCTCGTAACCAGCGATCTCATCTTCTAGGTCAGCCACCTCTTCAGGTAATGCACCTCTGACCTTTTTGATTTCATCTAACTGAGAATCAATTGATTGAAGATTTTTTAACGCCTCTAATTTCTGTGAAACTGTTTTTTCCATTGACGGGTTTTTTAGAAGTACTTTACTGGATTAGTATCTACCTCTGATAAATAGCTTGCAATATTAGCAAAATTTTCTCTCAAAAACCCATCAATCAGCTCTTTTGTAAACACTTCACTTTCATAATGACCGATGTCAGCGATCATGATTTTCCCTTCTCCATCGAAGAACTCGTGATACTTGAAATCCCCTGTCACAAAAACATCCGCTGAATTGACTTTGGCATGGTTGAGTAAGAAGCTTCCTGAACCACCGCAAATGGCAACTGTTTTTATCTTTTCGCCATCAAAAGAGGTGTATTTAATGGTGTTCAGTGACATTTGGGACTTAATATGGATTAAGAATTCTTCTGGCGTTTTTGGGCTAGGTAACTCTCCAATCATACCAGCTCCGATATTTTGATTTGTATTCTCTACCGCTTGAATACAATGTGCCACTTCTTCGTATGGGTGTGCATGATTCATTGCCTCAAGAATGGCTACTTTTAATACTGCGGGAAAAATCAGTTCTACTTTGTCTTCTTGAACAGACTCTTGTTCACCACGCTTACCAATGGTGGGGTTGGCCGAGGCATTAGGTCTAAATGTTCCTGTACCGACTACTTTGAAACTACAATGGCTGTAGTTGCCTATGTTTCCTGCGCCCGCCTTATGTAAAGCCTCTAAGACTTGTTGCGTGTGCTGAGTTGGAATGAAGACTTCAAGTTTGAGCAATGTATCTGCTTTGGGGGCTAAAACGCGTACATTCTCAAGCCCTATTTTTTCTGCTATTTTGGCGTTAACCCCGTTATGTACATTGTCGAGGTTTGTGTGTATAGCGTATATGGCGATGTCATTTTTAATGGCTTTAATTATCGTTCTTTCAACATAATTCTTACCATTCAATTGTTTGAGCCCTTTAAAAACGATGGGATGATGGGCGACTATCAGGTTGCAGTTTTTACGGATTGCTTCCTCGACAACCGACTCAATACAGTCTAGTGTGACCAATACCCCAGTGACTTTATCGTTAAATGAACCGGTGATTAGCCCTGAATTATCATAGTTTTCTTGATAACCCCTTGGGGCAATATTTTCTAGTACAGAAATGATATCCTTGATTTTTGTCATTTTTGACGTTATTTGCAGCCTATAAACCTCTAAAGATAATCAGCTGAATTGAATGAAATTCATCAGAGCATTATTCTTTCCTTTTTCCATTGTCTATGGTTGGCTGATGCAAGTCAGGAACCATCAATTCGATAATGGTCAACGTATACAAACTGAATTTGATCGAATAGTCATTTCAGTGGGTAACCTTTCTACTGGCGGAACTGGTAAAACACCTATGATTGAGTTGCTAATTAGAAGACTCAAAGCGAACAACAAATTGGCCACTGTGAGCCGAGGCTATGGCAGACGAACAAAGGGATTCAGATTGGCAAATGACCATGATGACGCAAAAACCATCGGAGATGAGCCCCTTCAATTTTACAGGAAATTTGGACAAGATATTACCGTATCCGTTTGTGAAGAAAGAATTTTAGCCATCCCGTCCATTCTAATGGAAAAGGATGATGTTGAACTTTTTTTGCTTGATGATGCGTACCAGCATAGAAAAGTAGCTCGAGATTATAATATCATGTTGTCGGATTACAGCCATCCATTTTATAATGATTATGTCTTGCCTACAGGTAACTTGAGAGAACCAAGAGCAGGTGCAAAACGTGCTGACGCAATCATCATTACAAAATGCCCGAGTTTAAATGATATCGAAAGAGCGCGCATCATAGCTAACGTAAGGGGCTACAATGAGAATGCCTCGATATACTTCTCTCACATAGACTATCAAGCAATTCATCCTGTATTTGATAAAGAAGACGTCTCTAAAGAGGTGGTGTTATTGACGGGTGTGGCAAAACCACAACCGATTGTCGACTATTTGGCTAATTCCTATGAGGTGATAAAACACTTGGAGTATGCCGATCACTATAACTTCAGAGCGAGTGACTTAGATGATATCTTAAAAAAGTTCGCTGATTTAAATACTAATGCCTTGGTTACGACAGAGAAAGATATGGTACGACTTTTGCCTTTCAAGTCTCATCCAATTTTTGAAAAGGTGAATCTGTTTTATTTGCCGATTGCGTTTAAAATTGACAAGGAAGAAGAGTTTCTGTCGGGAATAATGAAGGTGATACAAAAGGGGAAAAGGTAAACTGAATTTGTATTTTTGGCCGTGCGTAAGGGATTTCTCATTTTTTTAGGTTTTGTTGGTTTTAGTTGCTGGGCTTTGGGCCAAGTAAATAACTTGAGTTCATTCAAGAATGCTCAAACGGATTCACTTCTAGCGGCCAGAAGTAAGGCAAGAGAAGATCGAGAAAAGAAGACTGGTAATTACGGAGCACATACCACCCGTTTCACGTTTGAGGAAAACTTCAAGTTCAACAATATCCAGTTTGTAACCCCTGACACCATCCCTGATAACTTGCACAGGTTTAGTGATTTGGAGCGTAGTGGATATCTAATTCAAAACCTAGGTAATATTGGTACGGCACGGAGGTCATTATTTTTTGAACCCTCAATGACCATTGGTAGAACTTCAGGTTATCATGTATATGATGACTTTTATACCACACCCGATAAGATCAAGTATTATGATACGAGGTCACCTTATACGGATGTTTTTGCAGCTTTCGGAGGTGGTGGTAGGGCAGTCACGGATGTTACTTTCGCACTAAATGATAGTGTTCAGTTTAACATTGGCTTTAACTTCAACAGCATTCGATCAGATAAGCAGTTGGCTTTTTTATCGAGAGGTGATAGACAGGTTAAAAACAACGATTGGAATATTTTTGGATTCCTTCGGCCTAAGAAAATTCCAAAGTACTTGTTACTGTTTAATATGACTCAGTTCGACCATGAAGTGTCAGAGCAAGGAGGCATTGTTGACCCTAGTTTAGATGCTTCTAACCCTGAGGGGTCATTTTTCGATTATCAAGATGCCAATGTTATTCTTGATGAAGCCTTTAGCAAAGATAAAAGAGGAGGGTTTCACGTATATCAACAATATGACATAGACTCTATATTTCAAGTTTACCATACTTTTAATTACTTAGAGCAGATAACCCGATTTGATGATGTCTACGATGTCTCATCCATCTCTACTACTTCAGATTCACTTTTGTATTCAGGTATAGGGGGGCAAACTTCAGGAACTATTGCCCAACGAACTACTTTTCGTGAGGTGTTAAATGAAGCGGGGCTTAAGGGGCGAACAAAGAGGTTTTCGTACACCCTTTTTTACAGAAATAGACTTCTGACATATGATGTTGCTCAAATAACTAACAGGGTCAATGAAACAGAGCACTACCTAGGAGGGACACTAAGGCAACAAATCACACCTAAAATATTCTTGAAAGCCTCAGGCGAGCTTCTTTTTGGAGGCAACTACTTAGCTCAGGGCAAATTTACTAGTGACTTTTTTGACGCAACTTATAGTCGTATAAATAACAAGCCTTCATTTTTAGTCAACCGTTTCGAAGGAGAACAGCGTCAATGGACTAATTCATTTGATAATCAGGTTTCAGACAACCTTCAAGGTACCCTTAAATTAAGGGCTGGAAATATTAGTTTCAGGCCCTTTATAAGGTTCAACAGAATTTCAAACTACACGTATTTTGATGAAAATAGGTTAGCCGCTCAAGCTGCAGATGATGTGGTTTTACTCGCGCCAGGATTTCATCTTGATTGGAGAATTTCTAAGAAATGGTTTTGGAGCAGTTCTGTTTACTATAACAATGTTACGGGTGGAGCATCTAATACCTTTAGAATACCAGAGACAATGGCATTGACTCAGTTAGCCTATAAGAATGTATTGTTTGATGGGAAAATGATTATACAAACTGGAATAGATGTACACTTTAGAAGTAGCTACTTTGGTCAAGCTTATGACCCAACTTCTCAGCAGTTCTACTTACAGAATAGTTTTGAACAGGATGGGTTTGCCAAGGTTGACCTTTTCTTGAATTTCAAGGTACAGACTTTTCTGTTTTTTGTGAAGTCAGCCCATTTTAATCAAGGCTTGACAAGTGACGGTTACTTCATTTCACCGTTGTTTACCGGCACTCGCCAAACCTTTGATATGGGTGTTAGATGGTCTTTCTACGACTAATTAGCAGTGAACAAAGCGAAGTTCGCTCCAAAGTTCAATACGTGTTTGAATTGTAATTCTCGAGTAGGGTTACCGCCTTCTTGTGCGAACAGAATATCAGCATCGTAAATAAGCTGAGTACCAAAAGTTGCATTAAACCATTTGTTCACCTTCATGACTAATAAAGTTTCCCAGTTTACATCTATTGTACCAAACGTCTCTGCGTAAGGAGTAAAGAAGTTAGCAGTAGATGTGAATGTAATATTCTCCATTAATGGAACGCTCAATGTAGCGAGTAAGTTAGTACCAAATTCAGCTCTAAATTTCTCTCCTGGATCAACACCGTATGCTCCGGCAGCAGATAGTTCATCGTCAGAAACGAACGTGAATTTACCAGCAGCTGGTGCAAAAGAGATGCTTAAGTTTTTACCAATTTTATGATCAATCCCTAAGTTGAGTGACAAATAACCAGGGGCCATAAAGCTTGAAATTTTCGTGGCAATTTCTTCTCCTACATTGATTGGATCATTGGCAAAAGTATTACCCTCTAAAAGTTGAGTTCTCAATATCCCGGTTAAACTCCAAGCAAAGTTTGATTTGATTTCTTTACTGTATTGAGATAGCATAATGATATTATCATCCGTCTTTCTGAAGTCTTGCTCTCCCACTTTAGCACCGCCAAGGGCAAAGTCTACTTGGTTCTTCCAAGTACCCTTTCCTTTGATCCTAGTCAAAGAAGTATTAAATACTGTTCCTATTGCCAGAGAATTCTCTCCACCACCGGCCCAGTTGGATAGGCCAACATTGGCAAAGTTTACTCCCCAAGAGCCTTTTTTTACGATTGTTACAGAATCGATGGTTTGAGCCTGTGCTGTTGCAGTAGCAATTAGAAATGCCACTAGCAGAATATGTTTTTTCATGTTTGTATTTGACTTGTCAATTACATTGCAAAAATGCTTTTTATCTTAACATTATCAAAAAACAATGCATTGATAGGATGTAATTGTTTAAAATTTCTTCAATTCAAAGACTAGGTTTACTTTTGCAGTATGGATACTGAACTCAAGAATCACATGCTCGGCTTACAACTACCTACAGATCCTCGTTGGGTTGATGTAGCCCAAATGAATATTGAAGATATTCTAGTTGATCATGCGTATTGCGAACAAAAGGCAGCATCCTCGGGTATCTCCTTGATTGTGCAATACTCTGAAAAAGAGCATCTCGTTGATGTGATGACAGAAGTGGTTGCAGAAGAATGGAGTCATTTCGAAAGAGTGCTTGAACATTTGAAGAAAAGAGGTTTTGTACTCGGTAAAAAGCGTAAAGATGAATACGTGGTTGGTCTACAAACCATTCTGAGAACGGGAGGGAGTAGAGAATCGCAGCTTGTAGAGAAATTACTTCTCAACGCCTTAATTGAGGCTAGAAGTTGCGAACGCTTCAAAATCCTGCATGAGCAAATACAAGATGAAGAACTTAAAAAGTTCTATTATGAGCTGATGGTATCCGAAGCCAGCCACTATAAAAATTTCATCAGTCTGGCGAAAGAGTATATGCCTGAGGCCTACGTGAGAGATCGCTGGAAAGAGTTTTTAGTCGAAGAAGCCAAGATTCTACAATCCCTTGAAGTACGAGGGGATAGGATGCACTAAGCCTATTCTGTTTTCCGCTTCTTTTTCTTAGCAGCAGGGAATAGAATGTTGTTGAGTATTAGGCGGTACCCCGGAGAGTTAGGATAGAGGTTCAAATCTGTAGGTTCTTCGCCTACCTGGTGTCTGTAATCTTCTGGGTCGTGCCCACCATAAAAAGTCCAGAATCCTTTTCCAAAGACACCATGTATGTACTTGGCTTCGTCAGCAGCAAGCGTTTCGCCCATAATCACAACATCTGGTTTTACTACAAACTTCTTAAACGATGTTGTTTGGCCATAAAACCCTTTGACTAGGTTGATGTGATTCTGAGTCAACATGGTTGGAATAGGGTCCCATTTGGCGGAAAACTGAAAGAGTTTAAAATAGTCATTGCCTTCATTTAAGGACCTTTGTCTTCTCGCATCGGTGTTGTCTATGTTTGAGAATTCATACTCTAGGGGGTCTTTTTTAATCTTGAAATTTTCGAAAGCGAAGGTTTGGGAGAAGTCGAATTGTGATTCGGCATAAGGGTCGGCAGGGTCACCATCATACATGGCCTCTATAAAGTCAGCACCGGCTGCTGCTAAGGCAATATCAAAGCTATCGGTAGCAGAACACATGGCAAAGAGAAAGCCACCGCCAGCAACGAACGTTTGAATTTTCTGTGCAATTGCCAATTTCAACTGTGATACTTTTTTAAAGCCATGTTTCTTTGCCATCGCTTCATAATCTTTTTGTTGTTGTATGTACCAGCTATAATTTTTAAAGGAGGAATAAAATTTACCATACTGGCCGGTGAAGTCTTCATGATGAAGGTGAAGCCAATCGTACGTGGTTAACTCATCAGCCATCAACTCATCATCATAAACTACCTCATAAGGTATTTCAGAATAGGCCAAGGCAAGTGTAACAGCATCATCCCAAGGCATTTTACTCTTTGGAGAGTATACTGCAATCTTTGGTGCTTTTTCCAACCTCATCATGTCCATATTGGAAGATGGAGAAGAAAGCTGCCTTTCATATCTCAGTGCATCAGCATCGGAGATTATTTCGTAAGACACTCCACGAATAATCAACTCATTTTGGATACCTGTTCTGGCAGGAAGTAAAAAACTTCCACCTCTAAAATTTAACATCCAGTCAATTGGTTCGTCTTGACTTAGAACCCAGTAGGCTACACCATATGCTTTCATATGGTTCGACTGAGACTCATCCATCGGTACCAGAATTTTATTTGCGTATCCAAAGGTTGAAATCGTACTAAAAAGGGCTAGGAGGAGAATTCTCTTTATCATGAACAGTATTTTGAACCGTTTAAGTGTTCAATCGTTTAATTTACGTATTAGTTATCAAAATCTGACCAGCGGTCGGCTACATTTGTAACGAGCAAAAACTCATAATGACCAATGAATTTAGGACAAAATATTAGCGAAGGTTTTAATTCAATCAAGGCGAACGTTTTAAGAACCGTACTAACAGGGCTTGTCATAGCAATTGGTATTACTTCTTTAGTGGGTATGCTTACGGCTGTTGATGGTATCAAGAGTGAAATTGATGCGAGTTTATCTAATCTTGGAGCAAATAGTTTCGATGTTAATTCAAAATTTGCCAGGGGCAATAGAAATGGCCGTAAGTCTAAATCTTTTGAACCGATCAAGTTTGATGACGCAATGCGTTTCAAGAAAGACTTTGATTATCCATCCACGACTACAGTTTTTACTAGAGCAAGTGGAAGTGCAGAAGTGAAGTATGAAGAGAAAAAGACAAACCCCAATATTACAATCACTGGAGGAGACGAAAATTACTTTGGAATCAAAGGAGTGGAAATTGAAAAGGGACGAAATTTTTCATCCTTAGAAGTTCAATACGGAAATTATGTTTGTATTCTAGGTACTGAAGTAGTTAAAAAACTCTTTACAGAGAATGAAGATCCCATCGCTAAGACGATCAAATTCTACGGGAATAATTACCGAGTAATCGGTGTCCTTGAAGAGAAAGGTGGTTTCGGAGGAGAAACTGAAGAAGATAGAAATATTATTATCCCATTGCTGAATGCAAAAAGATTGGATAAAAGTGGAAGGATGCGCTATAGTATTACCACCATGATTGCTAACCCGGAAAACATTGATTACGCTATGGGCGAGGCAACGGGCTTTATGCGTAAGGTAAGAGGTGATAAATTAGGAGTGGAAGATTCTTTCGAACTAGAACGTAGTGACTCAGTAACTGAGGCACTAGATGACATCACCAATGGTATGCGTTGGGCGGGTTTCAGTATAGGTGCTGTTACCCTCTTAGGAGCGGCCATAGGCTTAATGAACATTATGATGGTTAGTGTCACAGAAAGAACCAGAGAAATTGGCGTGAGAAAGGCCCTTGGCGCTACGCCTCAACGAATTCTTCAGCAGTTCCTGATTGAGGCCATTGTAATATGTCAAATGGGAGGTATTGTTGGTGCAATACTCGGTATTGTGGTAGGTAATGTAATCGCAAACTTTTTAGGAGGTGCGTTTGTAATTCCGTGGCTATGGATCACAGTGGGATTGTCAGTGTGTGTAGTTGTTGGGGTTGTATCAGGATATATACCGGCTAAAAGAGCAGCTAAACTCGACCCTATTGATGCATTAAGATTTGAATAAGCGGTCCGTGCCGCTGACGAAAAAGCCCCGTTAATCGGGGCTTTTTTATAACTTAAGGTTTACTAATTTCAGAATCAATGAACCTTCTCGACCCAGTTCACAAGAAAATAATCGGTTTTTCTTTTATCGTATTTAGTGCCTTATGGCTCCTGCCCATGGTCTTTTTTGATCAGATTTTTGAGTTTATTCAAGAAAGAGCACTAGAAGAATCACAAGGAGATGAGACTGTTTATTTTGTATTTGAGCTTATTAGTTCAATCTTTTGGGGCATAACCATCTTGTTCTTTATACCACGGCTTATTTTAGGGATTGCCTTAGTGACTGGACAGAAATGGGCCAATATACCGTCTCTTGTTTATGGAATAATTAGCCTCCTGAATTTCCCCGTAGGAACCATACTGGGCGTTTATTGTATAATGGTATTTACTGCTAAAAAAGAAGACGAGGATTACTGAGCCGGAATGTAGATTACCTTTTTGGTTTCAAAGAATTCTTCTTTAAAATGGTCACTCAACTTGTGCGTGGCTATTTTTTTTAGCCTAGACTCTTGTACTTCTTCTAGTAGATCTCCTCCTTTTAGACAAAGCAAGCCATTTTTTAACTTATGCTTTGATCTGGGTTTGAAGTTTTTTCTTACCCATGGATAAAACTTTACCAGGCGCGTAACAGCCCTGCTAATTACAAAGTCGTATTCGTCTTTGATCTCTTCAGCTCTAGCATGTTCACCTATAACGTTGGTTAACCCTAAGCTTTCGCTGACAGCATTTACCACCTTGATTTTCTTTCCGACAGAATCAACTAAATGAAAGTCACTTTCAGGAAAAAGGATGGCTAAAGGAATGCCTGGAAAACCACCGCCCGTTCCCACATCAAGAATCGAAGTGCCTTTTTTAAAGTTAATCACCTTAGCAATTCCCAACGAGTGGAGAACATGGCGTTCGTAGATGTTTTCGATATCCTTTCTGGACACCACATTGATTTTTTCGTTCCAGTTTGCATAGAGAGCTTGCAATTGGGCAAACTGCTCTTTCTGGGGTTCTGTTAATTCAGGAAAGTATTTAAGGATAAGATCCATGGGTTGAGTAAGTCAATAGTAAGTAAGCCGAAGATGACTTACTGAGGTATTATTGGTTAAATATGGTCTTTCTTGCTTTTGACTAGGTCATACATCAATTCACGGGCTCTATGTAGCTGTGCCTTTACTGTACCAAGAGGAGCACCTAGTTCTTTAGCGATCTCATCATAGCTTAATTCATCGAAATAGCGAAGCTTTACTAGTCTCTGATATTTTGCTGGAAGCTTGGTTACAAACATCCTTACAAGCTCAATCTTCTGACTCTTAATCGCTTCCTCCTGAGGGTTTAGATTCTTGTCTGCAACGTCAATTGTTACAGAATCGCCATTGTCATCCTTGAAAGACGTGTCAAGGCTCATGGTATCAAGCCTCTTCTTTCTAATAAAGTCAATGGTATTGTTCGTTGCGATTCTAAATAACCAAGTACTGAAAGTAAAGTCTTTTTTGAATTTATGTAGATTTTTGAATGCCTTGGCAAATGCTTCGATTGTCAAATCTTCGGCATCATCGACATTCCTGATCATTTTCAAAATCATGTGATACACAGGCTTTTTATAGCGCTGCATTAAGTCAGCATAGGCTTGCTGGTCTTGACCAGTAACCGCTGAGTCTATCAGACGAAAGTCTTGAAGTGCTTTTTCAGAAAACTGTTTACCTACTTCCATTTAATGTTTTTTGCTGACAATGCTCGGAGGCCCATAACAGGATAGTAAATACTATAACTCAGATCTAGAAGAAGAAGTGCCCAGAATCTAACAGGCGCATCAAATTTTTGACCAACGCGGGCAAAGATACTATAAAATGACAAGCTCCTTAGACCAAAGGTTGCCAAAATCAAATAAGGGTTAATCGTACTTACCAACAAGAAGAAAAAGAATATCCATCCAAACAAAAAGGCTAACGTAAAAAGTCCTAAAACCGTTTTGTCTTTTTGATGATAGTGGCTACCAACGGATAAGTGTCTTATTTTTTGTTTAAAGAAATCATTCCATGATTCAGTGGGCTTCGAAATAGTCTGACTACTAGGCGCTGTGATAATTGAAGTATTCGTCCTTGTGGCCAAATGATTAATCATTAAATCGTCATCTCCACCGATGATATCGGAGATTGATTTTAAGTATTCTAAGTCATACGCATGCTTTCGGATTGCCCAATTTCTACCGACACCCATATAGGGCCTACCCAAATTGGCTAGCCCAAGGTATTGTAATCCTGTTAGAAGGGTTTCAAATTGAATGAACTGATTTAGCCAGGTGGCTCTATTCTCGTAAGGAGAGAAACCGAGGACTATGTCAATCCTTGTATCGAATGTTGCAGCAACCAATGTTGCCCATTGTGAGGATTTCGGGATACAGTCAGCATCTGTAAATAGCAGGATTTCATTTTTGGCGTCTTGTATACCTTTTAGTAAGGCATATTTCTTTCCGGTCCAGCCGTCTGGTAAACTGTTGATGTTTATTTGTTGGAAGTGTTTTTGACCTTCTATTGCTTTTTTTATCACCTTGTCACTCTCATCAGTGGACCTGTCATTAATTATGATCACTTCCATTTGTGGGTGTTCTTGTGTTGCTAATGATTTAATGAGTTGAGGAAGATTCTTCGATTCATTTCTGGCAGCAATAATGACTGAAACGCTAGGAATTTCTTCCGAATGAGTAGTCTTTTCCTTTGAGCCATATAGCCCTCGGAATACCAGAAAATGAAAAAGGACTTGTATGATCAAGCAAAGCAAGAAAAGGATCAATATGATCTCTGTCATTGGGGAAAGAATAAAGCTCAAAGAAACAAGAATTGACCAATACTGCTATTTTTGTGCGATCAAAATGTGAGAATGGATTTTAAGTTACAAGCCGAAGACAAGGGATCAAAAGCCAGAGCGGGCCTAATTACAACTGAGCACGGTCAGATTGAAACTCCTATTTTTATGCCTGTCGGTACTGCAGGCACAGTAAAGGCCGTACATCAACGTGAGCTAAAAGATGATATTAAAGCTGAAATCATCCTTGGTAATACCTATCACTTATATCTCCGTCCTGGATTAGAAATTATTGAGAAGGCAGGTGGTTTACACAAGTTTAATGGTTGGGATGGACCATTGTTGACAGATTCAGGAGGTTATCAGGTCTATTCATTAGCCAATACCAGAAAAATTAAAGAGGAGGGAGTCACCTTCAAGTCACATATTGATGGCTCTAAACATACCTTCACTCCCGAATATGCAATAGATATTCAGCGCACTATTGGTGCTGATATTATTATGGCTTTTGATGAATGTACTCCATATCCATGTGAGTATGGGTATGCAAGAACTTCTATGGAAATGACACATAGATGGCTCAAGCGCTGTTGTGACCGTTTTGATGAAACAGAAGGAAAGTATGGGTACAATCAGACGCTTTTCCCTATCGTACAAGGAAGCACCTACAAGGACTTGAGACAGAAGTCTGCTGAGACAATAGCCTCCTTTGGTAGGGATGGTAATGCCATTGGTGGTTTATCGGTTGGCGAGCCGCATGAAATGCTTTATGAGCATACTGAGATTGTTTGCGACATACTGCCAAAAGACAAGCCTCGGTATTTGATGGGAGTAGGTACTCCTGAAAATATTCTAGAATGTATAGCACTGGGTGTGGACATGTTCGATTGCGTGATGCCTACCAGAAACGCGAGACACGGTTTCCTTTTCACTTCCGAAGGGATTATCAATATTAGAAATGAAAAATGGAAGGATGACTTTTCATCAGTCGATCCGAATCTTGAAGGTTATGTGGAGAGCTTCTATACCAAAGCGTATCTGCGCCATTTGACACATAGTAAAGAAATTCTTGCTGCTCAGATTTGCAGCATACATAATTTGACTTTCTACCTTTGGTTGGTGAAGGAAGCACGTAAGCACATACAGGCAGGCACGTTTATTGATTGGAAGAACGTCATGGTTAAAAAGCTAGTGACTAGATTATAATGAGGATTTTAGATAAATACATCCTTAAAAAATTCTTAACCACCTTCGTGTTTGTCGTTGCAATTCTTGTATCGATCATATTGATTATAACATTTTCTGAACGGAATGAAATGTTCATTAAGAACGAAGTTCCTGCCAAATTAATTTTTCGATATTTTCTGTCTTATGCACCTTATATCGCTAACCTTATCACCCCGATAACGGTATTTATAGCAACAGTTTTTGTTACGTCCAAATTGGCCAGCCACACAGAAATTATTGCCATTCTTAGCGGAGGTGTAAGCTATCCAAGATTACTCAGGCCGTTCTTCATAGGTTCATTGATTATAGCAATAGTAAGTTTTGTATTTACAGGCTGGATCATCCCAGATGCCAATAAGTTTAGGGTAGCTTTTGAGATCAAGAACTTCGATAAGGAGTTCAATTTTAGCGATCGAGATGTGCATTTTAAAGTATCGCCAACCAAGTATGTCTACGTAGCTTCTTATGACAACAGGAGAGACATCGGCTTTAGGTTTACGTTAGAAGAAATAGATGACAAATTAGTCAAATGGAAACTGACAGCACGTGATGCTACATGGGATACACTTCAAATGGGTTGGAAATTGAAGGATTGGAGTTTGAGAACGTTTGATGGGCCGAAAGAGACCTATAAATATGAGCAAGTTAAAGACACGGTGATAAAGATTAATATGACGCCTGCAGACTTTGGGAATACCAAGAGCTTCGAACAAACCCTTACCATTAATGAACTTGATGAGTACATAGAAGAACTCAAGTTGAAAGGTGCCGATAACATTGTAGTTTATAAGATTGAAAGCCTAGTAAGGTATATGTCGCCCTTCACAGCTATTATCCTGACTTTTATTGGTGTCATTCTCTCATCGCGAAAGACACGTGGGGGGGTAGGGTTTCAGATTGCCCTGGGTTTCTTTATCGCATTTATTTACATCATACTCTTTATCGCTGCCAAGAGCAATGCTGAAACGGGTTCAATGAATCCGATTTTAGCGATATGGCTACCTAACATTGCCTTTTCTATATTAGGGGTTTTATTATACCGCTTCGTTCCTAAGTAATGACTGCCACTTTTAAAGATTTTGCTAAGCTCCACTTTATAGTGTTTTTGTGGGGATTTACGGCCATTATAGGAAAGGAGCTCAGTATTTCAGCGGCAGATGTCGTGATGTACAGAACTGGGCTTGCAGCTATTGTTCTTGGTGTCTTTATGTACCTGCGAAAAGACCCTCTGAAATTCCCTCCGAAAGTACTTCTTAAATTCGCTATTACCGGATTGGTGATCGCTGCACATTGGTTTTTATTCTTTGAGTCGGCAAGAGTTTCTAATGTATCTGTTTGCTTGGCAGGGATGGCGACCACTACGTTTTGGACAAGTTTAATAGAGCCTGTCTTCACAAAAAGGAGAGTTAATATGATTGAGGTCTTATTAGGTCTGGTCGTAATTTCCGGTCTTTATGTAATCTTCAGTTTTGAATTTGACAATGTTTTGGGTCTAACATTAGCGATAATATCGGCAATGTTATCAGCCACATTCTCGGTGTTGAATGCTGGTTTGGCTAAGCAACATTCTGAATATGGGATTACTTTTTATGAGATGTTGGCGGCTTGTTTAGCCGCAATTATTTTCATCCCTATTTATAATGTCTTTTTTCTTCAAGAATCAGCTAGCTATGCAGTTCCAAATATTGATGACTGGGGGTTTTTAATTCTGCTCTCAGTAGTTTGTACTGTATACGCATTCTCTGTATCAGTTGAATTAATGAAGAGAATTTCAGCTTTTGCTGTCAATTTGGCCATCAATATGGAGCCGGTTTATGGTATTCTTATGGCTTTGTTGATTTACGGAGAAAGCGAACAGATGAGCAATGGCTTTTACTATGGAACTTTAATCATAATGGCTGCGGTATTCTCATACCCTTTGATTCGTAGAATTCAAAGAAGGAGGGAAGCTCGAAAAATACTCGCTCAATAACTCAAAAGGCAGTATACATGTTGCCCTCTTGTAGGTAACCTATCTTATCAGGCGAATATTTAAATTTTGTTTTGATGGTAATCTGTTTTATTCCATCTGTTTTAAAAACAATAAAGTGCAGGTGTGGGCCAGTTGCATAACCAGTAGCTCCACAGTTGCCGACCTCTTGTCCTTGTTCAATTATATCACCAACTGCAACTAAGGCTCCATTGAATTCTAAATGGTGGTATTCAGCCATCGTACCGTCATCATGAAGAATGCGTACAAAGTTACCTTGATTCATACATTCACTGGACGGGCACCCTAAGTTAGAATCTTCCTTCACTTTTACGACAAGACCATTTCTAGCCGCTAGAATTATTTGCCCTTTAGGCATTGTGAAATCAAGGGCATTGATTCCTTGATGGGTAGAGGTGCCATTGTATCCCTGGGACATTATAAATTTAGCGTCTTTGAAAGGAAGCTGATATACGTAATCATTATCGTGAATGGCATCTGCATCCCCTTCCATGTACTGGAATTTATAGCTGATCTGCCACGAGGAGTTTTCTTTAAAATTCAGTCTTGTAATTTCTAACCCTTTTGAATTCCCAGGTACTACAAAGTAATCGGGCAGAGGTTCTTGTAAAGTGAGGCCTTTTTGCTTTATCTCTAGTTTGATCGTATAAGGAAAAGCTTCCAGGTTGTCAGCTAAGACGATAATTGACTGTCCTACCTTTGAATCGTAGATTTTTATGGGCTCTTGCGCCAATACAGTATTGGATAAGAGCACTAGGAGTATGCATAGATGGATATACCTATAAAGGCATAGTTTTGATAAAATAGTCTGTTTCTTCAAGTTCGGTTGTGTCAGCAATACTACTAAATATACCAAATAGAGTCGATCCAGACCCACTCATTGCAGCATAAGAGGCCCCTAGATCATAGAGCTTGGCTTTAAGTCTTGCCATTTCTGGTTTTTGATTAAAAATAGAAGCTTCAAAGTCGTTTTTTAGTACATCTTTCCAGAGACTAAAATCTTTAGCTTCTAACACTTCTTTCAAGTCATAACCCGCTGTCTGAGGAGTTGTAGCAGAATAGGCTGTTTGCGTTGAAATGTGAATGCCAGGGTTGAGTATAACCAGGTAATTACCCCTTAGGTCTAATGCCAAAGGTTCTACATCAGTACCAGTTCCAGTAGCAATGGCTGGTTGATTTTTGATGAAGAATGGACAGTCACTTCCTAGTTGGGCCGCATAGTCTTCTAAGATTGTATCATCTAAAAATAGCTGAAACTCTTCATTGAGCATGCTTAGCATGAATGCAGCATCTGCAGAACCTCCACCTAGCCCAGCGCCCATAGGTATGCTTTTTAATAGGTGCATGCTGAGCTCTGGTAGGTGGTAATCTTTTTTAAGAAGCTTGTAAGCTTTTAGGATAAGGTTGTCATTGGGGTTTCCGGGAATATCAATTCCGCTTGATCCGAATACTGTTTTCTTGGATGGAATAGCCTCTAGGACATCGCAAAGAGGAATAGGATAGATGCCAGTATTAATGGTATGGTAACCATTGGGCAGCTTGCCAGTGATCTGTAAGCCGAGATTGATCTTTGCGTTAGGAAATGAGATCATAATAAAAGCGCCATTCCAATTAAAGTTATCCCTCTTTTAGAATGGCGCTTGAATGATTTAGTCTTTTTTCAATTGCTCAATTAGGGCATCTGTGATTCCTGAGGAAGAGAAGCCACCGTCATGCATTAAGTTTTGCATCGTTACCATACGGGTAAAGTCTGAGAAGAACATTACGGTATAGTTTGCACAATCAAGTGCCGTAGCATTACCAAGTGGAGACATCTTGTCTGCGTAGTCGAAGAATACGTCAAAACCGCCTACGCCTGTACCGGCAGTAGTCATTGTTGGAGATTGAGAGATCGTATTAACCCTTACGTTTTTCAGTCTTGCGAAACGCTCACCATAGCTTCTTGCGATAGACTCAAGCATTGACTTAGCATGCGCCATATCAGAATAGTCTGGGAAGGTTCTCTGTGCTGCTATGTATGATAAGGCCATAATAGAACCCCACTCATTCATAGCATCTAATTTCTCTGCCGTTTGCATTACTTTATGGAATGATATTGCAGAAACGTCTAATGTCTTTTGTAACCAATCGTAATTCAAATCACCATAATCACGCCCTTTTCTTACGTTTGGACTCATGCCGATGGAGTGAAGTACAAAGTCTATTTTACCACCAAGTATCTCCATGGATTTGGTGAATAGATTTTCCAGGTCTTCGATAGAAGTTGCATCTGCAGGAATGATTTCTGCACCGCATTCTTTAGCTAATTGATTAATAGCTCCCATTCTCATCGCGATAGGGGCATTGGTGAGTGTAAATGTTGCGCCTTCTGCTTTAGCGACCTGTGCTACTTTCCACGCGATGGAACGCTCATCTAATGCACCAAAAATGATTCCTCTTTTTCCTTTGAGTAGGTTATGTGACATAGTTTGTTCGTCTTGATTTGGTTGTAAAAATAAGGATTAGATTTTAAAAAATACCTTAAGCTAGTCGTCAATGAATTGGGCGGATCACGCTGATTGCTAAAACTGAATATAGGCCCTCAGTGCTATTATGAATGGGTTTTTTTGACTGTTTGTGATCTCATTAATTCCAATCCATTGGAAATAAGGTTGAACGCTCAGCCAAGGTGTAAACTCTTGTTTATAATTTAGCTCTATAATCGTTTCGTTTGTTAAGTTATATTCATCTCGAACACTGACGAATTCATCGTTAAGTTCAGCATGCCCAATGGCTAAGCCAATTTGATTGGGCTTTCCTTTTATGTAATTGGTTAGTTGAAAACCGAATCCAAAGTAGTAGTTCAAATCACTTACGGACTTAGTGCTTTTATCAAACTGTAGAAAGAGATTAGCTGTTTTGGTGCCTTTTTCGAAGAATTGGAAGTCTGACACCAAGTAAAAAGCTGATAGCCCTCTTGAAAGGTTTTGTGTTTCACGATTTATGAAAAGTCCTGAGTGATGAAAAAAACCTATTTTTTGAACGAGTTTACCCCCTAAGAACTTGAATTCAGGCTCAACTATGTACAACATGCCTTCGTCTTTGTTGAGTTTCCAATTAATAGGTAAGAAGTTGTTTTTGATGTCTGCAAACTGACCATCAAAGACCCCTGCTTTAAATTTGAGGTGATCGCCAATATCAATACTTGCTGTCATGGAAATAGCCGTTACTGGATAAGTTGGGGCAGGCATCCCTATAGTGGCCACGGGGTCTATCCCAAACGAACTATGAGCAAATAGAAGTGCATTTTCAGAGACAAAGAAGTCTGTATTCAAGTCTTGTTGACCTAATTTCAGCCAAAATCCTTTGTTCTTGAATTCATAGTAAATTTCATTGAAGCCATAAAGTGTACCCGCCTCTAAATTTGAAAAGGTTTGTAAATCCCCGACAATATTAGCAGATGGATAACCGCCATGTGTGACCATGACGCCAAGATTAAGACTATGTTTTTCACCAAGATTCAGCGCGGTGGTATTCAATAACCAACCTATGAAATGAGCCTCTTGGCCTTCGTTTTCTGAAGTATGTGTAAGTACCTCTGACAGGTATGCTGTTTCATTTGTAAACTTGAGACCTTGAGCAACTGATTCTATGGGTAAAAGAATCAAAGGTGTGAGAAGAATAATAGTAATAATAAAAGGCTTAATTCTCATTCGATCTTAGCACCAGTTTCGATGCTCGAAGATAAGATAGTTGATTGACAGAATGATTATAAATAGATATGGAGAAGTGGGTTTTTGATTGAGAAAGAGTGATCAATTTTTCAATTGAGCGGTTAGGCTTTCATCAATTCTCTAGCAGAATCAAAAGCATTCTTAGAGGCTTGTTTTCCGCCTATCATTTCTGCGATTTCATTTAAGCGTTCTTCGTGATTCAATTTGCGGATCTGGCTTGTGGTGGTTTCTGAGCTTTCATCCTTAAATACGAAGTAATGGGATTGTCCTTTTGCAGCAATTTGTGGGAGATGTGTGATGGTGATCACTTGGTGATTTTTAGCCATCTCCA
>DLQN01000021.1 GCA_002477595.1 Roseivirga sp. UBA7431
AGAAGGTTGTAACACCTACTTTATCGAATGATTGGCATTTCTTTTTGATAATCCAATTCCCCTCCTCTCAGGAGGGGTTAGGGGTGGTCCGTACAAAGGAAGGTGATGAAAAGCGGATTTAATGTTTAACCGATTCGGTGACTGATGATAGTATTGATTCTTTCGAAGAAAAGCTGAGGCTTTAATGTGCGCCAGTTAACAATGTCTAACTCGCCACCAAAATTCACATAACTGTCGATATTGAAGTTTTTCATTTCGTCTTGAACGAAATCTCTAAAGTTTACACCTGTAATCCAGCCCTCTTCCATATCTTCAAACCACTCTTCGTAATAGCTGTCATCTGATCCATGAAAGTTTAGAATATTTTCTCCGATAAGAATGTATTTGTTAATACCATATCCATTAAAATGATCAACGATGTTTCGCTTTAGATACATGATGTCGTTGTTCAGCGCATCATTCCATTCCCCAATGAACTCTATGATGATAAACCCTCGGTCATAGTCTGTAAATAGAACTTTGATGTAGAGCGTTTCGGAACCCATAAAGTCCCAGTGTGGGTCGATATAATAGCCGTAAATGTTCTCAGAATAGCGTTCGAAGTTGTACTCCTTACCGTCATAAGGAGAGTTCGGATCCTCAGCTACATTATAGTATTTGAGCCAGTTATAATAGGGTTCAATATTATGCATTAGGAGTTCTTGACAAAGTCGATCACCTTTCTAACGGAACCATGTTCCTTTAATAATTTCTCAGCAACTGTATATTCTACCTGAAGCATTTCCATAATCATCTTTGCCCCGCGATCGACTAGCTTCTTATTGGAGAGTTGCATATCCACCATGCGGTTTCCTTTGACTTTACCCAGTCGGATCATTACTGAAGTAGAGATCATATTAAGGACTAGCTTTTGAGCAGTACCTGCCTTCATTCGCGTACTACCAGTAACGAATTCAGGACCAACTATAGGTTCAATAGGAAATTCAGCTTCCCAAGCGAGTTTGCTGTCTGGGTTACAAGTAATACAGCCTGTAAGAACCCCATTCTCTTTGGCCTTTTTAATTCCACCAATCACATAAGGAGTGCCACCAGAAGCGGCAATACCAATTACAGTGTCTTTGTGGTTGATCATATGCTCTTGCAAATCTTTCCAAGCTTGGTCTGGATCATCCTCGGCAAATTCTACTGCCTTTCGTATCGCAGAATCTCCACCTGCAATTATGCCCACGACAAGCCCGTGCTCAACACCATAGGTCGGAGGGCATTCCGAAGCATCAACTACTCCAAGTCTTCCACTAGTTCCGGCACCTATATAGAAGATACGGCCGCCTTTTTCCATGCGAGGTATGATCTCTAGTACGAGTGCTTCAATTTGTGGAATGACTTTTTCCACAGCGAGCGCTACACTTTGATCTTCTTGGTTGATGCTTGTGAGTAATTCTGTCACAGACATCTGATCTAAGCTACTGTGATTTGACTCTGATTCGGTGATGTTCATGGATGGAGAATTATTGATGAAACAGCGTAAGTCCAGCGATTGGCTGTTGCGTGATGTGTTTAATTTGTAATCCTTTGGCCATAGCCACATCCCTCAGTATGTTGCCAAAGAAAAAGGCTACAGAACCAGTGAAGTGAATAGGAATGCCTTTATACCCTTCATATTTCATCACGTTTTTGGTGATAAATAGTTCAAAGCCAGTTGCCACTAGGTTGTACATGTATGGATCTGAAATATGCTTACTGATGAATTTGGCAAAGCTTGCTAAAAACCTACCCGGCATAGGTTCTTGATACATTTTAGTAAGAAACCCATCCTTTGTCAGTCCAAACTCCTCTTTAAAGAGCACGCGTAAGTGTTTAGGCATATCTTTCCTATAATAGTCTGTTACGAGCACTTTGCCTAGATATGTGCCGCCACCTTCATCAGCGACTGCCCAGCCTAGTGAAGGAACGTTTTGTGTGATTCTTTCACCATCATAAAGACAGGAGTTTGTACCAGTTCCGATAATGCATGCAATACCAGCTTGGTCTCCACATAAGGACCTTGCAGCGGCTAATAGATCATGGTTCACATCTATTTCGGCATGCGGATAATAGCGTTTCAGCAGGTTGGCGATTTTATCTCTATTGGTGGCTGATGAGCAGCCGGTGCCATAGTAATAGATTTGATCTATCTCATCGGGAATCTGATTGTGAAGGGCTTGAATCTCCTTCAGCATCTCCTCTTCTTTTTGGTAATATGGATTGATGCCTGCGGTTTTCGCCTGAGATATATCTCCCTCGTCACCAATAAGGCGCCAGTCAGTTTTTGTAAAGCCACTATCGGCAATCAGTACCTTCATTAAATTACAGTAACTAAGAGTTCTTTTATCAACGGTCCTACTATGTATAGGTAGTTGACTCGAGCGAATTTATTACCGTCTACCGAGCTTTCCAATTTAGATGAAAGTTCCTTTAGCCAAAGTAAGTCCTTAATTAAAATGAAAAGGCACTTGTATTCTATTCAGTCTTAAAATTCTTTTTTAGCGGCTACGTTTGATCTAGCGATAAAAGTCTCCTTTGAATTGAGCCTTTTTAATCGATAAACTTTCTCCCCTATTTGACCGATCGGTATGATGCCATTGACAGCTTCGTCAGTTCGAGAAATTCTCATTTCATCCTTGCCTTCCATTCTGGCTAAGATGTTAAACTTCTGACCATCAATTGTCTCATAAGAAAGGAGAAATTGGTTTCCCTTACTGATCATGCGATAGTCTCTGACTTGTTGACCCATCACATTGATATCGGTTGACCCTTCATTCAAATCGATTCCTAATAATATGTTTAATTCGGTTTGATTATCAGCATTCAGAACCCACATGCCTGCAAGATTCACAATACCGTCATCAAAGTATTTTTCCTCTGGCTGATTAGGAGCACAATAGGTAAGTATTAGGGCTAGAGGAATGAATAATATTTTTAGTCTCTTCATGATCTTTGATTTGATTCAAAATTCTTGAATTTGGGCTGCACGTATTTGGATTTTCGTTGACTGAACTGAAATCTTCGATAACAGAGTTAGACACTTAGATAATGCAGGTTTCAAAATGATACAGTAATAACTATCTTCCGTTCAAAGCACTAATTATGAATAGCAGATTACTTCTATCAATCGCATCTATAGTCATTCTAAGCCTCGCTTGTCAACCTGAAAAGAAGGATTTGACTGATGCAGAGCTATTGACCAAAGCCAAAGCCTTAGCACAAAAGAATATTATTGTGGATGGGCATGTTGATCTTCCTTATCGCATGGAGCAAGGTGGTTTTATGGTGAGACAGAAAGTGCTCAATGTTTCAGTCGGTGCCTCAGATGGTAATTTCGATTTCCCGCGGGCAAAGGCAGGTGGATTGGATGCCCCATTTATGTCTATTTATATTCCTGCTCAATATCAACAAGTGCCGGGCTACGCCAAAAAGTTTGCGGATTCATTAATTATGATGACCAAACAATTGGCAAATACCTATCCTGATCAATTTGCAATTGCCTATAGTCCAGATGACGTGGAAAAACAATTTAAGGCAGGAAAGATTTCCTTGCCAATGGGTATGGAGAATGGCGCTCCCTTAGAAGACGATATTTCACTAGTGGAATATTTTCAAAAGGAAGGTATCAGGTATGTTACGCTGACCCATGGTAAAGACAATAAAATCTGTGACTCATCTTATGATACTACCAGAACGCATGGTGGTTTGAGTGACTATGGCCAACAGGTAGTTTCAGAGATGAATCGTGTGGGCATCATGGTCGACATTTCTCATGTATCGGATGATACCTTCTGGCAGGTAATGGAGCTGAGTAAAGCACCAGCCATAGCTTCCCACTCTTCGGTTCGTCATTTTACACCTGGTTTTGAACGAAACATGAATGATGACATGATCAAGAAACTCGGAGAAAATGATGGTGTCATTATGATCAATTTTGGCTCTAGCTTTTTGGATGGTGAATACAGAACAAGAAGAGCAGCTTATGACGAACATGTGATCAATTGGCTAGCTGATAATGAATTGTCCAGAAATGACCCAAAGGCGAAAGCTTACATCGAGGAATACACCAAAGCGAACGATCCTTGGAGTGATGTAAAAAAAGTGGCTGACCACATTGATCGAGTGGTGGAATTGACTGGAAGTACTGATCACGTAGGATTTGGTTCCGATTTCGATGGCGTGGGAGACTCTTTGCCTACCGGGCTTAAGGATGTATCTACTTATCCGAATTTGATTTTTGAGCTGCTGAAACGTGGTTATTCAGATGACGATATAGCCAAAATGTGCTATCAGAATGTGTTCAGGGTTTGGCGAGCTGTAGAAAAGGTAGCTGCGAGCGAATAGGCCTTCCTATTGACGATCGTGTCTAAAAATGTCATTGGCAACATATCCATGACCCAAATTGCTATTCAAGGGTATATTCAGGTATGTATCGGATTCTTACACTTTTTCTTCTTGCGGCAGTTTTCTCATGTGGGCATGCGCAAGAAAGTACCTCAATTCCACAATTTGCTAATGAAGCCAACGCCATTAGCGGTTTTCTGACTGTTCCAGAAAACAGGAGTGACCCTAGCTCTAGGCAAATAGGGTTAGCCTATGTTGTTTTAAAGGCAAATTCTTCAGCACCGAAAAAGGATCCAATTGTTTATTTAATGGGAGGGCCAGGGGGGTCAGCTACCTATACAACTGGTTATTGGCGTAATTCTCAATTAAGAAGAGATAGAGATTTTGTCATTTTTGATCAACGAGGGACGGGGCTGTCTACTGCTGTCTGTCCTGATTTTGGGTCTAACATTTTTGATATGGTAAGTAAAGACCTCACTCCAGCCGAAGAAGCGCATACCTTATTGGCACT
This sequence comes from Roseivirga sp. UBA7431, assembly GCA_002477595.1. Classification (GTDB taxonomy): domain Bacteria; phylum Bacteroidota; class Bacteroidia; order Cytophagales; family Cyclobacteriaceae; genus Roseivirga. The sequence continues at coordinate 4,880 of DLQN01000021.1, forward strand.
GGCCAATGCTTGCAAAGTGGAAATGAAATCTGTTGGCCACGACCAGGGAGGCTATAATACCCCAGAGAATGTAAAAGATATGGAAGCATTGCGTGTCCATTTGGGCTATGAGCAATGGAATCTCTTTGGCACCTCTTATGGGTCAACACTTACTTTAGCCTATATGAGAGAATTCCCTCAAAATGTACGAACATCCATCATGGCAGCATTAGCCCCTCCCCAAATCAATTTTTACGCTGACTTTTTGACCAATTTCAGCCGATCATTGAATATGGTTTTTGAAGCTTGTGCAAATGATAAGTTATGCCTGAAAAAGTATCCGAACTTTAAAACAGACTTTTACCAAGTACTTGAGGGCTTGAAATCTAATCCCTTTAACGCTAAGTATAACGGCAAACCATTTGTACTCAATGCGCAAGACATGCTGATGTTGGTACAGCAATATTTGTATTCAAAAGCTACGATTGAACAACTTCCTGCATTAATAACAGCTATAAAGGACGAGGACTCTAGGGTGGTAAATAATGCTATTGCTCTTGTAGGAGCGACAATGAATGTTATTAACGTAGCCATGCATTGGTCTTTTGTAGCCTATGATGAGTATGGTGATGAAAGCGTTAAAACAGCTTCTTTGGATGATTTGACAAGATATCCTGAACTAAACAATCCAGGCCCAGCTTTTTTTACACCCAGTAAAGAGTTGATAGCGTCTTGGCATGATTTCAGAGAAGAACCAATTTTGAGCGAGCCTGTTTCGTCTAATACTCCTTCCCTAGTTGCTAATGGAGCATTTGATCCTATCACGCCACCAGCCTATGCTAAAGAAGCTTTGAAACACCTTTCTAATGCTTTCTATGCAGAATTTCCAACTGACGGCCATTCCACTTTCAATCCTTGTTATTTTGGCATGATAGAGGCGTTTTTGGAGCACCCAGAACGCGCACCAGACTTGGGTTGTGCTGCTAATGGCAGAGGTTTTGATTGGAGGCAGTTTTATTAAGAAATGGAATTATGAATGTTTAATTAAGAAGGCTGAATGCTTAATTATTAATGAAGGATTAAGAATGAATAGTTTGGTGTCTTTTAATAAAAATACATTTCACCCAATTACCCAATCACCTCCCCAACAATTTCAAGTTTTTCAAAAACAGCATTCGTGTGCGGAGCATCAGGCAATTCATCTGTTAAGTCTTGTCCAGCCCAATGCTCGTAGTGCTTACCGTCTCTCCAAAGTTTAGAGGCTGTAACATCATAGATTTTACCTTGATAAGCTACCCAGATTTCCTCTCGGTCTTGACCATTCCGTAGCGCGAGTTGCGCCTTGGTGTAAGTGCTATTTATCATAACCCTTTTCCTTCATATAGCGCCTTATCTCTTCATCGCTGGTGTAAAAAGCAAAATCCAGTAGCTGAGGCCCCAAGTAATGATCAATAGCGATTTTATCAGCGCCCTTTTCGAATTTAGAGCGGGCTTTTTTGGAAAGCGACCAACCGGCTAGTGTGGTTAATGTGCGAAAGTATCCACGCTGATCATATTGAAGGAAATGAGCCATTTCATGGGATAGCGCAGAAACTTGTTGATTCAAAGAGAGACGTTCCATAAATGAGCCTTCTTCAATCTTGATTTTATAAATTTTCCCTTTTCTAGATTTAATAAAATTCCAAACAGAGAAACTTGCCTCTACCGGTGCACCAGGCAACTTTTTTACAATGATCTGTACTTTTCTGGCTTGAAGCATTGGGTAATGAGACAAGGCCAAAAGAGTTGCTAATTCAAAGCTGTCACCATTTTTTAGTGTCAGCTTTGAGCCAAAGGCCTTACGTAGAGAATCGAGTTTTGGCGCCCATGTGGCTTCATCATAATACTCAGGAAATGGGTTGGT
>DLQN01000041.1 GCA_002477595.1 Roseivirga sp. UBA7431
CTGGTTTCTTTGGCTTGCATACAACGCCCCTCACACGCCATTTCATGCACCGCCTGCAGCCATGCATTCTCAGGGAGCTTTAGCTACTGATCAAGCTTCTATTAATGCTGACCCTATGCCTTACTATATGGCCAGTATTGAGGCAATGGATTTTCAAATTGGCAGACTGCTGGCAAGCCTAAGCACTACAGAAAGGGCAAATACCGTCATCATTTTTATGGGTGATAATGGCACGCCAATACAGGTTTCCCAAGTACCTTATGGCAGAGGAAAAGCCAAAGGGACAATGTACCAAGGCGGTGTAAATACACCTTTGGTCATTGGTGGTAAAGGAGTAAGCCGAACGGGAATTGATAATAACTTGGTTAACTCTACCGATTTGTTTGCAACGATTGCTTCCCTAAGCGGTGTGAACATTTCAGAAATCAATGATAGCAAGGACATTTCTCCACTACTAATCTCTTCTGTAGAGAACTTTAGAGACTATACCTACGCTGAGTATAATGATGGTACAACAGATGAGTGGACAATCAGAAACACCAGCTATAAGCTAGCTGATTGTAAATACTGATGGAAGTCAAGAGCTCTACTTCCTCGATGACGATCCCTATGAGAATCAGAATCTCCTATCTAATACCTTATCAATTCAGGCTCAAGCAGCAAAGGATTTGCTAGAAGCTAAGCTGTTTGAGATCAGGCAGTAAGCATTAGGTTTATACAATCTTAGCGAGACGTTAGGACGAGTGGTATGGAATAGCCTAATTTTGTCATTTATGATTATTCTTGTGCCGTATTGGGCATACACAACTCGGAACCCCGTAATTACGTAACACGTTACGTAATTTGCGGTACTTAGGACCGTCACAAATTTTTTAATACATCAGATACTCAAAAACTCAAAACAACACTCATGCTCAAAAATTATATAAAGGTTGCGCTTCGTAGCCTAAAAAGGCAACCTGGCTATACTGCCCTTAATATTATTGGACTCACAGTTGGAATTGCCTCTAGTTTAATCATCCTGCTGTACACATTTCACGAAACTAGTTTCGATAAACAGCATTCTAAGGGTGATCGAATTTATCGGCTTTCAACACAAATTACTGAACCTGACAATTCTTTCAAGTGGGCAGTTATGACGAGGCCAGCTGCCTTCACTATTAAAAATGAAAACCCTGAGATCAAACAGGCCGCTCGAATGAACGGGCTAAGTGGTCAAGGTGGAATGCGATTTGATTTCAACCAAGTCGACTATTATCAGGACAATGTCTATGCTGCAGACTCAACTATTTTCGAATTATTTGACTACGATTTTGTAGCTGGTAATCCTGAAACTGCGTTAGCCGCTCCAAATTCGATTGTCATCAATCAGTCCATGGCAACGAAAATATTCAAAAATGAAAATCCAATTGGTCAAACCATAAAAAGTGGTGGGAATAGAGAAACGTCCTTACAAGTTACAGGGGTGTATAAAGACATGCCGCAAACGTCTCATCTAATCGCTGAAGCTTTGATCTCTTGGAAAACAATCTTCACAGGCGGAGATGGCAGCTGGGGCAACTGGGGTGTTTTTTCCTATGTTTTAGTGAATGAAGGGGTGACACAAGAAACCTTGCAGGTTAAACTTGATTCTACTGTTTCTAAATATATAGCTCCGATTTTTGACCCCATTAATATCAAGGTTAAAATGATACCAGTCCCATTAAAAAGTATCCATTTAACTTCGGACTTTGAAGGAGAACCTGTACCTGCTGGCGACATTCAGTATGTTCGGATTTTCACTGCCATAGCCATTTTCCTCATCATTATTGCCAGCATCAACTATATGAACTTGGCCACAGCCAGGTCTGCCAAACGATCCATGGAAGTGGGTTTAAGAAAAGTAATGGGTGCTCAAAGAAGTGGTTTAATAGGGCAATTTTTGGCTGAATCCATTCTGATTACGCTCATCTCTTTAGTCTTAAGTATTCTTGTAATGATAGCTGTAGTGCCTAGCATAAACAGCATTGTAGGTACTAATTTGGCTATCGAGGGATTACTTGACACGAATGTGATATTGGCGGTCATCGGTATCGTATTTGTCACAGGATTTCTGGGAGGTTGCTACCCTGCTTTCTTCTTGTCTTCTTTTCAGCCAGCGGCTGTGCTTAAAGGTGGCGGAGGAAAATCTGGCAGCAAATTATTGAGGAAATCTTTGGTGACAATTCAGTTTGGTATTTCCATCTTCATGCTGATTGGTACTTTGATCATTTATAGTCAAATGCAATTTGTTAGGAACAAAGATTTAGGTTTTGACAAAGAGCAGATGATGCAGATCGACTTTAGAAGTAGAGCAGATGTAGTGAAATGGAATGTTCTTAAAAATGAATTGGTGCAAAATGCCAATATCGGTGGTACCGCATCTTCAAGTTCTACTCCAGGTAATGGATATGGCAAGTTAGTTTTCTCCATTGAGACGGAAGAAGGACCAATGGACCCACGCGGATTAGACAATTATCGGGTTGACTATGATTTCTTTCCTACGCTAGGTGTTGAAATTGTTGAAGGAAGAAACTTCTCCTTGGATTACCCTTCTGATTCTTCACAAGCAGTAATGGTCAATGAGGCCATGGTGAGAAGAATGAATTGGACAAACCCAATCGGTAAAAGAATTAATTTGACTGGAAATGATTCTATACCCTCTGCCCTAGTAGTTGGTGTGGTGAAAGATTTCCATCAACAATCACTTTACGATCCAATTTCTGCCTTATTATTCATCCCAAGTCGTATTAATGGTTCGGCTATTGTTAAAATCACCGGAGATGTATCATCTACTATTGATTTTATTGAGGCAGCATGGGAAAGAACATACCCTACTACCGCATTTGAGTATGTGTTTATTGATGAGCAATTCATGGAGAATTACGAGGCCGATCAAATCCGTGGTCAATTATTCTTAGGCTTTTCTGGCATGACCATCTTGATTGCTTGTTTAGGGTTATTGGGCTTGGCTTCATACACTGCAGAGCAACGATCTAAAGAAATTAGCATCAGAAAAGTGCTTGGTGCTAAAACACAAGGGCTAATTGGTCTGCTCATTAAAGATTTTGTCATTCTCATTGTCATTGCTGCTATACCAGCATCCGTATTAGGCTATCTTGCCATGATAGGCTGGCTGGAAAGTTTCCAATTCCATATAACTCCAGGGTTTACAATATTCGCAAGTGTAATTTTGGGCACTATTGCCATAACGGTATTGACGACTGGTTATCATGCCCGTAAGGCTGCTACCGCTAATCCTGCGCAGAAGTTGAGAAGTGAATAAAGAATACATTGATTAAAACTAAAAGGCTCATTCCGTGGATGGAATGAGCCTTTTTTATGTCATAAAAATAAAAACAGGAATCCGCATGCGCCAATTCCTGTTTAATATTTACTTCAATTTAATTTTACTTCTTCTTCATTCCAGGCAAATTCACTGGCTTCTCTGAATGCCAGTAGAATGGCCCAGCCTTCTTCTTTCTTGGATACTCTTCGTCTAGTGTATTTGCGTTATACAAACGACCATTCTTCATCACGTGACTGATCTTATTCGTATTTCGGATGTTATCCAACGGGTTCGCATCTAGGATCACTAAGTCAGCTAGTTTCCCTGCCTCGATAGATCCAATGTCACCTTCTAGCCCCAGAGCGGTGGCTCCAAGGATCGTGGCGGTCTTTAGTGCGTTCAGGTTAGTCATGCCGCCAGAGGCTACTGACCATAGCTCCCAGTGGAAACCAAGCCCTTGTAATTGGCCATGACTGCCAACGCCAGCAATTCCGCCAGCTTCTACAATTGAATTCACACCCGCGGCATGCTTTTCAAACACATGCTCTTCGTCCATAAACCACCCTGGCCTTCTTCTTGACTTCTGAGCCAATTCAGCATAAGGCGTAAATAGCGTTAGTTTCTTGTCATAATATGGATTTTCTCTTGAGTAGTAATAGTTCTCTGCCCAAGGTCCTCCATAGGAAACAAGTAAGGTTGAGGTATACGCCATTTTAGATTCAGCGACCGAATGGATCACGTCTTTATAAATTGGCGCAATTGGGAAAGAGTGCTCATGACCTGGATAACCATCAATCATTTGCGTCATGTTAAGCTTGAAGTCTAAGCCACCCTCTGTTGTTGGCATTAACTTCTGCTCTTTAGCCGCTTGGATGATCCACTGGCGATGCTTACGGTTACCCACCAAATACATTTTGATGGTTTTCGTATTGTAATACTCGCTATACTGTTTCAGTATCTTTTTAGTCTGCTCAAGGCTTTTGAGGTTATAAGCCCAATAGCCAACTCCAGGACCTGTCGAGTATACACGAGGACCCAAGATCTCTCCTGTTTCTACCATGTCCGAATAGGTCAAGACATCTGTTGTAGCTGTCTGAGGATCACGTGTGGCTGTTACCCCATACGCTAGGTTAGCAGCATACACCCAAACTTGCGTCTTGTGTAGACCCCATGCTGGCCACATGTGCGCATGTGTATCCACCATACCTGGAATAATGGTTTTGCCAGTCATATCAATCACTTCCGCCTTTCTCGGAACAGTAAGCGACCCCGAAGGACCTACCGCTTTGATTCTCGCGTTCTCGATGAGCACATCTCCGTTCTCAATGACCTGATCTCCATTCATTGTGATGATTCTAGCTCCCTTGAGTAAGGCAATTCCATTTGGAATGTCTTTGGTCGCTTTCATAATCACTTTGATCTCTTCAGCGTGATAACCTTCATTTTCTTTCTTCGCTTTATCAGCTGCCTTCTCTTCGTCAGATTTTGCTTTTTCCTCAGCTTCCTTATCTGTCTTTTGCTTCTCTTTCTCTTCTTTGGTCAATGCCTTATCCGCTTTCTCCTTAGCCTTCTTGGCACTAGTAACACTATCAGTGTAGGCCATAGATTGATCTAAATCATAGATAAAGTGTGACTTACCTAAAGACCAGTGTACCTTTTTCGCATCACTAGACCACGCAGGAAACTCTCCCCCGATCTCAGTCAATTGCCAAGAAGGAAATTGAGCACTAGAGGGATTAGCAACTGATATAGTTGGTGTCTGACCAAGTTTCGGTACCGTAACCACATAAATATGATTGCTGATCAAAGCCATTGCCTTGTCTCCTTCTGGAGCCATAAAGATCGCAGCTGCTCTTGATGGTGGGTTATTCTCTCTCCATCCATCACCTTCTTGCAATGAAGTATTCTCTTGAACATCCCAAGGATCTATGACATGATCATTTCCGTGACCATCCGCAGGATTTGAGCCGTAAGTTGTAATACCAGTAACATTGATAATTTTCTTTTCATCAGTACCATCCCAACGGACTGAACTTAAGCCTTGGAAACCACTCAGATAGATACGATCATCACTGTTCACGAAGTGAGGACTACCCTTTCCCCTAGTTTTCATAATGAAGTTGATATCTCCACCATCAGCAGAAATCCAGCATAAGTCTTCAGTAGCTCTTGGAGCACCTGGTCCAGCAGCATCTTTTAAGTTTTGAGCACTTCCTTTTGTGAATACAATTTTACCATTCTTATTCCAGGCAGGTGTTCCATATATGGCGGACTCAGCTGTCAATTTCACAGGCCTTGGACGACCCTCGACATTCACTTTATACATTGAACCACCTTCGGCATCAGCCCAAGTCACAAAAGCAACCGACTTACCATCAGGAGACCATGCAGGCTGTGCTTCGGTCATTTTCATATCTGTCAATCGCTTTGGATCGCCATTCGGCATGTCCATTACGTAAAGCTTGTTCAATGAAGTGAAGGCAAACTTAGAGCCATCTGGAGACGGTACACCATCTCTGATCTGCGTGACAATCATTTCCTTTTCGTCCGAAATTGGGTACTCAAACTTCAATCGAGGCCCCATTTCCAATGCGACATCTACATCCAGAGGGATTTCCACAGCATTACCACCAGCAACGGCTACTCGGAAGATTTTACCACCCCATGAAGCAACAAGTTGCTTGCTATCTGGCGTGAAGGACATGGCAGGTAAAACGCCCAATGGAGCGATAGACTCTTGGTCA
>DLQN01000092.1:0-1114 GCA_002477595.1 Roseivirga sp. UBA7431
AGGAGTCAGTTATTTAATATTGTTAGCCTATGGAGTGGACTTCCCTGTGCTCTGGGCCTTCATCATATTCGTACTAAACTACATACCTTATATAGGTTCGTTGGTAGCGAGTTTGCTCCCTGCTATCTTCGCTATTTTTCAATTCGCATCTTTTTGGCCATTCGTCTGGGTATTCTTTACGGTAGAGGCTGTCCAGATCTTTGTTGGTAATTATGTAGAGCCGAAGCTGATGGGAAGAACACTTAATTTAAGTCCGCTAGTAGTAATTATCGCCTTGTCTTTTTGGGGATCGATATGGGGGATATTAGGTATGATTTTATCAGTGCCAATCATCTCTGTTGCGGTGATCATTTGTGCTCAGTTTCCATCTACCCGCGCCATCGCAATTATGATGACAGAGAACGGTTTTATCGAGGAGATAGACCACAAAGAATAGCCATGAATTACCGAAGGCTCATTCGAGCGAATGTTGACATTTCTGAAATCAGTTTTGGGTGCATGTCTTTGGGTTTAAAGCATGCCGAAAACCAAGCATTAATACAGTGTGCTTTCGATGCTGGCATCAATTATTTTGACACTGCCGATGTCTATAAAAATGGCTTCAATGAAGAGTCTGTTGGAAGAGCATTGAAGCCCATTCGACAACAAGTTATCCTAGCGACTAAGGTAGGTAACGTACCTAATGAGGAGGGAAGAAATTGGGAATGGAACCCTTCAAAAAACTATATTCTTAAAGCAGCTGAAAAGAGCCTAAAAAGATTAGGTACAGACTACATTGACATCTACCAACTCCATGGTGGAATGATCGAAGATGACTGGGAAGAAACCATTGAAGCTTTTGAGATATTGAAAGGGAAGGGGATGATTCGGCACTATGGGATTTCTTCTATTAGACCCAATGTCATTAGAAGGTTTGCTAGTCAAACTGGTATTGTTAGTAACATGATTCAGTACAGTCTATTGGACAGAAGACCTGAAGAAGCCGCATTAGCGGTTTTGTCAGATGAGAAGGTAGGAGTCATGGTTAGAGGAGGTTTGGCAGGTGGCCTATTGGCTGGAAAGGATTTAAGTGATTACTTAGGTTACAGTATAGAAGATATTGATATACTGTTAG
>DLQN01000092.1:1259-3583 GCA_002477595.1 Roseivirga sp. UBA7431
AGTTGAGTGATTTACTCAAGCCGAACCTATATGCTAAGCACAGATGAGTCTTGGAGGTCAAGAATTTTCTCGGTCAGCGAAAATCACACTGGGGCTGTACCTGGCAAAGAAAGATTACTCACTTAGTCCACTCGAAATCTTTCTATAAAACATTCAATCTTTTGATCTTAATAACCTTCAAAATGATGCTGAGAAGAAAGCTTTTTGGATCAACATTTACAACGGTTTGACGAACTATCAAATCGTTAAAAATGTGCTAAGGGAATCGGTTTGGGAGAAGCGAGATTTCTTTACTGATCAGTGTTTATTGATCGATGATTTTGCTTTCTCTTTGGACGATATTGAGCACGGAATTTTGAGGTGGAATGGGCCAAGAAAAAAAGAGAAACCAGATCAGTTTTTAGCAGGTGATGAGCGATTGAAATTAATGGTGCAAACCATGGACTATCGCGTGCATTTTGCGCTTAATTGTGGTAGCCTTTCTTGCCCTCCAATTGCCTACTATTCACAGGGTAAAATCGATGAGCAATTAAGGCTTGCTGAAGAGAGTTTTTCAGCCACTGAATTCGTGATTAATCAAGAGGGAAAAGGCATTGATTGTTCTTCAATTTTTCTTTGGTATCGTTCCGACTTTGGAAACCATTATCTTAACGATTCAGTTCTGTCCCAATACACAGTAAACGAACGTCCTTATATCTGGAAGATTCAATAAACTAAATGAACCTCAATCTATGGCACTAATCAATAAGTCCTCGTTTGACTTTTTAAACCAGCTTACTGAAAACAACAACCGAGATTGGTTTGCCGAAAACAAACCCTGGTATCAAGACGAACATCAGAATGCAATTGATTTTGCTGAGGCAATGCTTCAAGGCCTTAAAGAACATGACGAGATTACTACACTAAGTGGTAAAAAGAGCCTCATGCGTGTCTACCGTGATGTTAGGTTTTCTAAAGACAAGTCGCCTTATAACCCAAGGTGGGCCGGTGGCTTTAATCGACAGAAGCCTCACCTCAGAGGAGGTTATTATTTTCAAGTAAAGCCAGGCCAGACAGTCGTTGGTGGTGGGTTTTACGGTCCGGTATCAGAAGATTTGAGGTTGATTAGAGATCAGATTGCTCAAGATGATCAACCCTTAAGGTCTGTTTTGAATGATCCGAGTTTTAAAAAGGTATTTGGTGAATTACAAGGCGATCAAGTAAAAACAGCCCCTAAAGGTTTTGACAAGGAACACCCTGCGATTGATTTGTTGAGGTACAAGTCGCTCTATGTATTTAGAACTTTCAGCGACAAGGCAGTGCTAAGCCCTAACTTCATGAAGGAGGCCTTGGGTACTTTTATCGCCCTGAGACCATTTTTTGATGTCATGACAGAAATGTTAACGACTGACTTAAATGGATTGTCATTGATTGAAGAATAGCAATTAAGTATGGCTAAAAATAACATCTTCCTTTTTCTAGAGGCATTAACTGCAAACAACTCTAAAGAGTGGATGGACAAGAACCGTTCGTGGTATGAGGAGACGAAAGGAGAGGTGGTTGCCTTATTCGATCCGATTCTCGAAGAGATGAAACGGGTTGATCCCAGAATCGTGCAGCCGAATGCCCGAAGGGCACTCGGTAGAATCAACAACAACCTAATGTTTCATCCCGATAGGCCTACCTACAAAGATCACTTCGGTGTTGGTTTTGGCTATGGAAAAGGCTTGGCTGATTTTTATGTTGGACTGGGTGTGACCGAAGTAGAGATTGCGGGAGGTCTTTGGCACCCGGACAGTGAGCGCTTGAAGAAAGTGCGCATGGAAATAGACTATGAAGGAGACAAGCTCTCCGCGATCATTAGTTCAAAGGCTTTTCAAGACTCCTATGAGCTGTATAAGCAAGATACATTGAAGACAACGCCCAAAGGTTACCCTAAAGACCATGAGCACATTGAACTCCTTAGATTAAAGAGTTTTGCAGCCTTTCGTCAAATCAGCAGAAAGGATGTCTACTCGCCTTACTTTGGAGAAATGGTCATAGAGTCATATTTAGCTGTAGTGCCATTACTAGACTTTATTAACACTGCTATTAGCGAGAATTGAGGAGCTAACTGCCTGAGGTGTTGGCGAATAATTGTACTTGAATGACATCGAGTTTTTAATGCTGGAAAAAATCTTAAATTTTATCCCTTGGGCAGTATAACAAAAAGAAAAAAGAATCTATATTTGCACTCCGATTTGAGACATATGTCTCAGGTTTTAGGGCTCGGGGTGTAGCGTAGCCCGGTCATCGCGCCTCGTTTGGGACGAGGAGGTCGCAGGTTCGAATCCTGCCACCCCGAC
>DLQN01000092.1:3627-3751 GCA_002477595.1 Roseivirga sp. UBA7431
GTTTATGACTGGCTTTTTCTTTGTCAAGTGACCCGAGTTTGAATGGATTTTATTTAAATTCACGGATCATTGGCTAAAAGCTAATTCAGTAAAGAATCCAAGGAGAGATGGGTGAGTGGCTGAA
>DLQN01000033.1:0-5752 GCA_002477595.1 Roseivirga sp. UBA7431
CCATTTCCTGTACACCGAAACCTTTGAGGGATTTAGTAGAGAAATGATCAGTCAGTTTTCCATAGCCATAGTCGAACGCGTATACCCAATCATCTAATTGATAGGTATTGAAATTATCTTGATACTGAGCAGCAAACTCATTCTTCTGCGCCCTTGAGTAGATAAACTCCGAAGGGTTTAGCCCTTGAATTAACTTGTCAATGTAACTCGGCTTTCCCTGTGCAGTAAGAAACTCTCCTGTTGATAAATCTAGAAATGCAGCACCAATCTCATCCTTTCCAAAGCTGAGTGAGGCTAAGTAATTGTTGCGCTTTTGATCAAGCACATGATCGTTGAAAGAAAGGCCGGGTGTAACTAATTCTGTTACGCCTCTTTTGACAATCCCTTTAACAGACTTTGGATCTTCTAGCTGATCACAAATAGCTACTCGGTTTCCTGCTCGAACAAGCTTGGGTAAGTAAGTATCTAATGAATGGTGCGGAAAACCTGCTAACTCGATATGGCTGGCGGCTCCGTTAGCCCTTTTTGTCAAGACAATATTGAGCACTTTACTGGCCTTGATCGCATCCTCTCCAAAAGTCTCGTAGAAATCTCCGACACGAAACAATAGCAGCGCTCCTGGGTGCTTTGCCTTGATGGCATTGTACTGCTTCATCAATGGAGTTTGCTTCGTCTCTTGCGTCTTGGACATAGTCAAAAAATGATCAGCGTTCGATTTCTATTAAGTTCAAAAATAGTAAATAATTGAATGCCTTTTTGAAGTAACTCTCAGAATAAGAGAGACTAAAGATTTCTTCTTATTTTTATTTGGATTTAATATAAATAAGGAAGAATTTCGCCCTTGTAAATCATACAACACAGAAAAGATGAGCAGTAGCCTAAGAAAAATCACTATATCACTAGCCATTTTAGTCATAGTATGCGGAACAATTATTGCACAAAATACTGCTATAATCAAGGGCAAGGTAAAAGGTACTGATGGGGTTGTCATTCCCTATGCTACAATAGTACTAGAGAACACCCCTTTGGGAGTAGCTACTAATGACAGCGGCTCTTTTGAGCTTAAGGAAATCTCTCCTGGAAGTTACATGCTGAAAATATCGTCCATTGGTTTTATAACTATTAGGCAAAGCGTAGATGTCAAAGCTGGTGATATATTGACTTTCAGCTTCGAGTTTCAAGAAAGTGTATATGAGGTGCCGCAACTAACAATCATTGCGTCTAGGAACCAGTTGTTCACAAAAATTCCCGGTTCTGCAGACTTCGTGAGCCAGTCAGAATTAAAGCTGCTTAACCCAATAAATGGTAACGAGGCCTTCAGGCGAATATCGGGAGTACATGTAGTGGAAGAGGAAGGTCTTGGCCTGCGGGCAAACATCGGCATCAGAGGTCTCGACCCTGATAGAAGTAGAAATGTGCTTATCCTGGAAGACGGTGTACCAATAGCCTTGAATCCTTATGGAGAACCTGATGCCTACTATACTCCAGCAATTGAACGTATGGCTGGGGTTGAAGTATTGAAAGGAAGTGGTCAGATATTATATGGACCTAGAACAATCGGTGGTGTAATCAACTACATCACGGCAAACCCTCCTGAAGAAGAAACGTTGAGTTTGAAACTGCGTGGTGGTGAAAACGGCTATTTCAGTGGCCTTCTAGGTTATGGAAACACTTTCGGAAATACAGGTGTCCAATTCAACCTGTTAAGAAAACAAGTAGACGGCCTAGGTGTCTCTACTTTCAATATTAATGATTTCACTGGCAAAGTGAACTTTCAAATGTCGGATCGTTCTCAGCTCGGTTTGAAGTTTGGCTTATACAGCGAAACCTCAAATTCCACTTATGTTGGGATTACTCAAGTTATGTATGACCAAGGAGGAAATGACTTTACCAATGTTGCTCCTGATGATCGCCTCAATATTAACAGGAACTCAATCAGTTTGACACATAGTTATCGTGTAAGCGATAGACTAAACCTTCAAACCATGGCCTATGCCTACAGTACAACACGTAACTGGAGAAGGCAGGACTTTTCATATAGCCCGACCGCTAGCAATCTCTCTGACGTAGTTTGGGGTGACAATTCGATTCCCGGTGGGGCCATTTACATGAGAAACGGGACCGGAAATAGAAATAGACAATTCGAAGTAGCTGGTTTCGAGCAGCGCATTAACCTTGAGTATAATCTCGGTTCAATAAAAAACGAGCTTACTGCGGGCTACAGATATATCTACGAAAAAGGCTATGAACAACGGGTGAATGGAAGCTTCCCTACCGCTGAATCTGGTGATCTTATTACAGATGAAGACAGAACAGGGAATGCCATCAGTACCTTTGTACAGAACAAATTCAAACTCTCTTCAAAGTTCAGTATTGATGCTGGTTTAAGAGCAGAGTTTTATGATTTCGAGCGTCATGTTTTCAGAAATAGATTCAACGGAGAAGTAAGGGACACAAGCATCGTAAACGGTACAAGTGTATCTCAGATCATTCCTGGCCTAGGCTTCAACTATCAAGTCAATAGAGACATCAATCTTTTTGGTGGCGTTCATAGAGGCTTTGCCCCGCCAAGAGTTAAAGATGCGATCACCGCAGCAGGAGTTGTACAGCAGCTAGATGCAGAGTTAAGTTGGAACTATGAACTTGGAATTAGAACAGCCGTTACCAAAGGTCTTTATGCTGAAGTGACAGCTTTCTACCTCGATTTTTCGAACCAAATCATTCCAGTGTCTGAATCCGCAGGTGGAACTGGCTCTGGACTAGTCAATGGAGGAGAAACCATCCATGAAGGCATAGAGCTTGGGTTGAGCTTTGACTTATCTGAACTTGGTGAAGTTCAATACAATGTCAAGCTCGATGTGTCTGCCACTTTCCAGAATGCCATATTCGCAGCAGACAGGTTTCAAACCATTGGTATAGAGAGCGTGAATCTTTCGGGAAATCAAACACCATACGCACCAAAAATGCTCCTTTCCTCAGCATTGGCAATTGAATCACCCTTTGGGCTGACTGCCCGGCTTACTAACACCTTTATTGGTGAGCAATTCACAGACCCATTGAATACATTGTCTCCTTCAGCAAACGGTAGAGACGGTAAGCTTGACAGTTACTTATTAACAGATTTTCAGCTTATTTATGCATTTCCGAAAGTTGAGAACCTATCAGTGAGTATGTCAGTGAAGAATTTGACGAATGATCGATATATCTCTTCTAGAAGACCTCAAGGGATCAGAGTTGGTCTACCAAGATTTATAAGTTTTGGTGTCGATTGGACACTTTAAACCAATACTATTCTGAACAGTGAGCGAGAGATTCTTTCTGTCGTTTCACTTCATCAGAATGACGCTAAATAATGGAGCCCTAAGTGCTCCTTTATCTTTGAAAAAAAAGTTTTAACTACTTTTTTTGTTCAAGACCACAATATCAACTAAACTTCTCGTTATACATACGAGAATCATCACAAACCAATTCTCAAAACCACCAACCCAAACCTTCCGCTATGCGTCACAGGAACCTGTCCATTAGGACTTGATTCGGCATATATTTTAAACCATTATTTAACATTAAAACCTAAGGAAGATGAAACAAACAGTAAAAGTGAGCATGGTGTTGCTCGGAGCATTAACAGTCGCCATGTGGTTCGGGATTTCCTCAACCAACAAAAAAAAAGAGGTACTAGAAGGCCAATTTGCCCAGCTAGAGAAAGAGGTAATTCGAAAGGAATCGGCATTTGATGAGGTCATGGGCTTGATTACCGAAGTTGAAGATCAAATCGGGACGATTGTCGAAAAGGAGAACCTTGTCCATGGACAAAGTCAAGAGCCACTTAACAGTGGAAAAAAGGAGAACATCATGAGAGAAATCGCAATGATTGATGAACTGATCTTTAGATCGAATGAGAACATACGAACCTTATCAGATAAGGTGAAAAGTGCGGACATCAAATTAGGCGTCTTCGAAAAAAGGATTAATGCACTGCAAGCCGACCTTACTACAAGAATATCCGTTATTGGTGAACTTAAGACCGAGCTCGTGGCCAAGGACAAAGCGCTTGCACTATTACTTGTCCAAACGGACTCATTGAGCACCACTATCAATGCCAAAGTAGAGGTAATTGGTCAGAAGGAGCTTGAAGTAACTCAGCTTACGGCATTGAACGATGAATTGAACAAAAGCTACTTAGCCGTTGGCACCTTCGAAGATTTACAAGCCAAAGGAGTTATTGATAAAGAAGGTGGATTTCTAGGCTTCATTGGAAGAAGTATAGCACTCCAAGACGATGCGGACAAAGGAGAGTTTATGGAGCTAGACAGACGCAAAGTAAGCCAACTGAAAATTCAAGCGGAGTCTTTATCATTAGTGAGCAATCACCCAACTGGATCATACCAAATTCTTCCGGGCGAAGATGAGGCTACCAAGATTTTGGAAATCACTGACCCAGAAGCTTTCTGGCAAATCTCAAAGTTCTTGGTGATTTCTAAGAATAGCAGAGCCTCTCGCTAAAAAATATTGATTGGTGTTGTTTTGGACTGTCCACTCGCATAGGGTGGGCAGTTTGTCTATTTTTGTAGGCGATGCGAAAACTTTCCAACGAAGAACTTAACCGGCCCGGAGTTGATGACTTTAAAAAGTCAGACAAAACACCAATCGTCATCGTCATGGACAATGTGCGCAGTATGCACAATGTTGGTTCTGCCTTTAGAACTGCGGATGCATTTGCCATCGAGCGCATCGCCTTGTGTGGCATCACCGCAAAACCTCCACATAGAGAGATTCATAAAACAGCCCTAGGCGCCACCGAATCGGTGGAATGGAAACACTATGAGAGCACCATGTCAGCTTGCGAGGCATTACGAGCAGAGGGATACACCCTTATGGCGATAGAGCAAGTAGAGAACTCCATTTCTCTTGAAACTTTCATTCCTTCCTCAGATCAAAAACTTGCAGTTATTTTCGGCAACGAAGTATTTGGTGTGGAAGAGGAGATTGTGGCATTCGCTGATGGGTGCATTGAAATACCTCAGTTTGGTACGAAGCACTCGCTGAACATTTCGGTCAGTATTGGCGTGGTATTATGGGACTTAGTTTCAAAAATGAGACTCGGATAGTCGATCAAATCGTGTAAATTCACATCATAATAGTAGGTCACTATGAAAGACATCAACAACAAAGGCAAAGTCAATCGATTCAAATACATGCTCTATTTCTACGGGCTATTTATCGTCTTTGTCTTCATCTATAAGTACATCATAGCCCCGGAATTACCTGGCCTAATCTTATTGGCAGCCTTTGCACCGATTTTTGGTTTTATGTCTTCTATTATTAACTGGCCCGTATACATCCATGCCAGTGAGGCAGAAGGAGGAATGGTCGTTAACTCACAGAAACTATTCTCGAAAAAGCAGGATTCATTGTTAATCACCAAGTTCAATTTCGATAGTTATTTCGAAACGGATCATTTACATATTGGCCTCAATATGCTTGATGAAGAAGAGAAAATGAAGCAACACAAAATCAAAGTGAGTTGGATGAAATTAAAGGACCTTCGAGCACTTGAAGATAAACTGCGGGAGATTAATCCATTGGCACCTACTAAGTAGTTAAGTGCATTAACCACCCCTAACCCCTCCTTAAAAAGGAGGGGAATTTAGAACAACTTTATCTTTATACTAATAAATCTCATCACTCAAACTATCAAGGAATTTGGAATTTTTACACCTGAGTTATTAAGGGATTCTAAGTCCAACTCCTC
>DLQN01000033.1:5781-6300 GCA_002477595.1 Roseivirga sp. UBA7431
GAGGGGTTTAAGCCAATAAAGTCAGAAAGGCAATTTTGCCAAGTCCACATTGCCACCAGTCAGGATTACTCCAATTTTCTTACCAGCGAATACTTCTTTATTCTTTAGTATGGCTGCCACCGGTACAGCACACGAGGGTTCGATGATAATTTTCATCCGCTCCCAGATAAGTCTCATTGCTTCGACTATTTCATCATCGGTCACCACAAATACTTCCTTCACAAGGGGCTTGATAATCGCAAAGTTCTTGTCACCCATACCCGCCAATAAACCGTCAGCGATCGAACTTGGGTTGTCTACTTTTGTATGAACGCCACTTTGCATGGAGAGAAAAGTGTCTTTGGCACCATCAGGTTCCCCTGCATAAACTTCTACATTAGGATTCATATAATGGACTGACAAAGCAGTACCCGCCAATAATCCACCACCCCCAACTGGGGCGATAATTGCTTCAAGGTCAGGCTGATCTTCCAGCAGCTCTTTCGCACAAGTTGCCTGGCCAGTAATCACTGAATAATC
>DLQN01000033.1:6461-14828 GCA_002477595.1 Roseivirga sp. UBA7431
GCTGGCACACCAGCCATTTTTGCCGCCATGGCAATGGCTTGGGCATGATTTCCTGAGCTGTGTGTGACTACTCCATTTTTCCTCTGCTCTTCTGGCAAGCTCAATACAGCGTTAACGCCTCCACGGGCTTTAAAGGCGCCTACTTTCTGGAAGTTTTCACATTTAAAATAAAGGTCGCAGCCCGCGATGTCATTGACGCTTTCTGAAGTCAAGATGGGCGTTCGGTGCACGTAAGGTCCAATCCTTTCGTGTGCCGCTTGAATATCTTCTAATGATACAGGAAAATCCATATTAGTGAGCAATTAACCAGTTTTCTCCTACACCGACCTCTACTTCCATCGGCACATCTAACTCGACAGCGCCCATCATCAATTCAGGGATTTTTGTCTTCATGATCTCGAGTTCCGACTTGTGGACATCGAAGACCAATTCATCATGTACTTGCATGATCATCTTTGATTTCATGTTCTCTTGCTTCATCCATTTGTGGATGTTAATCATGGCTACCTTAATCATGTCTGCTGCACTGCCTTGAATTGGTGCATTGATGGCGTTTCTTTCGGCATGGCCACGAACAGTCATGTTCTTAGAATGAATGTCTCTTAGGTACCTTCTTCTACCGAGAATTGTCTCGACATAAGTAAACTCTCTCGCCTTATTCACTTGAGCATCCATGTAACTTTTAACGCCAGGAAACTCATTGAAGTAAGCGGTAATGATTTGCTGAGCTTCAGTTCTTGAGATCCCTATATTCTGAGCTAGGCCGAAAGCTGAAATCCCATATATCAAACCAAAATTGACTTCTTTGGCTTTTCTACGCATGTCTCTATCTACCTCTTCTAAGGGTACATTAAAGACTTTCGAGGCAGTAGTGGAGTGAATGTCTCTCCCAGACTTAAACGCCTCAATCATGCCCTCATCTTTGGCAAGAGAAGCCACAATGCGCAATTCAATTTGAGAATAATCCGCTGCCAATAGTGTGTACTCTTCTGACCTAGGAATAAAGGCTTTTCTAATCTCTCTTCCCTTTGGCGTTCGGATAGGAATATTCTGAAGGTTTGGGTTATTAGAACTTAATCGGCCAGTAGCTGCTACCGCTTGACGGTAATCAGTATGTACCAATCCATCAACTGGACTAACCATGGTCGGCAGCGCATCTACATAAGTAGACTTCAGCTTTTGATATTCTCTGAACTCTAAAATACGTCTAGCAATATCGTGTTCAACGGCTAGCTTCGATAGGATATCTTCTCCCGTAGCGTACTGTCCTGTCTTTGTCTTTTTTGGTTTGTCAATGAGCTTTAGCTTGTCGAAAAGTACTACACCCAATTGCTTTGGTGAGGCTACATTGAATTCTTCACCTGCCATTTCGAAGATTTCTGTCTGCGCTTTCAGCGCCTCCACTTCCAATTCTTTAGACATGGCAGAAAGGACGTCAACATCTATTTTAACACCGTTGTATTCAATATCTGCCAGCACGTGCATCAGTGGAATTTCAACTTCCTCGAAGAGTTTCTTAAGCGTCCCTTCTTCTAGCATGGGCTGAAGACTCGTCTTCAATTGATAAGTAATGTCTGCATCTTCTCCTGCATACTCTACCACCTGATGAACAGGTACGTCTCTCATATTACCCTGCTTAACCCCCTTCTTTCCGATCAACTCGGTGATTGAAACGGGCGAATAATTCAAGTAATTTTCAGCCAGGGTATCCATATTGTGGCGCGTATCTGGATCGATCAAGTAATGCGCTAACATCGTATCGAAAATTGGTCCCTTAACTGCTATGTTATAGTTCTTCATGATCTGCACATCGTATTTTGCATTTTGTGCAATCTTTGAAATTTTTTCGCTCTCAAAAACGGGTCGAAACTCATCAACTATCAGTTGGGTCTCGGCTTTATCATCTGGTGGGGTAGGCACATAATATGCCTCGCCCTTTTGGTAAGAAAACGCTATACCTACCATATTCGCCTCGATAGGATCAAGGTTATCAGTTTCTGTATCGAAGCAGATTTCGTCTTGAACCAGCAAATATTTCACAAGGCGCTTCCGCAATTCAGGCGTATCTACAAGCTGGTAATCATGTGCTGTATTAGCAAGGTTGTTTTTTTCTGGAACATATGCTTCTTCTGAGGAAGACTGAAGCGTTGGTGCATCATCACCAAACAATCCCATCTGATCTGATACTGCCGTCTTTGGCTTTGCAACTCGTGGAGCGGCAGCTGTCGGTTGACCTAAAATTCTTTTAAGCGTAGTGCGAAATTCGAGTTCTTCAAATATCTCAGTGAGCTTTTCAACATTCGGCCCTGTATAGACCATGTCTTCTTCCACGAATTCAATTGGCACTTCTATCTCAATGCGCGCCAATTTCTTGGAAAGAATGCCTTGATCACCAAATTCAGCAACTTTCTCGGCAAGCTTCCCCTTCAATTCATGCGCATGAGCTACTATATTTTCGAGCGTATCGTACTCTTTTAAGAGTTTTGCTGCAGTTTTAGGACCCACACTCGGAATACCCGGAATATTATCAACCGCATCTCCTTGCAAACCGAGCATATCCACGACTTGATCTATGCGTTGTATGTCCCATTTGGCCAAAATTTCAGGAACGCCCATGATATCTACTCCATTACCCATAAACGCAGGCTTGTACAGGTAAACATGTTCTTCTACAAGCTGGCCATAGTCTTTATCAGGGGTCATCATAAACACCTCAAACCCTTGTCGAGCGGCTTTCTTGGCAAAGGTGCCAATGACATCATCCGCTTCGTATCCATCGAGCTCTAAAACCGGAATGTTAAAGGCTCTTACTATGTCTTTAATAATTGGTGTCCCAATCTTTATGTCTTCGGGCGTCTCTTCTCTGTTAGCTTTATAAGGCTCATATTCAACATGACGAAATGTAGGGGCGTGTGTATCGAAGGCCACTGCTATGTGCGTTGGTTTCCTTTTGTCTATGATCTCAAAAAGGCTATTAGTAAAACCGAAAGGGGCTCCTGTATTGAGTCCTTTAGAATTGATTCTAGGGTTTTTACTGAATGCAAAATGGGCTCTGTAAATAAGCGCCATTGCATCTAAAAGAAAAAGGGTTTTTTCCGGTTTACTCATATTATAAAGGTAAGTATTCCGGAAAACTGGGAAAGAGGAATTTGCTTAATTCGAGCCGAAAGAATTACGTTGACTAATTAACTCGAGTACATAGGCAAACACTGAATCTTTCCTGTCTATTAGGTCTTGGAAGGTAGTTTTAATTGAGTAATCAGGAAAAGTACCTCTGCCTACGTTATTGGCAGAAACATTCACAAATTCTTCATAAATCACAGGTACTTGCAGTGTGGAGCTTGTATTTGGCAAGTTGTAGCTGACCAGCATATTGGCCGCTCTGCCCACGTGCGCACCTCCAGTTTCTTCTCCTATCAATACAACATTGTCCATTTGGCCTAAAATTCTAGCAAGATCTGCTGCTGCAGAAAAGGTTCTCCCAGAGATCAAAACATAAATATTGCCCTCGATGATGTGTCCCATGATTGGCTACATGACTGATGATATCATAAATAACAGAAGAATGTGAATCACCGAGAGCGTTCTGATAACTGATCATTCGATCAAAATCTGACTCGTTTTCTAACATTTCGAGCCAAGCCTGACTACTCTCCAGAAGCTTGTCCACAGCGGATTCTATTGGATATTCCGTCCAAACCTTAGTCTCACTGGCTTTTCCGTTAATACGATCTATCCAAATCAATTGTGCATTAAGTATATGACTAATGAAAGTCAAAATCTTTGGGTTTTTGAACGCACCACCCTTTAGTGTCTCTCCAAATTTCTGATTAGCCCAAAGATTATACTCAAACAGTGTGATCAGCTGAAATTTCATCTTTTGCTCTTTTATATGCTATGGCTCGAAAACCGATAAAGATTAAGAAGGGAACCCAAATAGCGTCATTCATCAAAAGATGGAATATCCCTTTGTCACCAACCTCTTGGTCTAAGATAATGAAGTAAAACCATATTCCTCCAGCGACTTTTGTAAAGGCTGCAAGGAACACGAGGTACCAAAGCTTTCCTGGGTGTATGGCACAGGCTAAATAAACACCCGCCATCAGAAGCACCCCTTTACCTTGCCACTTTATAATGTCCGGCAATTCATCTTTTGATTCAGTTACCCATTGAAAGAATGCCTCTGGAAAATACCCAATAAAAACACCCCAAAGAATATTATAAGCGGCTGCAATAAGCAAAAACCCTCTTATCCAATTAGGAAAAATCGTTTGTGGTGTCTGTATGGAATTCATAACTTATCATTCTAATTAAGAGAGATCTCACACTCCTCTACAAATCTATTAAACACTTCTTCAATGACGATACGGAATACAAAGTTTAAAAAGACATCACTTGTTTTAGTTGCCCTACTAATTCTTTCTGGATTTTTGGCTGGGTTTAAAATGGCTCAGAATATGGCCATCGAAAAAGCAGATATAAACGCAGCACAGAAGATCCTCGACCTGAATTTTGATGACAATGAAATAGCACAAATGTTACCCAACATCAATCGAAACTTAAGAGGTGTTAAAGAACTTCACGAGTACCCTATCGACAATAGCACTCCACCTGCATTGTGGTTTAAGCCTCAAAAAGGTAATCGTGCTATTGCTGAAAAACAGGAGCAAATTCTTTGGGGCCTTCCAAAGGATGTGAAGTTGCCAGAAGACAGAAATGAACTAGCATTTTATACCGTAGCTCAGCTATCTGTATTGATCCAAGAACGTAAAATAACATCCGTTGAATTAACACAATTCTTTATTGAGCGACTAAAAAAGCATAATGGATCCCTCCAGGCTGTGATTACCATTACGGAAGAACGCGCCATGGCACAGGCTAGAAGGGCCGATGATCTGTTAAAAAATGGCACCTACCTCGGACCGCTTCATGGTATTCCATATGGCGCGAAAGATTTGATGTCTGTTCCTGATTACAAAACGACTTGGGGGGCCGGCCCATATAAGGAACAGGACAGAGGCGATGAATTAGCGACTGTCGTAAGAAAACTTGATGAGTCAGGAGCAATACTCGTTGCTAAGCTCACTTTAGGCGCACTTGCTATGGGCGATGTTTGGTATGGTGGCACCACCAAAAATCCTTGGAATTTAGAGCAAGGCTCAAGTGGTTCATCCGCTGGTTCAGCATCAACGACTTCTGCGGGGCTTGTCCCTTTCGCACTCGGTACTGAAACTTTGGGCTCCATCGTCTCTCCTGCCACAAGAAACGGAGTTACTGGACTCAGGCCAACATTTGGCCGCGTAAGCCGTGCTGGTGCCATGGCGCTCAGCTGGAGCATGGATAAAATCGGACCGATAACTCGCAATGCCTTCGATTGTGCACTCGTGTTTGATGCAATTCGAGGAGAAGACAACATTGACCTAACAGTCGAAGACCATCCTTTTAATTATAAAGGTAAAGCTGACTTGTCCAAACTTAGGATAGGCTACTTGAAACCCTATTTTGACCGAAACAGGCCAAATCAAAAGGAGAATGATGACAAGTCTCTTGAAGTCTTGCGATCACTAGGGGCCGAACTTATACCTGTCGAATGGGTTTCTGACATGCCCTTTAGCGCTATGCAAGCTATTCTATCTGCAGAAGCTTCTGCCTCATTTGATGAATTGACCCGTTCCAATAGGGACACGTTATTAGTAAGGCAAGGGGCTGGTGCTTGGCCCAATTCATTCCGAAGCGCTCGCTTTACTTCTGCCGTTGATTATATCAATGCGAACCGTGCGAGGTACCAATTAGTGGATAAAGTAAATGACCTTATGGAGAATTATGATGTGATTATAAGCCCAAGCTTTGGTGGAAGTCAACTGATAACGACTAACCTCACTGGCCACCCATGTGTTGTACTCAAAAATGGCTACACCGAAAACGGGAGTCCAACCAGTATCTCGTTTATAGGGAATTTATTTGATGAGGCGACCATTCTTGGGGTTGCAAGAGCTTATCAAGAAGCAACGGAGTTTGACGAACAACATCCACCAAAATTCATAGATTAGGCTTATGCTACTCGCAATTGACGCAGGTAATACGAACATAGTATTCGGAATTCATGATGGCAATTCGTGGATCCAAGAATGGCGATTCGATACGATCCCTGTCAAGAATCAGATTGAATATGAGATGTTCCTTCGGCTCAATTTTCTAGAGGCTAACCTAAAATTAGATGACGTCAACCATATAATAATCTCTTCTGTAGTGCCACAACTCAACGATATTTTGTCTGAGTTTACCAGGTCTTTAATCGATAAAGAGCCAATATTTGTTGGGCCTAAAATCTATGATCTGCTTCCTATTCAAACACATAACCCGCACGAAATTGGAACAGACCTAATTGCCAATGCAATGGCTGGTCACATGCTTTATAAAGAGGATATAATCATTGTCGATTTTGGTACTGCCTTGACCTTTACCGTGGTAGAAAGTAGCGGGAATATTAGAGGCGTCAATATTGCGCCCGGTCTGAAGACTGCCATTGCATCCTTAGTTGGTAGTACAGCCCAACTCCCTGATGTACCCTTAGAGCTACCTGATTCGGTCATAGGCACAAGTACCATAACGGCCATTCAAAATGGTGTGCTTTGGGGCTATGTGAGTATGGTAGAAGGCATGTTGGATAGAATTCAAACGGAGCTTAATAAGAAATTGAAAGTTGTCGCTACAGGAGGACTTTCCTCTATCTTGCATCCGTTACATGGTCGTTTTGATCAAGTAAATCGTCACCTCACTTTGGAGGGGCTGAGATTTATTCATGAAGCAGTAATATCAAAAGCATGAAGAACTACGGTTGGGTTGTAAAAGGACTCGTTTTTGGAGGTTTAGTATGGGTGTTGATGTATGCCATCTTTCCACAATTCAACGATGAGCAATTGGTTGAGCCTGAGAAGCATTTGTCAGAGCTACTCTTTGCAGTTCCTGCTGGTTTACTTTGGGGCTACTACCGCTTTGTAGTGCTGCCTAAGAAAATGGCGCAAAGGAATAAGGACAAGAAATAGGTGGGCACCGGCCCTCTATCTTGGATTTTAAAAAATTGTGAGTTCAGAGTAGGTGGTTAACTCCTCCAAAAACTTCATGCCTTTATAGGAGTTACCTTTTGGATTCAATTTTGGGCTCCAAACGGCAATGGCATAGTTATGCGGATATAACGCCACAATACCTCCGCCCACACCACTTTTTCCTGGCAAGCCCACTTTAAAAGCAAACTCACCAGACTCGTCATAGAACCCGCAAGTGAGCATTAGGGCATTAATCCTTTTTGACTGGCTAGGGGAGATAATCTCCTTTTGGTCAGAAAGTTTACGGCCGCCATTGGCTAAAAAAGTAAATGTCTGAGCCAGTTGCTGACAGTTCATTTCAAGTGAGCATATATTAAAGTAAAAGTCAAGGACCTCCGTTGGGTCATTCTCAATATTACCAAAGGACTTTATGAAGTTGCACATGGCAACATTTCGGTATCCCCCGGCTTTTTCAGAGCTTGCTATTTTTTCAGAGTAATTGAGATCAGGTAGGTTACTTAATTCTCGAACGAAGGCTAAGAAGTCCTTGTTCGCATCATTCAAATTAGAAATTAGAATGTCACAAATCACAATGGCTCCAGAATTTTCAAAGGGGTTTCGAGGAATGCCATGGTTTGTTTCGAGCAATATAAGAGAGTCAAACTTTGTCCCTGAAGGCTCTACCCCAACCCTACCCCAAATTTTCTCTCCAAGAATTTTATACGCAAGCGTAAGTGTAAGCACCTTAACAATACTTTGTAATGAGAATTTTTCCAGGTAATTACCATTTCCTAATTCAAGCCCTTCTGTCGTTGTCATATGGATCCCAAACATATCCGGATCCACATTAGCTAATTCAGGTATGTAAGTCGCTAGCTTTCCTTCATCATTAAGCGCTTTGGTTCTTTGATAAGCTTTTTCGAGAATGTCGCTATAATCCGAGGCCATAGAGCTTCTTACCTGTTTCATAGTATTTATCGCCTTCAACCCAGAAAGGTCGCTCAGCCGCATTCCCGATCATTCTTGAAGCCAAAACGTAACTTTTAAAGAACTTCTCTAGGTAGTCATAATCAACAGTATTCGGGTTGTCGCCTGCCTTATGATAGTATTTGTTGATCTCATCATCGAAAGCACGGAAACCTAGACTATAAGTGGGTGCTGGGATTCCCTTACGGGCAAAGCTTACATTATCCGATCGATCAAATAAGCCTTGCTCTCCTGCCGGATCGTCAATTGCCTCTAAGCCCATGGCCAAATTGGCATCTTTTATATACTGTGAAGCAGTCGTTCTTTCTAGTCCAATAATGGTTGAAATAGTGAT
>DLQN01000050.1:0-28722 GCA_002477595.1 Roseivirga sp. UBA7431
GATCAAAGATTTTGAGGTTTGCAGCTTTCAAGCTTACAGCGGTAGGGGATTTTGACCTCTATGCCAAAATTCATGCAAATAAAGAGTTATCAAAAGCGGAAAACGAAGCCTTTGAGCGGGTGAAAGTGCGAGTTGAAAGCATTTGCGAACTTGCTAGCCAGCTCGAGGTATCCTTATTGATTGATGCTGAAGAAACATGGATCCAAAAGCCAATTGATGACCTGACCATCGCCATGATGGAAAAATATAATACTACTAAGGTTGTGGTTTATTACACCTTTCAAATGTACTGTCATACCATGCTAGATCATTTAAAAGCACTTCATGGCGAGGCTGAAAAAGGAGCTTATATTCTAGGTGCAAAGTTGGTGCGGGGCGCGTATATGGAGAAAGAAAGTGCTCGGGCTGCAGAGATGAATTACACAGATCCAATTCAACCAGATAAAGCTTCTACCGATAGAGACTACAATGCCGCATCTCTATATTGTATTGAGAACCTGAGAGGGATTAGCCTTTTTGCGGGTACGCACAATGAAGACTCGAACTACAAGCTGACCGTTTTAATGGATGAGTTTGGTTATAAGCCAAATAATGAACGCGTATTTTTTGGTCAACTTTATGGTATGAGTGACCATATTTCATTCAATCTAGCCCATGGGGGGTATAATGTGATCAAGTATGTGCCTTATGGGCCAATTGAAGCAACAATTCCTTACTTGATTAGAAGGGCGGCTGAAAATACATCCGTCAAAGGTCAGAGTGGTAGAGAACTTACCCTAGTGACCAACGAGTTGAAGAGGAGAAGAAATTAGGTAGTCGTTTAACCAAAATGAAGAAGAGCCAGTAGATTCAATAAAAGCATGCTAGGCATACGGATGATTCTGTTATCTAGTTAATCATTGTCCATGAGTTTTTTATTAAGTCTTCTACCTGCTTGATATTCAGTTTCTTTTCTTCTACCATAAATGAAAGGAGTTTTTCAGCAGAACCTTCGAAATAGTTACTCAGAAAGCCATTCAGAAAGCTTTGGGTATAATCTTTCTTTTTGACACTGGCAGAGTAGGCGAAAGTGTTACCAATTTTGACTCTAGAGACAAATCCTTTGGCCTCCAATATTTTTAGGAAAGTCCCAACCGTATTGTATGCAGGCTTTGGCGATGGCATTTGATCGACAATGTCTTTGATAAACAATTGATCATGCGCCCACACCACCTGCATTATCTGTTCTTCGGCCTTGGTTAGTTCTTTCATCTCCTGATAATTTAGGTAGTGTCCGAAAGAGTTAGGAATAGTCCGAAAGATTTAGCGTAAATATTTCTGAGTATATACATGAGCATGTAGAAAGATTTAAATAATCTCTTCTAATCACTATCTTTGCGCACTTCAAAAATATCGTGAAATGCAGGTTTTAAGCGAACAGGAAATACTAAGAAGGCAGGAAAAGACTGAACTTGAAAAGCTAGGGATAAACCCATATCCATCAGAAACATTTGAGGTTTCGGCTTTTTCAAAGCAAATCAAAGATCAATTTGATGCATCTCCTGAACGCTTTACAGAAGTAGTATTGGCCGGTAGGTTGATGAGTAGAAGGATTATGGGCTCAGCTTCTTTTGCTGAACTGCAAGATGCTCAAGGTCGCATCCAAATCTATTTGAGAAGAGATGACCTCTGTCCTGAAGAAGATAAGACGCTTTATAACACGGTTTTCAAAAAGATTTTGGGCATCGGTGATTTCATTGGTATTAAAGGCTATGCCTTCAAAACTCAGGTGGGAGAGATTTCTGTTCACGTCACTGAATTGAAGGTTTTATCGAAGGCTTTGAAGCCATTACCTCTTCCTAAAACGGATGCTGACGGGAATGTACACGATGCATTTACCGATCCAGAACAAAGGTATAGACAACGTTACGTTGACTTAGTCGTCAATCCTCATGTCAGAGATGCCTTTGTTAAGAGGACTCAATTGGTGAATTCAATGAGAGGCTACTTAGCTGATAAAGGATATTTAGAAGTAGAGACTCCAATTCTTCAGCCCTTGTATGGTGGTGCAGCAGCACGTCCATTTAAAACGCATCACAATACCCTAGATATGACCTTGTATCTACGGATAGCCAATGAGCTTTATCTAAAAAGGCTGATCGTTGGTGGTTTTGATGGAGTTTTTGAATTCTCGAAGGATTTCAGAAACGAAGGTATGTCTAGGTTTCACAATCCAGAGTTCACACAAGTGGAGCTTTATGTAGCCTATAAGGATTATAACTGGATGATGAACTTAGTTGAGGCAATGGTCGAAAAAGTCGCTATGGATCTTCATGGCACGACTAAAGTACAAGTTGGGGAGCACGAGATTAATTTCCAAAGACCTTGGAAGCGCTTTACCATGTTTGAGGCTATTGATCATTTTACAGGCGTTGATATCTCTGAAATGGACGAGGCGCAACTTAGATCAACAGCTAAAGAATTGAAGGTTAATATCGATGAGACCATGGGCAAGGGTAAATTGATTGATGAGATTTTTGGTGAGCATTGCGAAGCTAAATTGATTCAACCGACCTTTATCACAGACTATCCTGTTGAGATGTCGCCTTTAGCTAAAAAACACAGAACTAAGGAAGGCTTGGTAGAAAGATTCGAAGCGGTCTGTAATGGCAAAGAAATCTGTAACGCTTTCTCGGAGTTGAACGATCCAATCGATCAACGACAAAGATTCGAAGAACAATTAGACTTGGGTAAACGTGGCGATGATGAAGCCATGGTGCTTGACGAAGATTTCTTAAGAGCGCTTGAATACGGTATGCCGCCTACAGCAGGTTTAGGAGTAGGAATTGATCGTTTGTCAATGATTATGACTAACTCAAATTCTATTCAAGATGTATTGTTCTTCCCTCAAATGAAGCCAGAGAATAAGGCGGTTCAAGTTGAATTAAGCGAAGAGGCAAAAGCTATTTTAGATGACCTGAATAAGGTTGGAAAGACAGCATTGGGAACTCTGAAGGAGAATGCTGGACTCTCTAATAAAAAGTGGGACAAGGCGATCAAAGAATTGACTCAAAATGGATTGGCAAAAGTTGAAAAGACCGATGACGGTCTATTCATTGAAGCCCTTTAGAATTAATTAAATCCACCCTGATCGAACTGGCTTCTGCGTCTACTGATCTTTAGGTCTTTAAGTGCAGAAGCTTTTATTTGGATGTCTATTGTATAGGAAGTAAATGTTCCGAATGGAATCCAGTTGGCTCGCATTTCCCAACAGCCTAGATCTCGGTAAAGACCTATTGAAGTTTGAACAAACTCTTTGACATCAAAGTCAAAGCCAGTATTATAAGTCACTTGCCATTTAGGAGTAAGCTGTAATTGGCCATTTGCCCTTACCGTTTGTCTTGTTGTTGCCCCCGAACTTGACCATCGATAGTTGTAGTCATAACTCAGCCTAATGTTCCAAGGAATATTGATATCAACGTAGGAATTAGGGTCATAAAAGTATTCAGGAACAGCAGTATTTCCTCCGTTATTAAGCGCTCCAAATTCATTAGGGTCTTCCCCCGGAAAATCACCCAATCCGCTCAAGGACTCATTGCCAATCGAAGCGGCACCCCTTTGGCTCATAGATGAATTTGCTTTTGAATTAAGGTTGGTGCTCAGGGAAAAGCGAGCAGTGGTAAGCTTTCCAAGGCCCTGCCCAGACCTAAGTGCCAATGCAGCTCTTCTCTCTGTTGAGGTAACCCCTTCGTTTGTAGAGGTTATATAGCTGTAAGGATCTAATGATCCACCAATGATGATGCTAAGTTTTTTGTTAAATAGACTGGTTCTCGCATTAATGTTGATGTTAGATAACTGAAATGAGTCGGCCAGGAAGTTATAGGCGCCTGTCATTGATAAATTGTCAAGTATCGATACTTTCCTAGACTGAGCAGTATCACTCTTCACTTTCATTTCTAACTTATTACTCACCGAGAAACTTAAGGCTGCGGACTCACCTAAAGACGGAGATCCGAACCGGAACCCATCGTAAATAGAAAGTTGCCTAAAGGTACCAGTTCCAGTGGTGTCTGTTTGAACGGTTTGGTAAAAGCCAAATTTAGGGTCACTGAAGTCAGGTCTGTAGGTAAAGGCTACAGTCGGGGTTATGATATGCCGAATCGCCTCAATCTTTCGGCTATTTTTGAATGGAATCATACCGTAAATCTGAGTTGATAAACCCATGCTCGTGCTATAGGTCATGGCACGACTGAAAGCGTTAATGGTGTCAATTCTTACTGCATTTTCATCAGGTAAGAACTCATAGTTCAATTCTTCTAGGTACCATAATTCCTCAACATTAAAAGAGGGAGTAAACGTCAGGTTGTCCAGAAATGAAAATGATGTTGAAAGATCAAAGTTGTGACGGGCACCATTTTTAGCATTGTCTAATAGGTCAGGAAGACTGGCAAAGGTTACAGCAATTGTGTCGTTCGCAGTTGCCTTGTTAGCGATGTTAAACCCAGTGGATCCGGGTTGCACCACGTTTGTAATACGATTCGAAGCATTAAAACGCCAGCCTAAATTCAGCCTTTTTAATACTTCTTGTTTGGCACCTTTGAATGGAGTAACCCTATTCATGGTCATCGAAAATTCAGGTAGGGAAATGTCTAAGACACCTGTTTGAACATTTTGATTGTGTCTTCCACTGATCGCATAGCTGAAAGGTGATCGAGGAATTACGCCACTAAAATTCACGTTTGATCTAAACTCAGACCTAACGTTATTCTGAAAGTTGACAGTAGAAAGGTTGTTTTGGTTATAGGTACTCGTCCCTGCGGTTACACTCGCAGAGAACCTTGAGTTCCTGCCTTTTGAATCAGGTCTGTGTGACCAAGAGACCCAAAAATCTTTAGAGTCTAAGGGAACTTCATCTGTATCAGGTGTCTTGTTTCGGTTATAACTAATGTCTAATGAACCACTGTATTTGTATCGACTATTATAGGCAGTCCTAAGTTTTAATCCCCAACTTCCTTTTGAGTAAATGTCACCTGTGAGTGCCGTATGAAACCTATCATTCCATGCCTGATACCAACCGCCCTCTCTTAAAAAGATGCCTCTACGTTGCTCGTCACCATATTTCGGAAAAAGAATACCAGATTCTTTAGAATCATCGGTATCGGGAAAGAAACCGAAGGGCAAACCCAATGGTGTTGGAATACCTCCTACATAAAGCAGGAAAGGCCCAGTAATAACACCTTTATCAGGTATAAGCTTAATTTTCTTTGCTTTGATAAAGGTGCCTGCATCAGGGTCATCTAAACAAGGGATGTATTTGCCCTCTGATATATACGCAGTTTCATCCGCATTCCTCTTAATTACCTCTCCCCTGAGTAGCCCATCGGGTTGTTCTGTGGCCACACCTTTAATTCTAGCGCGTTGGGTCACGAAGTTATACCTGATCTCTTCTGTCTCATAAATACCACCTGGATCCTTAAATATTGGTCGACCTACCCATAAACCTGTAGAATCTTGAACCCCACGTGCCCTCAATTCGTTATTATTGCGGTTGATAGTGATTTCAGCTGCTCTTAGATTGATGAGCCCATACTCAATTTTGGCATCGCCATAGAGGTAGGTAATGTTTGTTTGAGTTTTGTTGATGATAGAATCCTTGGCGTAATATTTAATGGTTGTTTCTATTCCATTGACTACTACTTTCACAGAATCTTGAATACCAGGCAGTGTATCATTTTTTGCTGCTAGTTCCGTATTTATAGAATTGGTACGGTTTTGAAGGGTGGTAAGTGAATCAGGTTTTACGCCATTGATTTGTGCCTTCAAATTAAAAATTGAAATGAAGAGACAGAGCGAAAAAAATATAATGCGTTTTGAGAGCAAGCTATTTTTCGGTTTTACCGAAATTTTAAGATTTTTGCGTAAAGTTATTTTAATCGATCGTTTCATTCGCATCAAAGTGAAAAATTATAGCCTTCTGGTCATCTTTCTGTTGTTATTAACCTTTCAGGCAAGTGCTATGCAGGCGCCAGAAGGTGGGAAAAAGAAAAAGTATAAAGTGGTACTTGATGCTGGGCATGGTGGAAAGGATCCAGGTACGCGAGGTAAGAATCTAAAAGAAAAGGATGTAGTCCTTCCAGTGACTTTATTAGTTGGTAAATACCTAGAAACTCTGTCTGATAACATTGAGGTTATTTATACGCGTACAAAAGATGAGTACAGTCATCCCAAAGTTCGTGCCATCATTGCCAATGACGCAGAGGCTGATTTATTCGTTTCAATTCATGCCAATGCGATGAACCCAGGATATGAGTCTGTTTCTGGAACTGAAGTTTTCGTCATGGGTACTAAGAACGAAGGGAGAAATTTTGAAGTTGCCAAGCGAGAAAACTCCGTAATCTTGCTTGAGGAAAACTACCAAGAAATTTATCAGGGCTTTAACCCGAACGCTCCAGAAGTTGATATTATGGTCTCAATTCAGCAGGAGGCCTTTCAAGAAAACAGCATTTTGCTCGCCTCGAATATAGATGAACAGTTTAAAAAGAGAGCTGGCCGAAAGAGCCGCGGTGTAAAGCAATCAAGTCTTTGGGTGCTTTGGAGCACTTCTATGCCTAGTGTTTTGGTGGAATTAGGTTATCTTACAAATCCTGAAGAAGAAAAAGACTTAGGTAAGCCAGAGGTTCAGGACTATATGGCCTCGGCTATTTTTAGGGCGATTAGGGATTATTTCGAATATTTAGAATCAATAGGAAATTAAGCAAGTGGCAAGAGGTAAAGAATTCAAAGTAGGCTTATTTGTGGTGTTGACAGCTATCGCTCTCTACGTGGGTTTTAATTACCTCAGAGGGCTTGATGTGTTTTCTCCATTAAACACCTACTACGTTGAGTATCAGAACGTAAGTGGACTCAAGAAGGGAGATAGAGTAGTGCTGAATGGTCTTGATGTTGGAAGCGTAATTGACAGACGGTTTAGCGATGATAGTTATGATAACATTCTTGTTACCCTCGCTATTGACAATACCATAAACCTTACTGACAGTACTATTGCAAGGCTGACCAAACCAGACTTTTTAGGAGGTATAGAAATTAAATTGATTATGCCTGTTGGTACGCGTACACTCGAGCCAAATGAGACGCTTATTAGTGATATTGACGGAGGAATTACTGAACTCTTAACAGAGGAGGGGATATCTGCAGCTAACTCACTTTCGGCTTTGGTAAATAAGATTAATAGTGTTTTAGATCCATTTGTTGAGAAGTCTGATAGCATTGCTCGGGCCATAGATAATTTCACTGAAGCATCAGAAAACGTAAAGAACTTAACAGGAAGATTAGAGGGTTCTCTAGACCTGATAGAGAATAGGATTGCTTGGCTTACGGACTCAATTACTCATGCGCTGAGTGGTTTGAAACCATTGACAGAAGAGTATGCGAAACTGGGCGAGAAGCTTAATGCTGTAGACCTTGAGTCACGCTTAGTGAGCATGGATTCGTTATTACTCGGAACTAGAACTTTTATTGAAAAATTGAATTCAAACGAGGGCACCCTAGGTAAGCTTATGTCTAACGACTCTCTTTATAATACCATGAATCAGACAATGGCTGATCTTGATAGTCTATTTATAGACCTCAGATACAATCCTAAGCGCTATATGCATTTCTCAGTATTTGGCAGAAAAAATAGCGGGCCAGCTGACGGAAGAGAGACCTCTGGGAAAAAGAAAAAAGACCGATAGACTTTTCAAGCTTGAAAAGTCCACATCTTGGGTCTAATTTTATTCACGAGTAAACTACTATATGGAATTGCCATTAATTATGGCATAAACAAGGCTAAATGGATATTGAATTCAATAAGAATCAAGACGAAATGCAACAACTGATCTTCCAGTTAGACACACGACTTAAAAAAGTAAAACTGGGTGGAGGAGAAACGAAAATTGCCAAACAACACGATAAAGGTAAGCTCACGGCTCGTGAGCGAGTTGATTATCTAATCGATAGCCCTAAAGATTTCTTGGAGATCGGAGCATTTGTTGGTGATGGCATGTATCAAGAATACGGAGGTTGTCCTTCGGGAGGGGTTGTCACAGGTATTGGTAGCGTGAGAGGCCGAACATGTGTGATTGTGGCTAACGATGCCACAGTTAAAGCCGGTGCTTGGTTTCCTATTACTGCTAAGAAAAACATGCGTGCCCAGGAGGTTGCCATGGAGAATCATTTGCCAATAATCTATTTGGTAGACAGTGCTGGGGTTTTTCTACCACTCCAAGACGAGATTTTTCCGGATAAAGAACATTTTGGTAGACAGTTCCGCAACAATGCGAAGATGTCTTCAATGGGTATTATTCAGGTCGCTGCCATTATGGGTAGTTGTGTGGCTGGCGGGGCATATTTGCCTATTATGAGTGATGAAGCTGCCATTGTTGATAAAACGGGATCCATCTTTCTAGCTGGCTCCTACTTAGTAAAGGCAGCTGTAGGTGAAACAATAGATAATGAAACACTTGGAGGGGCTACAACACATTGTGAAATCTCTGGTGTGACGGATAATAAGTTTCCAAACGATAAGGCTTGCCTTGACTACATCAAGAATATCTTCGATAAGGTCGGTGCATTTGAGAATGCTGGTTTCGATCGCGCTGAAGCGAAGCCACCAAAGCTTGACCCTAAAGAGATGTTAGGCATCATGCCTTTGGATAGAACCAAACCTTATGATGTAAGAGAATTAATCAAACGCATGGTCGATGACTCTGAATTTGATGAATACAAAGAAAAGTATGGCCAGACCATAGTATGTGGTTATGCGCGTGTTGATGGATGGGCTGTGGGAATTGTCGCGAATCAACGCATTGTTGTTAAGTCTAAGAAAGGCGAGATGCAGATGGGTGGCGTTATCTATTCTGATTCTGCGGATAAATCAGCGCGCTTCATTATGAACTGTAACCAAAGGAAAATACCATTGGTTTTTATTCAGGATGTCAGTGGATTTATGGTTGGTAGCCGTGCCGAACATGGTGGTATCATAAAGGATGGTGCCAAAATGGTGAATGCTATGGCCAATTCTGTTGTACCAAAGTTTACCATCATTACAGGTAATTCATTTGGTGCTGGTAATTATGCCATGTGTGGCAAGGCTTACGATCCTCGTTTGATTTACGCATGGCCAACAGCTCAGATTGCAGTGATGAGTGGTGCGTCAGCAGCTAAAACGCTACTTCAAATTAAAGTATCCACGCTGAAGGCCCAAGGAAAAGAAATTACACCCGAAGCAGAGAAAAAATTATTAGATGATATCACCGCTAGCTATAATGAGCAGATGAGTCCATACTATGCGGCTTCTAGGCTTTGGGTAGACGGTATCATCAACCCATTAGAGACAAGAAATGTAATTTCGAAAGGGATTGAAATCGCCAATCAAGCTCCAATCACTGAGAAATTTAATGTAGGAGTGATTCAGACTTAAGTATGTCAGAAGGAGAAAATCTGAATAATAAAGAGCTAAAAGCAATGGTCTCGTTACTAGACGAGGACGACTTTGAAATTGTCGAACATATTGAAGACAAGATCAAGTCTATGGGGACCTACATTATTCCTTACCTGGAGTTTGAATGGGAGAATAGCTTTAACCCTGTCATTCAGAAACGTATTGAAGATCTGGTGCATAAACTCCAGTTTGAGTTACTCAAAGAGAAGCTCTATGCTTGGAGAATAAATGGTGGTAAAGACCTATTAGAAGGTGTTTGGCTGGTCAATACCTATCAATATCCTGATATAGAATATGAGCAGCTGAGTAAGGAGTTAGAGCAACTTTATTACGAAGCGTGGCTTGAGTTTAAAGCAGAAATTCATCCTGTGGATCAAATTAAGATTCTCAACTCAGTGCTCTTTGGTAAGCTCCACTTTGGCGCAAACACTAAGAACTTTCATTCACCTGGCAACTCCATGCTAAGTGTTGTGCTGCAAACTAAGAAAGGCAATCCAATTTCACTCTGCATCATTTATATGTTGGTTGCCCAAAAGCTTAAGATGCCTATTTTCGGTGTGAACTTGCCAAATCTTTTTGTGATGACCTACAAGCAAGACGATGTTCAGTTTTATGTGAATGCATTTAATCGCGGGCTTGTTTTCTCTCGGAAGGAATTAGATGAGTACATCGCCAACCTGAAACTATCCCCAAATGACGTTTTCTATGAGCCATGTAGCCATATAGATATTGTGGTTCGTATGTTAAGGAATTTGATTAATTCCCATGAGAAATTGGGGCACACCGAGCGTGTGGATGAAATTAAGACGTTGTTGAATATTGCCGAAAAAGGAGTCGAGTAAGCGTCAGTAGGCACAACACAAGTGCATATTGTCCAGCACTTCGTGTCTCAGTTTGTAAGTAGATTTATGGCCCTTCTCAAGGATCATTCCTTGAACTTCACGTGCACTAGTAAAGTCTGAAATCACTAGTTGCTCGGCAAAGATGAGCTGGGTTCTGCCATGCAATTTGTATAGCGCTTCTTTTGCAGTCCATATTTTAGTGAGCTTCTCTCCATCACCAGAGGCCCAAGTGGCTTCTGATTCATGTAAGAACTTATGGGCAATCCGATGGATTTGTGCTCTTTCTGTTTCGATGTCGATACCCACCTCACCTTGCAGATTAATTGCTGCTGCCCCGAAGCCCTTAGCATGTGATACCGAAATACCAATGGGAGTGTCTTTCAAATGAGGCTTTCCGAACTGGTCTTTGTAAATATAAAATTGACCTATCTCCTTTACTAAGAACTTTAGTGCTGTTCGTGCGCCTAGCCACTCAAGCCGTTTAGGAGCAATTTTCACAGAAGCCAAATCAGCTTTTTCCTCGTCATTAAGGTTTAGGTGTCGAAGCAGTTCGTCTTCTGTTTCGGTGATTTCCCATACGATATATGAGACATCCTTATTGATGGAAGATTTATAGGCAATTGGCATGAATAATTACTGTCACGATAGTTTTTTGCAA
Organism: Roseivirga sp. UBA7431; assembly: GCA_002477595.1. Classification (GTDB taxonomy): domain Bacteria; phylum Bacteroidota; class Bacteroidia; order Cytophagales; family Cyclobacteriaceae; genus Roseivirga. The sequence goes on from DLQN01000050.1 coordinate 10,961, forward strand.
TTCAAGCTAAATCGTAATTCCGGGATTTTTCTTCTTTGATTTGAAAGGAAGAAGAAAAATGTTCGGAATCTAAATAGCCGAGTTGACTAGATACCGGATAAAATAATCCCTACTTACGCTTATGGATTATTTTTCCTGCATGACGGTTCGTTTTGAACCTTAGTCACCTTAGCTTTACCGCAAATCGAAGATACTAGCTTTTTCATTGATGTCTAAAATCGAAGTTAATAAAGTAAACACAGTAGGGGGTCATTCTGATTGTGTCTACACACTTGAACAGGGCCCAAAACCCAACGAATTCTTCTCCTCAGGAGGAGATGGGGTTGTTGCGCTGTGGGATTTAAATGACATGGACAATGGCCGTATGATTGTCAAAGTGCCTACTTCGATATATGCGCTTTGCTATTATGCTGAAAGAAATGTGCTGGTTGTCGGACAGAATTTTGATGGCATACACCTGGTAGACCTTGAAAAAAAGAAAGAAGTCGGATCGATCAATTTGGGAACCAGCGCCATCTTCGATATCAAAGTAGTTAAGGACCGCATCTTTGCAGCCTTGGCCAATGGCGAAGTACATGTGCTCAACATCACGACATTGGAAACCATTCAGGTGATTCAGGCTTCTGAAATGAGCGCAAGAACAATAGCCATATCTGAGCAATTAGGCCACCTAGCGATCGGCTTTAGCGATAATTTCATTCGCATCTATAGTTTGATTGATTTCAGTTTAATCAAAGAAATCGAAGCACATAAACTTTCGGTCTTCACTGTACAATATTCTCCTGATCAGCGTTATCTCATAAGTGGAAGTCGGGATGCCCATTTAAAAATATGGGACACTAAAAAAGACTATGAATTGCAGGAGTCTATAGTGGCACATATGTTTGCAATTAACCATTTGGTTTTTAGCCCTGATAGCAAACATTTTGTAACTTGTAGTATGGATAAGTCCATTAAGGTCTGGGATGCCGAGACTTTCCAACTCCTGAAAGTGATTGATAAAGCAAGACATGCAGGCCACGGTACCTCGATCAATAAGGTGCTTTGGACAAATTTCAACAACCTTTTATTGTCGGCCAGTGATGACCGGAGTATATCAACCTGGGATATCAAATTTTAATTTTCGGTAAGCATGAACATTACACCGCTAGAGATTAGGCAAAAAGAATTCGAAAAAGGATTTCGTGGTTATGATAAAGATGAGGTCAGCGCATTTCTGAACTCACTTTCCGTTGAGTGGGAAAGACTTTACGACCAGAATAAAGAGCTGAAATATAAACTTGAAGCTTCTGAGAATGAAGTGAAGAAGTTGCGCGAAGTGGAGAACTCCTTGTTCAAAACCTTGAAAACGGCCGAAGATACTGGTGCTAACATGGTAGAGCAGGCGACCAAGACTGCCGAACTCCACATGAAGGAAACCGAAATGAGAGCCGATGGGCTAATGAGCGAAGCCAAGTCTAGGGCCCGATCAATCATTGAAGAAGCTGAGAATAGATCGAGCATTATCATTGACGACATGGAGGATGAGATCCGCCAGCTAGAGCAAGTATTTAGGAGTATGAAGGCAAATAAGGACTCTCTAATGTCTGAATTGAAGTTATTAGCAGAGGATATCCTGAATAAACTTCAGAGACACCAAGATTTTCCAAGTGACATTAAGCCTCATTTGAAGAAAGCCAAGGAACTAGGAAGAGAAATTAATGACAATAGTGATAAGCCGATCAGTGTCGAAGGCATACTAGTAGAAAATGAACATAAGGCCGCTGAAAAGAGTATAGATGAAATGGTGGAGGCGACAGTAGAAGATACCCATACAGAGCCAATAGCTGAAACAACACGAGAAATCGAGGAGGTTCGATCAGAACCAGTGATTGAAGAAATAGAAGAAGCTCCAATAGCCGAAGAGACTCAAGAAGAAGAATTAAACGAAGAAGTTCAACCAAAGGATAGCACCGAAGAAGATAAAGAGAAGAGTTCCTTCTTCGATAAGTTTGAGTAAGATGAACAAAGATATTGTTTCATTGGAAGGCATGGAATTCTATGCCTTTCATGGTTTTTACGAGGAAGAAAGAGAGAAAGGCAATGACTTTGTGGTTGACGTACATGTAACTACTGACTTTGCCATTGCCTCAGAACATGATGACCTTGAAGGCACAGTCAATTACGAGGCCATCTACGCCATTACTAAAGAAGAAATGGCAATACCCACTAAGCTATTAGAACGCGTTGCTCAGCGAATCCTAGATCGGCTTTTTGACGCTTTTAGTGAGATTTCGACCATTGAGATTTCAGTAGCCAAAAAGAATCCCCCTGTAGGTGGTCAGGTGAAGCAATCTCGAATAACAATGATCCGTCACAAATAGTACTTCTCATAAGTACAGTATAATGACCGAAGCCCAAAACACCTTAAGTAAGCTTAAAGAACTTCTCAGAATGGAGAAGGATGAGGATTATGCACAGTACCAGCGTAAGATGCTCAATACATCCGTTGATGAAAGGAGACAAAAAGGCGTTACATGGTATCCTGTTCAACTCGTAAATAGATTTATCAGTACGGGAGAACGCTATACACTTGAATTAGATCGCACATCTCATTTGGAGCAAAATCATGCCTTCCAAGTCGGAGCTATTGCCAGCGTATTCTCTGGACATGGAGAAGATGCAGATGCTTTATCTGGAGTTATCAGTTATGTGCGTAGAGACAAAATGAGAGTTGTCCTCAACTCGGACGATGTCCCAGATTGGCTTCGCGATGGAAAATTAGGTGTCAACCTACTCTTTGATGAAGGAGGCTATCGTGAAATGCAAAAGGCCTTAAAAGAAGTTCATAGTGCTGATACGGGTAGGTTAGCCGATTTGAGAGAGATCCTTTATGGCGCTAAACAGGCATCGTTCAAAAAAGGCTTTGACTTTCAATCTGTCAACTTGAATGAGGGTCAAAATCGAGCACTGTCTCAGATATTCAATGCAAAAGACGTTGCCATTATTCATGGGCCTCCAGGCACAGGAAAGACCACTACTTTGGTAAACGCGATTAAAGAAGTTGTCAAAACTGAAAAGCAGGTTTTAGTTTGTGCACAAAGTAATGCAGCAGTTGACCTGATGGTTGAGAAGCTAGATGGGTTGGGGATTGAAGTGTTGCGAATTGGTCATCCGGCTCGACTGACACCTGAAGTGATTGAGAATAGTCTTGACGTTAAAATATCAAAGCATCCCTTTTTTAAAGAACTAAGAGAAATCAGAAAGCGCTCGGACGAGTACCGAAAAAAGGGGCTGAAGTACAAGCGTAATTTTGGTCACGAAGAACGCATGCAGCGTAAGATGGTCATGCATGAAGCCAAAATGCTAAAAGGCGATGCCGATCGTATTGAATCCCAAATTACTGAAGACTTGGTCGATAGGACACAAGTGATTGCCTGTACACTGGTAGGATCAACCCATAGACTCTTGCAGGACAGAACATTTAGGTCTGTTTTTATTGATGAAGCTTCGCAGGCATTAGAGCCTGCTTGTTGGATCGCTATTAAGAAGGCATATCGCGTGATTATGGCGGGCGACCACCTGCAGCTACCTCCAACGATCAAGAGCCTTAAAGCGGCTAAAGATGGCCTTGCCAATACACTCTTCGAAAAGGCGATTAAGCATATTGATGAGTCTGTAATGCTCGAAACACAATATCGTATGCATCCTGATATTATGAAGTTCTCAGGAGACTATTTTTATGGCGGTCAACTGAAAACAGCTGAAGATGTGCTGTTCAGAGAAAAAGGGAGTGAACTTGAACACTTTGTTTTCATCGATACTGCTGGTTGTGGTTTTACCGAAAAGGTGAAGAAGGAAACCTTGAGTACCTACAACAAAGAGGAGGCAGATTTATTAGTGAAGCACCTTTCCAATAATCTATCACTCGATAAGTCTGTTGGAATCATTGCCCCGTATAAGGCGCAAATTGAATTACTCCGAGACTTGGTGATGAAGAACCCAGCTTTCGATGCCGTAAGGGAAAATATCGTTGTGAATACCGTAGATGCTTTTCAAGGGCAGGAGCGTGATGTCATTTACATTGGCTTAACGCGAAGCAATGAGCAAAATGAAATTGGTTTTTTGAAAGAATATCGTAGAATGAATGTAGCCATGACGCGTGCTAAAACGCAATTGGTCATAATAGGTGATTCTGCCACGCTTGGCCGTGATGCATTTTACAATTCAGTGATTGATTATGCGCAGCAGATTGGCGGGTATAAAAGCGCTTTTGAGTTTTTGTATGCTGAATAATTATCTAGGTAAAAACCAATGTACATAATCGCAATTATCGCAAACCAGGCAAGTCGCTTCGGTATCCGCCCAATCGAAATTAAGTAAAGTAGAAATAGCGGTGTTCAATTGAGCATGTCGCTCTTCAAACTCTTCGTGTTGGCAAACCACGCATTTTAGTCTCTTGCCGGCTACTTCGTAAGTCCGTGTTTCGTCTTTGCTGAAAAACCCCATAGTCTTTGAGTGTGTTGATGAACTGATTTTACAAATTAATCCGCTAACACTAAAGCGCTCGGGCCAAAACCTGAGCAGCTGTTCAATTAAGGATACTATTGATTTCGTTCAAAATGAATGTAGCACAGGCTTCTGACTCACTAGAGTAAATTATAGATTTGGATATAACAGCACCATTAAAATAGCCAACTAGGTATCTATGGTTTTCATTTTTTATGAACCATCCTTTATCAGTCCTTTTGTTTTCAGACCAATTGAGCCAATCCATGATAAGACTCCTGTCTTTAAGTAAGACTGCCTCAAGTTCTAAGGCTAAGTCGACCTTGTCAAGAGATTCATAGCCAGATTCCCTAATGAGAACTTGTATCGACTTCTTGTTTTTAGGGTCGACCAGGTTAGAGGCTAAATTGACTAATGACATTATAATGTCATATTTTTTCATTCGAGTTGTTTTACCTAGCTAAAATGATCATTAATATGCAAGAATAAAAAAGAATACCGCGAGGTTTTTATAGTGTGTTTATATACCTAAAAGCCATGAATTGCTTGTTCTTAAGTTGCCAATGGTCACAGTGCTTTTGCCAAAACCTGAGCAGCTTCTGGCTTTAGACGAAACCAAAGTTCAGGCTCTATCAGCTCTAACTCAATCAATGCAAGCTGATCGCTATTGTCTCTGATGATGTCTACTCTGGCATAGGTGGGTTGTGGATCGCAAGCGGCCACTGCTTTTTCAGCAAAAGCAATTTCTTCCGAAGAAGGGTCATATAAATGTACTGTGCCACCAAAGTCGTCTTGCACTCTGAAGTCACCTGGTTTGGCCACTTTTAATACAGCATGTGTGAATTCACCACCCATGACCATTAAAGATACTTCTCCTTTTTCTACCACGTTCTTTTGAAAGGGTTGAAGCATCATGGCTTCTTTGACGATAAGGGTTTGGAAAATTTCTTCGTGTTCTTGAAGGGTATCGATATTTAACTTATAGGTGTGGCGAGATGCTCCGGATACACAAGGCTTAAGGATGCAGTCTGTCCAGCCAGTTTCATGATATAGGGCTTTTAAGTTCGTTTCTTCACCGATTTCGATATAGCGAGTTGCTGGAATATTGATGCCACGATCGTTGAGATCACGCAGGTAATGTTTGTCCATATTCCAGTTGATCAAGGCATAAGGATTGATCATTTGCGTAAGCTTACTCGTGGAGGCTAACCACTCCTTCCATTCTTCAAACCTGTCAAAATAGTCCCAGGTGGTTCTAAAAATTACAGTTTGAGTACTCCCCCAGTTGAATTCTGGGTCGGACCAACTAATACGGGTAACGCGATGTCCATTTGCTTTCAACGCGTCAAGCACTAGGCCATCTTCGGTGAGAATGTTTTGAACGTTTTCATCAAGAATGGTAGGGGCAACGTAGCGATCGTCTGTGAGCACTACGAAGTCGTAAAGAAATTGACTCATTCTGAAGTAACACTGTTTGGGTTAACAAAAGTAAAGCCTCTGGCATCGCTGCCCTCATAGAAATCAACTTCGAGACCAACTAAGTACATGGTTTGCCTTTTTTCTATGTGAACAGTAATGCCTTCAATATCATAGGTGAGATCACCATCCTTTGGTTTGTCAAAACCAAGCATAAAGCCATGTCCACCGCAGCCACCACCGCCTTTTACCCCAATACGAAGGCCATAGCCTTCGGGAATACTTTTATTGCTCATGATGTTTTTCACCTCTTCAATCGCTTTTTCAGTAAGGCTTACTGGTTGAATGTTCATAAGAATGAGAATTATTTCACGTTTTCAGATGTAAACTTAAATACCTATTCGAGATTCTCACTAATTTAGTTCCTAAATGAAAAGTCCGAGAGGGTAAGTTCTATTTATGGATTATGTAACTGAGTTTTTAAAATTATTAGTTCCCGCAGCGCTAGTCATGTATGCCATGTATTTAGTCATGCGAAATTTTCTACAAAAGCAGTTCGACCATAGATTATTAGATATAAAGATTAAAAACAACGAAACTGTTTTACCAATTCGCCTTCAGGCTTACGAGCGCATTGCTTTGTTGCTCGAAAGGATTTCCCCTAATAACATGTTGTTAAGATTAAGTGATCCTTCAATAAGTGCTTTTGCTTTTCAACAGCTTTTGCTCAATGAGATCAGAGAAGAGTTTAATCACAACCTTTCGCAACAAGTCTATATGTCTAACTTGGCCTGGGCGAAGATCCGCACAACGGTCAATGAAATCGTAACGGCTGTTCAAGAGTCTGCTCAAAAAATGGATGAAAGTAAAAATGCAATCGATCTTGCTGAGGCCATTTTTGATTATATGTCTAAATTAGACAGAGATCCAGTCGGAGAAGCACTTACACTCGTAAAAGAGGAAACAAGACAATTATTTTAAGACATTAATTTATGGCCAAAGAACCATCCGCTAGAGAAAAGAAATACTTTAATCGTTTTAAAAAGAGGGCGGTCAATATTGTCAATGACAGTGACTCCTTGAAAAGCCTATTGATTAAGTTAAAGGATAAGCTGGATGCCTCAGAAGGTGATGATTCGCTACGCCATAAATTAGTTGAATACCTGAAACTCGTGTCACGAATGGTAAGTAATACGGTTAGTGGTAACTACAAAGACATGCCATGGCAGACTTTGGTCATGATAGTCGCTGGACTACTCTACTTTATCGCCCCATTGGATGCTTTGCCTGATTTTATCCCCGTTGCAGGCTATTTAGATGATGCTACAATCTTGGTATGGCTAGGGAAATGCTTCCGAGAAGACCTTGAGAATTATAAAACTTGGGAACAGGCGAACTTTTCTGAATAACAAAAGTGTTTACTCGCTGTTAAATCATTGAGTAAAATAAAATATCACTTTTGATCAATCAATCTTTTATAAACGAAGCCTACACTTACGCATCGTATCGCGAGTTGCTAGATAACCTTCTTCAGCAAGGAAAAACGACAGGTACTAATCAATCTGAGAGCATGGTTAACTATGCTACCCTCAATGAGAGGCGCATGAAGAAATGGGATAAGATTGGAAAAATTATACCAGAACTGATGGACAAGTTGATGTCTATTGATCAAAAAATGACTTGGCTTGTCGTCACCGAAGGCTGGTGCGGTGATGCTGCTCAAAACTTGCCTTTCCTTAATAAAATGGCCGAATTGAATCCGAATATTGACCTGAGGTTCGTATTGCGTGACGAAAATTTACCATTAATCGATGCTTTTCTAACCAACGGAGGGAGGTCAATACCTAAGTTAATCGCCTTAGATAGTGAATTGAGTGTGCTAGGAACATGGGGCCCCAGGCCTGAACCAGTGCAGAAGGCTTTCCTTGAGAATAAAGTGAGTCAGGAAAGAACGGGTAAAGAATTTACAGAATACCTCCACCTATGGTATGCCAAAGACAAGGGGATTACCCTTCAAGGTGAAATTTTGGCTATTTTAGATGTATGGAATCAAAAACTGCAATTATTGCCGGTGCAAGCGGACTGATTGGCCAGTCACTCATTCAAATGTTATTGAACAGCAAAGACTATGGTCAAGTCATTGCGCTAGTGAGAAAGCCACTCGGAATCCAGCACGAAAAGCTGAAAGAACTTACTGTAAACTTTGATCATCTGGCAGATTTGGGAGACTTTCCAGACGCTGATGATATTTTTTGTACACTAGGTACCACCATTAAAAAGGCAGGCTCACAAGAAGCATTTTACACCGTTGATTTTACCTACCCCATGGAGCTTGCCAAGCGAGGCCTGAAAGCTAATGCTAAACGCTACTTTCTAGTTACAGCTTTGGGCTCAAATAAAAAATCAAGTAACTTTTACAGCAGGGTTAAAGGAGAATTGGAGGATAAAATCTCATTTCTACACTATAGAACGATTTACATTTTCAAGCCTTCTTTGTTAAGGGGCGATCGAGAGGAGAATCGTCCTGGGGAAAAGGTTGCTCAAGCTGTAATGCGAATCATTCCCTTCATAGGACCATGGAAAAAGTATCGTCCTATTCATGTCGATAAGGTAGCAGACGCGATGATGAAAGTTTCCAGGCAAGAAGACAAAGGCTGCTATTTCTATCAGTCTGAGATCATGCAGAAGATGTAATACTTTGTCATTCCCGCGAAGGCGGGAACCCCCTTAAAGTAGGTGCAAGTTCTTGGAGATTCCCGCTTTCACGGGAATGACGAGTTTATTGAGTCTGATTAATTCACAGCCTTTTCAAACGCTGCTTTACCACCAACCACTGGAATTGAAATTGAAGTACCACTAAGGTCTATCATCAATTTGGTTCCGGGTGCTGGGTGAAGCGTAAACTCGCTGTCACTTGAAAAGATCATTAAACCAATTTGTTGCCCTGCAGGAATGATCTGATCATCAGGTTGTAGGTCGAATTTTAGTTCATAGAATTTACCAGGTTTCATTGGGGCACTTTTGCTGATTGATTTGCTGTTCTGAGGATCTGCCCAACCACGCGTGATGATATTATCAGTAATCTTTGTGCCTTCTCCTTCGTTCCAAGGCAGAGAAACCATCCATACAGAAAGATTTGCTGCTGCCTTGTCACTAGCAACTTTAATTGTCAAGGTAGAGAGTCCTGATAGATGAACATCTTCCTTTAAAGTTGGTGTAACGAAAAGCAGACGGTTATCGGAGCTTGTCGATTTCGCCAATGCCGTACCTGATTTTGTATAGTCGTCTGTTAAGGTTTCGGTCTTTTTACTTTTAGGCTTTGATGTCGTTAACTGACCAATGCTCGGGGCATTGCCTTCTAGGTACAGTTGAACAGATTTAGCTGCTGGGTTAGGATAGTCGGCATAAGCTGTCGGATCCGTTCTAGCATCATCTTCTCTCACGATCCAAGCCTTCGCATCGTTCTCTACGCCATTTTCAACACCGTGCAGATAGCGTGTAAACCAACGATTCATCATTTTCATTGGTGGAGGTCCGCCATGTCCATTTTGGTGATAGAAGATCTGAGTTGGGATGCCCATCTTTTTTGCCTCTTGAGAGATTCTATTACTATGCTCAGGCATCACATTCCAATCGTTAAAACCATGAGACATCAATAAAGCAGCTTTCATTGGCTTCATATCGTTTATATAATCTCTACCTGCCCAAAAGTCATTGTAGTCACCCGTGATTCTGTCCATATTATTGGCCATCTCGGTATCGCGAACGGTTTTGTTATTATAAGGTCTTTTGTCTTCAGCACCACTGTGAATAAAGTCATAGAGTACGTCAATATCTTCACCTAAGTATCCTCCTGGACTTCTGACCAGACCATTAGATCGGTAATAGTGATAATATGAAGTATTAGGTGCAATAGGAATAATTGCCTTCAGAGCGTCTACGCCAGTGGTTGCTGCGGCCAAAGGAAGTGTACCATTGTAAGATGTCCCTGTCATACCTACGATGCCAGTAGACCAAAAGGCTTCAACTTTTTCATTTCCATCAGGGCTTGTATACCCATTGTCTTTGCCCGACAGCCATTCGATGACCGCTTTGGGTGCCAATGATTCATTGTCTCCGCCAACTGTCGGTGCACCTTGAGAAAGGCCTGTACCCGGTGATGAAGAATGAACTACAATGTAACCTCTTGGTACCCATGTTCTGATTTGAGAATTCGAAATGATTGGTCTTTCACCTCTTCTTTTCACCTCTACATGGCTTCTAGGAGGAGGGATAGCTCCAATTTCATGCTGTACTTTCCAGAATAATCCCGGAGCAGTACCAGCAGTACCAGCATAGTAAGGACTAGATTCATAGACTATTGGAAGTTTAAGCCCTTCGGTTTCTGTTTGATTTGGACGAGTAACCGCAACGTGGACGCGATCTATTTTACCGTCTCCATCCGTATCAAATTCAGTTTCTACCCAAAGGTCATGACGAATCCAGTCTTCCATTTTACTGAAAGCTTCCACCACCTGAGCCTCACCGTCTTTGAAGACGGGCACTGCTTTGTTCGTTGATTGTGCTAAAACTGGCTGAATTGATAAGAGAATGACCAATAAGCAGGTTAGGATAGAGATTGATGAACGCTTCATGTCTTGGAATAAAGTGGCTAAAAGTTGATCCTAATTTACAAAAGAAAATGCTTGAACATTACTTCGTGACACTTAACCTGCCTAGTCTATCTATTATCAACCAGGCGATTAAAACATAGCCGAGAACGATTAGAACAAAACCTGTAGAGGCAAACTCAGGATACCAGCTTTGCCAAGCATCCCATTCGAAGGCAGGGTTAGGAATTGATCCGTATAGCATCATTAGCGGTAACGACAGTAGGCCCAAAGCCAATAACTGCTTAGTGCTGACTTCTTTTAACTCATAAACGATCCACGTGGCAATAAATGGAAAACCTAGAAAGATGATCCTTGTCATATCACCGCCTGCCAGTATACCGAAGCCAAGATAAACTGCACTGAAAAGTACGAGCAAATTCCTTGTGTTGTCATACCGAAAACTTCTTGCATATCGGCCAAACGTTAAGAAGAGTGCAGGCCCGAAGGCCACGGCCATGGCTGCGAGCCATCGGACAATTTCAAAGGGATTTAGGAGGGCTTCCTTCGCATGATATCCCAAGGTGATCAAGGCGCCTTTTCCTTCTTCTATGGGAAGGAAATTTCCATTGACCAATGATTTAGCAACTACCCCTAAAACCAGCGAGGCAGCGATTAGCGGAAGATCATAAAATCCTTCCTCTGTTTTCCGATTATGCCACCAGGCATAAATCAACAGCACAATCATTAAGGCAATGAAAGACTCCTTCTGAATGGTGGCAAGTGGGGCGAGCCAAAGCAGGTGGATGAACTTTCTTTTGATGATCAACCAAAGAAAGAGGGCTTGAAAGAAGTACAACGGCACGTCAACGGTAATGGGATCAAAGGCATTCAGCCTAATAAGGCCAGTCCAATGAAAAAGGAGCCAAGCAAAACCAGCGATAAACCACTTGAGGTCAAAGCCAAGTTGTCGCCAAAGCAAGAAGGTGATTGAGACAGACAGCAAAGTGAAGATTAAGTTCACCAATTGAAAGTCGTACAGTATATCACCAGAGTTGACAAATGAGGCCAAAGCTGGAACTAATATGCGTTGATGAAATGGAAATGCTACTTGGTAATTTGTTTGAACTCCAGTAAAAAACTCATAAATGTTTCGGTAGTCATTACCGTCAAACTCTGACGCAAAATCATAGCTAATGGGTTCCTGCAAATGCTGGTAGCCAAAGAAGCAAGCTGCAGTAATCGCTAAAAAAATATACAGCCAATAGAGCCGAATTCGCATGAAGTGAAAATATGCAATTAACTTGAATCATAAGTTATTTATCGGGTTTTTTGCATTCAGATGATTGCAGTAGTACAACGTGTTTCAAAGGCTTCAGTAAGTATTAATCAGCAAATTAAAGCCAGTATTGGTCTCGGCTTTATGATACTATTAGGTATCGAGGAAACTGATGATGCACAGGATATTGAATGGCTAAGCCGTAAAATTGTGAACATGCGCATATTTCCTGATGATGAAGGCGTAATGAATAAGAGCTTGCTTGATGCCAACGGTGAAGCCTTAGTAATTAGTCAGTTTACACTTCATGCGAGTATCAAAAAAGGAAATAGGCCTTCTTACATTAAGGCTGCGAAGCCTGAAATTTCAATTCCTCTTTATGAGGCTTTTAAGAAACAATTGGCATTAGATTTGGGTAAAGATGTGGGTTCGGGTGAATTTGGAGCTGACATGCAAGTTTCACTGATTAATGATGGTCCGGTAACAATCGTCATAGATACAAAAGACAAGAAATAATGAGTATTGAAGACAAGCCCTTAGCCTTGGTTCAGGCAGAAGTAGACACTTGGATCACGGAGGTTGGTGTACGTTATTTTAACGAGCTAACCAATATGGCTCAGCTTACAGAAGAGGTAGGTGAGGTAGCAAGGATCATCGCAAGAAGGTATGGAGAGCAATCCGAGAAGGAATCGGACAAATCGAAAGACTTGGGTGAAGAGCTGGCAGATGTGCTTTTTGTAGTCGTTTGCCTTGCAAATCAAACGGGAGTCGATTTACAAACTGTTTGGGAGAATCGCATGACTAGCAAGACATCGAGAGATAAGGATAGACATAAAAACAACGAAAAATTACATTAAACTAAGATTATGAGAAGAATTATGGGATTAGCGTTAGCGCTAATGATGACTGTTAGTTTGGCAAATGCACAAAGGCCGACTGGTTATAATTTGAAGAAAGGTGATAAGTTTACCATGACAGCTGTCATAAAGCAAGACATCAAGCAAGAGGCGATGGGTCAAACTATGACAACAGAGCAATCCATTTCTAATACGGATGAATTAGAAGTTACCGCAGTTAACGGAGACGTTTATACCATCAAGTTGACTGGTATAAGAAGAGCGGCTTCTGTTCAATCTCCAATGGGGTCAACTGATATTGATTCTGATAAGGACGGAGACATCCATAGTACAATGAGAATTTTGACTGGTAAATCTTACTCATTCGAAATGAATAAGATGGGCAAAGTGCTGAAAGTAATGGGCGTGGAAGAAATGAAAAACGCTATGAATCAGGAGATGTCAGACGCTGGAATGGGTGCTGCAGCAGATCAGATGTTGGCGGCTTACAGTGGTGATATGTTAAAGGATGGCTTGAGTGCTCAATTGGCGTTTTATGAAGGTAACAATGGCTCAGAATGGACTTCTAAGACCTCTTCTGTTATAAATACTTTACCAGTCGAACTTGAGAATTCATATAAATGGGATGGAGATCGCACGATATTGGCGGAAGCAGTAATTGACATGAGCGGTACAATGGAAATGATGGGGACTAGTGTAAAAACAGCTATGTCAGGTGATCAGCAGACTATTATCGACCTGGATGTAAAGACAGGTATGCCGTCTAAAATTCAAGCAATTCAAACTGTAGAAGGTAATTTGGAAGCGCAAGGAATGACAATTCCAATGAATATAGTTTCAGAAACTACTACCACGATTGTGAAGAAATAGACTGATTAAGATTCAGTATTAAAACAAAGCCCATTGCAGTATTGCAATGGGCTTTGTTCGTTTTATGTAAGATATGGGAATCAGATGGTTAGCGATCCATCAACCAGTTTCGGAACTATGTCAAACGCATCTGGACTTGAACAATATTCAATATCCTTTATGATCCCGAATTTGGAAAGCCTTGCCGCGTGGTTACTCCTACTGATATAATAGAAGAGGTCTTTTTGCATCGACTCATAAAGATAAAAAGCAGAGATAGCAGCGTCAGAATCAAATTCAGCCTCTTTTTTCAAGCCATCACATACCGCTCCAGCAAACAAGCTGTCCTCCAAGTTGTAATGCCCTTTCCAGCCCGCACAGAATAGAAGTATGTCTCTTTTCTGAGATTTTAAGTAATTGACTATAGCAGAGAGGTTTAAGAATGCACCAATGATTACTTCAGGAGCACCTTTCGAAAGATCAATTGCCCTAGTGCCATTTGTTGTTGTTGCCGCAATACGTTTGCCTTTAAATTCCGATTGCATATAATCAAACGGAGAGTTACCAATATTGAATTGCGCTAGCTTTTTACCACCTCGTTCACCTGCCATTATATAGCCTTGCTTACCGAGCGCTTCACATTCCTCCACAGTTGCCACGGGCCTGATGCTTTCGACACCAGAGCCAAGGCCAGCTACCATGCAAGAAGTGGCTCTCAATACGTCAATAACCACAATGCATTTATCTGATACATCAAATTGTTGAATCAGTTCAGGAGTGTAGCAAATGTCTATTTTCATTATTTGTAGAAAGGCAATTTGATCACCTCAGCCTTAAGTTTATGTTTGCGTACGGCTACTAAGATTTCAGTACCAATCTTGCTATTTTCTTTAGTTACATAACCCAAGCCAATACCATAGCCAAGAGAAGGAGACATAGTACCGGAAGTAACTTCGCCTATTGTATTTTCACTGCTATCTAATAATTCATAGTGACTTCTAGGAATGCCCTTTTCTATCATTTTGAAGGCCACAAGCTTGGTAGTTACTCCTGCTTCTTTTTGCTGTTGCAATGCTGCAGAGTTGGTAAATTCTTTTGTGAATTTCGTGACCCACCCTAAGCCAGCAGCCAGGGGAGATGTCTCATCCGTAATATCATTTCCATAGAGGCAATAACCCATTTCCATTCGGAGTGTGTCACGGGCGCCCAAGCCGATTGGCTTGATGTCGAATGCTGCACCAGCTTCGAATATTTGATTCCAGACAGCTTCCGCGTGATCGTTATGAAGGTAGATTTCGAAGCCACCAGCACCTGTATAACCTGTGGCAGAAATGATTACATGTTCTACGCCTGCAAATGGACCTACAACAAAATTGTAGTACTTAATCTCAGAAAGATTTACTGTCGTTAATTTCTGTAGTACTTCTGTTGCTTTTGGCCCTTGAACCGCGAACAAAGAGTATGAATCAGAAACGTTTTTCATGTCTACACCTTCGGTGTTGAACTTGGAAACCCAATTCCAATCTTTTTCAATGTTAGAAGCATTGACCACAAGCATGTACTTTGCCTCACTGAAGCGATAAACAAGCAGGTCATCTACTACGCCACCATCTTCATTTGGGAAGTAAGAATATTGTGCTTGGCCATCAACTAGCTTGGATGCATCGTTGCTGGTTACGCGTTGGATTAAATCAAGTGCATTAGGTCCTTCTAATATAAATTCTCCCATATGCGATACATCAAAAACGCCAACACTATTTCTCACAGCCTTGTGTTCTTCGATATCAGAAGAATAACGAACGGGCATATTATAGCCAGCAAAAGGAACCATTTTACCTCCAAGACGCTCGTGAAGGTCGTTTAATGCTACTTTTTTTATTTCCATCTTTCTACAGTTTTTCCTGTGACAAAAGTAACCATAGCCGAGTATAATTTGATCTAACAAGGAAAAAACTTAGTATACCCAGCCATAGTTAACTAATGATGTAGTTGTTTAATTACTTCTTTGAAGCAACCTTTAGCTTCCAAGAGCTATCTTATACAATAACTCAAACTAAAAGGTCAAAACATGTTTAGTAATTTTTTTAAAGTCACCATGCGGAGCTTTCTGAAAAGTAAGCTCTTTGCTTTCATTAATATCATTGGTTTAGGGCTTGCGCTTGCTTGCTGTATCATTGCCTATCTGAACTATAATTTCTCTAATTCCTTTGATGATAACCACCTCAATAAGGATGAGATCTACCAATTAAGCGTCAATAGACAAATTCAGGCAAATCAAGTGCCCTTCAATTTTGCACCAATGATGGTTGCTGAAAATCTGAAAGAAGATGTACCCGGCTTGAAACATGTATCTAGGTACAATACAGGAGGAATCATTATCAAATCTGGAGACAGAGCTTTTACTCGTAATATCGGATATGGTGATGAGGACTACTTTGAGATGTTCACTTACCCACTTAAATATGGGTCGATTGAAAACTTTAGTGATAAGTCGAATATTTTTCTTTCATCCGAAACTGCAACAGCACTTTTTGGAAATAAGATTGCGCTTGGTGAGGATTTAGAGATCGTCAATAATGACGGGCCTAATTGGTTTTTAACCGTAGGGGGAGTTTTCGAGCCAATTCCTGAGAATACATTGATGCAATTTCAAACTTTTACAAGTTGGGAAAACAGTTACTTATTGGGTGATCAAAAGAGGAATGACTGGAGATCATTTGTGGCTGCTGTATTTGTCCAGACCGAAAGCGAACAGACTGCCAGAAATATGCCTCAATTACTCGATAAGTATGTAGGTATACAGAATGAAGCACGTAAAGATTTTGAGATTTCTGGGTTTTGGGTGCAGTCCTTAGATGAAGCACCGGTAAATCAAAGAGACCTTAATGGGAGCAGTTTGTGGCAAGCGATGAATCCCGCTGCCATTGTTGCTCCAAATGTCATGGCAATTTTGATTTTACTATTGGCATGTTTCAACTTTACAAATACAGCAATCGCAATGTCTAATAAGCGATTAAAAGAGATCGGGGTTAGAAAAACACTAGGAGGAAGTAGAAACCAGTTGATGTTTCAATTTTTGGGTGAAAATCTATTATTGTGCTTTTTAGCGTTAATAGTAGGAATAGCTTTTGCCACTTGGTTAGTGCCTGAATACAGTAGTATGTGGGACGGGCTCACTATACAGCTAAGTTTTAGTGAACATCCAGACTTGTTGATCTTCCTCATTGCGGTACTTGTTGGTACTGCAGTTATTGCTGGTGGATACCCTGCCTTATATGTCAGCAGGTTCAGACCCGTCTCTATCTTAAGGGGAACCCTTAAGGTAAATAGCTCCAGTATTTTGGCAAAAGTACTACTGTCGGTTCAGTTCATGATTTCGGTAATGGCCTTAGTCTCTGGTTTTGCATTTCTACAGAATGCATCTTATCAAAAGCAATTGGATCAAGGTTATGATGATGACCAATTGTTAATGATTCCAATGAGAGATGCTCAGGAAATGATGCAGATGCAGAATTTAGTAAGCTCAAATCCTTTAATTCAAGAAACGGCTCCTACGAGACATCATATTGGATGGGGAGCCCCTACAAGGTCTGTTAAAAACAAAGATCAAGAGTTCGAAGTCAATATCATGGACATTGGTGTCGACTATATGAAAACTGTCGGAATCCAGGTGTTAAGTGGACGAGGTTTTAATAAAGACAACCAAGAAATAGATCGAACATCATCGGTAGTAGTCAATCAAAGAATGGCAAGACAATTTGGTTATACCGATCCGGAGTCCATAATCGGGGAAACTTTCACGCTCTATGATACAGTCAGATACAATGTTGTCGGTTTGGTAAAAGACTTCTTCGATGCTGGATTATGGGATCCAATTGATCCGGCCATGATTCGGTTATTTAATGAAGACGAGGTAAACAACTTGGTGATAAGAGTGAGTTCAAGTCAACTCAATGAAATAGATGATTACTTAGAATCTAAGTGGCCTGAAGTGGTGAATGATCGGCCTTATGCGGGCTTTGTGCATCAAGAAAATATACTAGGTGAAGCGAAAGAGGTCAATGGTAACATTGTTACGATCTTCTTGTTCCTCTCCATCATTGCAATCATATTATCAGCCATAGGACTATTCACGTTGGTGTCGATAAACATATTGAGCAGGACAAAAGAGATTGGTGTAAGAAAAGTCTTAGGTGCTTCTATCCTTAGAATAACCTCTTTGATCAACAGACCTTTCTTGATCATCGTTTTCATTGGTTCAATCTTGGGTAGTACTGCAGGGTA
>DLQN01000050.1:28903-56698 GCA_002477595.1 Roseivirga sp. UBA7431
CTTTACTGTGCTTTAGGATTGTATTCTTGTTTGAAACAAATGCTGATGCTATTCAAAACAATTCTGATTGTTCAGGAAGCAGGCGAAACGACTTTCTATGTAGCGGTGTTATGCCGAGAAGCCTAATGGCATCACGGTGCTTTTTCGTTGGGTACCCAGCATTGGTTTCCCAACCATACCCTGGGTA
This sequence comes from Roseivirga sp. UBA7431, assembly GCA_002477595.1. Lineage (GTDB taxonomy): Bacteria > Bacteroidota > Bacteroidia > Cytophagales > Cyclobacteriaceae > Roseivirga. The sequence goes on from DLQN01000050.1 coordinate 29,091, forward strand.
TTGAAGAGCCGCTTTGGTCATAAGTCTGTCTCGATGGGTTTTGGCAAGAATAGAAGCCGCAGCAATCGACATGTACTTTCCATCACCCTTGATGATACATTCATGTGAAATACCAGTATAGGGCTTGAATCGATTGCCATCAATCAGCAATAGCTCAGGTTTGATTTTAAGCTTGTCTACTGCGCGGTGCATGGCAATGAACGAAGCATTGAGGATATTGATTTCGTCAATTTCAGTATGATTTACTTCTACTACTTCCCATGCTAATGCATCCCTTTTGATCTCAATTTCGAGGCGCTCAAGAACTTTTTTAGTTAATTTTTTAGAGTCATTCAAAAAAGGATTGACATAATCCTCTGGGAGTATAACAGCTGAAGCTACTACTGGCCCAGCTAGAGGTCCTCTTCCAGCCTCGTCACAACCCGCTTCTATTTTTCCCGAACTAAAACTTGATTTCAACATGATGACGATAAACTTAAGGACTAAGCCTAAGAACTTGAAACGTTTCTATAATTTTGCGACATGTCTGAGAACAATAGTCCATGGGAAACCTTAAGTGGCGAGCTTATTTATGAGAACGATTGGATTCGACTTGATGAATATCAAGTGATCAATCCCTCTGGTGGAGATGGGATTTATGGCAAGGTCTCATTTAAAAATAAGGCCATAGGCATTATTCCAGTTGATGATGACTTGAATACATGGTTGGTAGGTCAGTATAGATATACACTCAATGCGTATAGTTGGGAAATTCCAATGGGTGGGGTGCCCATGAATGAAGACTCAGAGGAAGGAGCCTTGCGTGAACTCAAAGAAGAAACCGGATTGATCGCTAAGAAATTGGATCTTATCTCCAAGATTCATACTTCTAACTCAGTAACAGATGAAGTTGGGACCATCTATTTAGCTACAGAACTTACAGAAGGTGAAGCTGAATTCGATGAGACCGAAGTAATTGTCATTAAAAAAATGCCTTTTAAGCAAGCACTCGACTGGGTGTTGGAGGGAAAGATAACGGACAGTCTGTCAATCGCTGGGATACTGAAATATGCCCGAACTTTAGGTCTATAATTCATGAGACCCTTACCCTACAAAGTACATTTTAATAAGACTTTCAACATAGCTTATCCTGTGATGCTAAGTCAGTTGGGTCATATTATGGTGGGAATGGCGGATAGTATTATGGTCGGCCAACTAGGACAAACTCCTTTAGCAGCAGCTTCTTTTGCCAATGGAGTTTTAGGGATCTTTATGATGTTTGGGATTGGCCTTTCGTATGGGATTACACCATTGGTGGCGCAAGCTGACGGTGAAAAGGATCACGGAAAAATCACTCGACTATTTCGGCATGGAATGATCTTATGCGCGGTGGCTGGAGTGTTGTTGTTTACAATCTTATTTTGTTCCACTTACTTATTTCCATACCTACAACAACCAGAGGAGGTTATATCACTCGGAACACCTTACTTACTCATTATCGGGTCTTCCTTAATCCCTCTGATGATCTTCCAGAATTTTAGACAATTCTCAGAAGGTTTATCGGTGACTAAACCCACGATGTACATCACCATCGTTGCAAACCTTGTGAATATCTTATTGAATTACCTTCTGATCTATGGAAAACTTGGACTTCCTGAGTTAGGGCTAAATGGTGCTGGCTGGGCGACTTTTATTTCTCGCGTACTTATGGCGATTGGACTCTATGTTTTTGTGATCAAGTATAAGAAGTTTCAGGCTTATCTCTCGGCATTTCAGTTCAGTAAAATTAAGGCTGACTTTTTTGTGCCAATGTTAAAAATCGGAGTGCCCAGTGGCGTTCAATTCTTTTTCGAAGTAGGCGCTTTTACCATGGCGGCTATCATGATGGGATGGTTGGGTACTGGTCCTTTAGCGGCACATCAGATCGCTTTGAGTTTAGTGTCACTGAGCTATATGATGGCTTCTGGAATTTCAGCAGCTTCAACGGTGCGAATTGGTAATCAAATCGGGATGAAAGATGGTACTAACCTACAAAGGGTTGGGAATACCAGTTTTCTCATGTCCCTCATTTTTATGGCTTGCTGTGCTATACTCTTCACCAGCCTGAGCAGCTTCTTTCCAACACTATATGTGGGAGAACCCGAGGTGATTTCAATTGCTACTACACTTATTATCGTTGCTGGATTCTTTCAGCTTTCAGACGGTATTCAAGTGGTAGGCTTGGGAGCCTTAAGAGGGATGTCGGATGTGAAAGTACCAACGATTATCACTTTGATTTCTTATTGGGGGTTAGCAATACCAGCCAGTTATATTCTAGGGTTTACTTTAGAACTTGGTCCTGCTGGTATTTGGTATGGTCTTCTTATAGGCCTTACTGCGGCTGCGATTGCCCTATTTGTTCGCTTCAAACGATTGGCTAGGCAAAAGGCTGCTAGCTTTGTTAAAAAGGCTGATGATAATGCAACCCTTGATCTTTCGGTCAGTCTTTAACTAGAAATAAAATGAAGTATACCATGAAAACATTATTTGCTACGTTTTTACTGCTTGTCACGCTCACGGCATTCTCTCAGAATCGAGAGACCAGAGATGTTGCCGATTTCGATGAAGTAGTCATGAGGCTGTCAGGAAAGGTTTATATCAAGTTGGGTACCAAGAATGAAGTTATCCTAGAAGGGGATGAAGATGTACTTGAGAAAGTATTGCTGGATGTTAAGGGAGGTAGATTATCTATAGGAGAGGAGCGTAGAAGTAGATGGAGTTGGAGGAGTTCAAGGACTAGTTTGAACGTTTATATCACGGTCAAAGAGCTAAACGGAGCTTCGGTTAGTGGTTCTGGAGATATTATAGGTCAGGATGTGTTTAAGTCAGATGGTTTCAGAGTATCTGTTTCTGGTTCAGGTAATATTGAATTAGAACTTGACGCTAAGGATGTAGATTCAAGAATTTCAGGATCAGGCAATATAGAATTATCTGGTTCAGCAGAGTATTCAAAACTTGGAATGAGTGGCTCAGGAAAATATTTAGCCGAAGAGATGAAAGTTGATGACTGTGAAATTTCAATTTCTGGTTCAGGGAGAGCTTCGGTTAACACCCAAGAAAGTTTAGATGTGAGGATTTCTGGGGGTGGTAGTGTTTACTATAGAGGAAGGCCTTCAGTAAACTCGAGTGTCTCTGGAAGTGGCAGGGTAAGAAGAATTAACTAGTTAGCTAGACTTCAAGGAAATTTTAAGATCCGGCTTCTGGCTGGATTTTTTGTATAAAGACAATTAGGCCTTGCACGATAAAAAACTGAGCACCAATGTAGGTGAGCATATTAAGGAATTCAGCTGAAGCGAAGGTTTGGTTGAATTTGTTGTAGGCTAAAATTGAATCGCTGATTAAAAATAGTATTGACCCTAATAGTACAAGTCGATAGCTCTGGTTATCCGTTTTCTTCCATCGTTTTTTCGCTGTTACCCCCATGATGCAGATCACAACTGTGTAGATCACAACAGGAATATACATCTCACCTAGGTTCTTATTAATGACAGAAAAAATGGCAAATCCAAAGAGTACAAAAACCAAATCTGACCACTCAAGCTTGACGCTCCTTTCCTCGCTTGATATAGCATTCATATTGATCACGATATAGACGACATGAGCAAGCAAAAAGCTTATTAGTCCGGCCAGAAAAAAGATTTCAGACCGAGGGACTAACATCAGCAATGTATCTCCTAAGAAAGAGAAGAAAAGTGCTGCCAAAACGAACTTATTCAGTGGTGTAGGACGAACGCTCTTCACGAAGTAGAACATCAGGGTCGGCATCAATAGTGGCTTGGTGATGGCAACTAGTTCGTCCATGCTACTTAACCGACTAGTCAAATCAAGTATAGCGATGATCAAAAAAGGATAGAGAGATTTATCAACTTTCATGCGTAATGTATCTGCTAAATACTCGTTTAGACCAATTTAAACCAAAAGTAAGAAATAAGAAGCCTAGAAATGCTGCTGCTGCGCAGACTATAAAAGCGACTCTTAAATTTGAAATGTCGTTGGCGTAGATGTATCCAGCGATGAAAGCCCCTAAACCTATTCCAACCTCCAAGGCGATATACATGGTAGCCAGTCCTTTTCCTCGGGCCTTATCTAAGCTGAGGTCTATGGTCCAAGCATAAATAGTTGGTGTGTTCATTCCGACGGCTACCCCAAATGCTACTGAACTAGCGATTAACATGGTTTGGGAGGTGGTGTAAGCCACCAGTAAGTCTGCAATAACGATAGCGATAGCTGCATACTTCAGAACAATCAACCGCCCAAATTTATCAGATGCCTTTCCTGCTAACACCCTAATAATCAGTGAGGAAAGTACGAATACACCAAAAAACACTCCTTTATTCGACTGGCTGAATCCTACGCTAATCGCAAGGTCTGGCATTAAAGTGAGTGCCGCTCCAAATGAAAATGATGTCAGAAGAAAAAAGAGTGAAGGGTTGAAAACTCTTGGCTCGAAGATTTCATTTTTCTTAACGCGAAGTAGTCGTGGATGAAAACGCTGTTTAGTAGTTAACGTTTCCTTCATGCCAATCAGAATGAGAACAGATAATAGCGCTAATACCGAGGAGGTGTGAAACATGGTCTCTAAACCGAAGGCTTGAGTAATCTTCGGTCCGAAACTAGGGCCTGCGGCCATGCCAATACTTCCAAATAACCCAGAGTATCCCATGGCTTCTCCTCTTCGGTGTGCGGGTACGATGTCAGCTATGTAGGCCGAGGTACCTGTAGGTTTGAAACCTGTAGAAAAACCATGTAAGAAGCGCAAAAGCATAAAGGCCCATACGGAGCTAACCAATGGATACATAAAACCCATGACAAAGCATACTACGGCACCTAAGATCATCACAGGGATTCTTCCGATGGTGTCTGCTAGTTTCCCGCTAAAGGGTCGAGAGAGCCCTGCGGTTATCGTAAATAATGAGATGACAAGACCTTTCTTTTCACCACCACCTAAAGAGGTCAGATAGTCATAAAGATCTGGCACTATCATGTTAAAGCTCGCGAAGAAGAGGAACGAACTAAGGCAGAGCAAGAAAAACTGGAGGGAGAAAATGTTCTTTTGCTCTGTCATTAACTACTGTTGCATCAAAAATGCCTTTATAAAATCGTCTAAGTCTCCGTCAAGTACATTTTGCACATCGGTTCGTTCTACAGAAGTTCGATTGTCTTTTATCAATTTGTAAGGATGGAGGACGTAGTTTCGTATCTGAGAACCAAAGTCAACGCGCATTTTTCCGCTTTCGACTTTGTCTCTCTCTTCCATGCGCTTGTCTAGTTCAATTTGATAGAGTCGTGATTTTAACATCTCCATTGCACGTTCTCGGTTCTCTAGCTGAGAGCGAGTTTCAGTGTTTTCAATATTAATTCCAGTAGGTGCGTGCTTAATTCTTACACCAGTCTCTACCTTATTTACATTTTGACCACCAGCCCCTCCTGACCGAAAGGTATCCCATGATATGTCTGAGGGATTCACGTGAATCTCAATGGTATTGTCAATAACGGGATAAGCAAAAACCGATGAAAATGAAGTGTGTCTTCTTCCTCCAGAATCAAAAGGGGAAATTCTTACCAGACGATGCACGCCTGATTCGGATTTTAATTGTCCGTAAGCAAAATCACCTTCAAACTCAAGTGTAGCAGATTTTATCCCAGCAACATCACCCGGTTGATAGTTGACTTGCTTTACTTTCATGCCGTGCTTCTCGCCCCACATGATGTACATACGCATCAACATTTCAGCCCAGTCATTACTCTCAGTACCGCCAGCACCAGGGTTGATTTCAATCATAGCGTTGAGCTGATCTTCATCGCCACTGAGCATTTTCTTAAATTCGAGTGCTTCGAGAACAGCTAAGGCCTTTTGAAATTCCTTTTCGACATCTGCCGCATCTCCTTCTCCCATTTCGAAGAATTCGTAGAGCGTATCTAGGTCTTCAACGGCATCGTTTGCTGCTTCAAAGCCATTGGTCCATACTTTTTTAGTACGAATGTTTTTTAATGCCTTCTCTGCTTCTTTCGGGTCATTCCAGAAATCGGGTTGGGCAGTAACAAGTTCTTCCTCTACTACCTCTCTTTTCTTGACATCGTAGTCAAAGATACCCCCTCAAAGCTGCTATACGAGCCTTTAAATCCTTCAGCTGATCTGCTGTCATGGTGTTAAATTTTAAAAATACAAATGTGACGAATTGGGTCGGATATTTCAAGGTCTAAGCAGAGCTTAGTTTTGGGTAATTATTAATTATTCTCTAGAGTCGGGAGGTAATGATGAATGCTTAATGGACAATGAACAATGAATAATTTGACATCATAGGTCAGAAAATGAATTTCACCTAATCACCTAATCACCTAAAATGACCCGATGATGAATGCTTCAAATTTGGGGTTGGTAAGGTCAACTTTCTTACGCCTCATCCATTTAAGACTGTAGCCTGTAAGCACTAGCGCTGCACTGGAGGCGGTAGTTCCGTTATCAAAAGTAAATGGATTGCCTTCTATGACACTATTATTAAAAAGATCGATGGCTAATAAACCAAAACCAGCTACAGGTAGAATGTCTTCAGCGCTTCTTAAAAGGGGAGAGCGATTTGAAAAGGCATTAGCCACGTTGACCACTTCAATTTGATCTAGCCTGATAATATTATTCTCTAACACTACTGTACTATCAGCAAACTGAGTGATGCGGTCTGTGAAAAAATCAAGTTCTCCTTTTTGCTTATAAATCATGTAACTGCCCACGCGATATTCATATCTACGAGTAGTGCCCTTTTTTCTTAGGACCATGTACGCTTGAGCAGAGGCGGCTTGAAAGAAAAAAAGCAGTCCAAGAACGAAAAATAATTTTTTCAATTGCATAGAGACTGCTAAGTAAATTAAAATCTTGGTTAAGTAATGTTAAACTTTAAAAGTCCAACCATATCTATCTTCAATTACTCCGGTTCGGATGTCATTAAGCTCCTTAAGGATTTTACTTGAAAATTTCCCTTGGTCTGAATGTTTAAGTTCATATGTATCTTCCTCAAAACCAATTTTTGCTATAGGAGCAATCGTGGCGGCTGTACCTACACCGAAAGCTTCTTGAATTCTTCCTTCTTTCGCGGCAGACACGATTTCTTTAACTGCGATAGGCCTTTCTTCTACCTCCATTCCCCAATCTCTAGCGATGGTAAGTACGCTATCCCTCGTAATTCCTTTAAGAATAGTTCCAGAAGTAGGGGCTGTAATTAGTTTTCCATCTACTACAAACATGATGTTCATGGTTCCAGACTCTTCGATAAACTGATGAGTCTTTGCGTCTGTCCAAACTAACTGGTGAAAGCCTTTTTCTTGGGCCAATTTAGCCGGGTATAAACTTGCAGCATAGTTGCCACCAGCTTTTGCAAATCCGGTTCCTCCTTCGACTGCTCTTGAGTATTCTGTTTCGATCTTAACATTAACTGGCTGTGAGTAATATGATCCCACAGGACAGGTAATGATCATAAATCTAAAATTTTGTGAAGGACGAATACCAATGTACTCATCAGTTCCAAATACAAAAGGCCTGATATATAATGCTGTATTTGGAGAAGAAGGTACCCAGCTGTTATCCAGTTTTACTAACTCGGTCAAGGCTTCCATGAAAAGTGATTCCGGTACTTCGGGAATGCACATTCTTTCGGCTGAGATATTAAGCCTTTTAGCATTCGCATCAGGTCTAAAGATCATTACCTCTCCTTGAGGATTTCTATAAGCCTTTAATCCTTCGAAAATTGTAATACCGTAGTGTAATGCACTATTCGCGGGGCTGATCGAGATGTTTTGATAAGGTGCTATTCTCAGATCTTTCCACTCACCATTTGTATAGTCGGCAACAAACATATGGTCAGAATATAGTTGGCCGAATGGTATGTTGCTTTCATCTAGCGTGTCAATGCGTGACTGACTAGTCTGTTGAATGCGAATGGTCTGAGTATCTATCATCTATTCAGTTTTTGTCAAATTTGGAATGCAAAAGTACACCTAATACATTCAAAATGCAAACGTTGCCAATTCTGTAATTTATTAGTATTCAGCTAATTAAGGTGCTATGTAACCGAATAATATTATGGAGATTACACCGCGAAGGGATAAAATATTCCGTCAAAAAATCACAAAGCCCAATAAATTATTAAATTCAGTTTTTCGACTTTCTCGGTTCCCAAATCACTTCTTCTGCCATTAACTCTTGCGCCATTTTACGGCCTAGAACAAATAGGTAGTCAGAAAGTCTATTCAGATATCTAACGACAAGTCCGTCTATGGGTTCAAGGTCGTTAAGACTAATTACCAGGCGTTCTGTTCTTCTACAAACACAACGTGCAATATGAGCAAACGAAACTGATTGATGCCCGCCAGGTAATATAAAATTTGTTAAGGCAGCAAGTTCTTGATCCATCTCATCCATTGCTTGCTCCAACTGGGTAACATCTTCTTCGAATAAGTCAGGTTTTACGACTTTGTCTTTTCCCGGTTCGGTAGCGAGTTCTGCCCCTAAGGTAAAGAGCCTGTCTTGGATGTTTTTTAGCAGATCTTTCCTGCCGCTGTTTACTTCTTGATCACGAAGTAGTCCGATGTAGCTATTAAGCTCATCTACGGTTCCATAAGCATCGATTCTGATATGTGCCTTTGAAACACGAGCACCACCTAATAACGAGGTGGTGCCTGAATCTCCTGTTTTTGTATATATCTTCAAACTTATGCTTCCTCGGTTTGCATCTTCATTGGATTCACTTTTGTCGGATTCTCGTTGACTACGTCCGTTTCAACTAATCCATCTCTAAGTCTAATGATACGATGAGAATATTGAGCAATATCATCTTCGTGCGTAACCATGATAATTGTATTTCCTTTGTCGTGTAGCTGAGCAAATAATTCCATAATGTCATATGACGTTTTGGAATCCAAGTTACCAGTCGGCTCATCCGCAAGGATGATAGACGGGTCATTCACAAGTGCCCTTGCAATCGCTACTCTTTGACGCTGACCACCTGAAAGTTCATTTGGCTTGTGATGAGCTCTGTCACCCAAGCCAACACCTGTTAACGCAGCTAAAGCTTTTTCTTCACGCTCTGATTTGCTAAAACCAGCATAAATAAGAGGCAAGGCTACATTTTCTAGGGAAGAAGCTCTAGGAAGAAGGTTAAACGTTTGGAATACGAAACCAATTTCTTTGTTTCTGATTTCTGCGAGTTCATTTTCAGTCATGTCGCTCACATCATTGCCATTCAAGATGTATTGTCCACCAGATGGCGTATCCAAACAACCAATCATGTTCATGAGTGTAGACTTACCAGAACCAGAAGGGCCCATGAAAGAAACGTACTCACCTTGTTTGATATTGATACTTACTGATTTCAAAGCTTTAATGGTCTCACTACCCATTTGGTAAATCTTCGAAATGTCTGTGGTTTCTATAACTGTGTTGCTCATACTGGTTTGACGTCAGTTAGTGACTAAAAGTTTAATACAATACTAAATAATTGTATAAAAGGTTTAAGGATTCAAAAGAATCAAAAAGAAAGCACTGTTTAAAATCCCTTTACTTAAGCGGAAAACCTAACGGATTATAGGTGAATCCAGCTCCTAAATCTAGTCTAACGATTCAGGATTTTCTGACGCCTTTGATTTACGAGGTTATTAAACTTAATGGTAATCTCACTGTGAACGGTGGGCTCCGTCATGGCTTCAATTCTAGAAAGAGCCGTTCTACCGAAATTACTCAGTCCTGTTTTAGCACATTGATAGATATATTGTTCTAATAACTTACTTGACTTGACGTTTACATTGATCACTTGTAAGAGTATCTCATAAATCTCATTTTCAGTAACATTTGCTAACTGAAGTGATTGAATGGCCGAAAGCGTTGTTCTTTCATCGAAAGCGTTTTTTAATGCGATGGACTTTAATCGCGAGATATAATCCGAGCTATCTAGATTTACTTTTTCCTTTTCTAGCGCATTGAGTAAATCGCTTATATCTGCTTTTTCGGTGTAACTATTGACTGCCTTGATCTCATCAATAAAGATTTTCACCTGTGGTTCGTTGTAGCCATTTTTCTGTGCAGCCTCAATACTTTCTATCGTCATAGCTACCTGGCCTTGATCAAAAGCCCAAACGGCTTTTGTGAAATAGGGAAATCCAGCAGCCCCTTGACCCGCAGCAATGGCTATCTCAATTGTGGTAAAGGCTTGATTGATTTCCCCTGAGTTGTAAAGTGCCATTGCCTTTGCAATCAATAGGAAGTTACTATAGATGTCATTTTTTGTACTACTCAGATAGAAGTTGATTGCCGAAAGTATCTGGACGTGGTCAGTAGAAGCTTGATTAAGTGCAGAGTTGTATAAATAGAATAGCTCTTCTTTTAGTAGTGAGGTGTCTTTGTCTAGCTTAAGATTAAAGTCAATGATGTTGCCTTGCGCGTTCGCTAGTGCTTGACGGTTGATCATCACATGAATCGCATCCGTGTGCTTGTAGTTTACCGTGGTGTCAAAATTTACTCTCGCTGCCAGGTCGTAGTTGAGCGCTGCTAAATTCGCTTCACTCACTACTGCAGATTTGCCATCATTGCCTTCGAAGTAGCGATAGGCTGAATCATAATTGCTGTATCTATAATGCGATAAGCCGAGGTTGTTTTTGACTTGTCCGCTGGCCTGACTTTCAACAGAGTTCATTAGTGCAGTAAGCTCTCGGTATAGCAAGTCACGATCGGCATAATAATTTGCAAGGGCGACCCGAGCTTTTGGGCTATTCGAGGCTTCCAAAACACTTCTGAGCTGAGAGGGTACTTCGTTTAACTTTCTTTCGCCTTCCGCAAGTCTCGTTAGGGCATAATTTGCCTTGAAGTTGTAAAAATCTAAATAGACACTCTGTTTGTAGTATTGATCAGTGAGTAATTCGTTGTCGATCTCTTCTGCTAAAGAGGCAAGCATTGAAAACTGACCCGCCTTCACCTGATAATATGGCCTATTCTCTAAGTAGAATATACCTCCTAAAAAGAGTACAAAGGCCAATAATCTGACCATAAGAATTGGAGTTCTTAAGCCCTTAAAAAAGATAGGCCAGACTTCTAGATTGGAAATAAGTGGAGGAATAAAGTTGATCAATGCATAAGCAAAAAAGGCTAAGCCGAAAGTCATATGGCTAATGATAATAATCCATTCCATTGCATTTATCATCGAATCATTCACCGAAAGATGTGCCCAAGCAATTAAACAGAATGTCAAACTTGCGCCCACTGGAAATAGCCAATATTGGATAAGCTTTAAATCGATATCACCTGCCATAGCTTCTAGTTTTCTTTCAATACAGAAGAATCCTGAGATCACAGAAAATACTAGGAACACATAGGGGTTGAGGAAGTAGATGTCTAATTCGGTATAGCCAGTGCGTTGAAGGAACAATAGTATAGCCAGGGCAACATAAATTGAACCGATAATTGAGAAATGCTTGAGGCTATTCTTACCGTTAGAAGACCCTTGCGTAGTTAGTTTAAATAGGGTGAAAATGTTATCACCTGCAATGAATATGATGAAAATAGTGACAAATATAATAGGGCCTAGTATTCCGTATGAAAGTGTCACTAGGTGTGGATCTGCCACATTGGTTAATAGCATGATGATGGTAATTAATCCACCAAATAGCAATAAGCTGCTCAAGAGGCGCTTCCAAAGTCTAGCCTCGGGAAAGAAGCTTTGGAAAAGATAGGTCACGATGAAATAGCCTCCTATTGCCCCGTAGGTTAAGTATGGATCAGGTATTCCTAGTTCTTCCAGTCTCAACTGAATCAAAGTGAAAACCACCACGCCAGATACCATAAAGTAGGAAAACCGATCGAAGTAGCTGACCAAAGTAGTGATGGTCACAAGAGAGAGATAAAAGGCAATTAGTAAGATGGTTTCTGGCCAACCTAGATATAGAATATCCCCTGTAGTGAACTTTTGCCAACTGATAATTTGATCGATGTAAAGTCCTGCTGCTTGTCCCTTGAGTTGAAAATACTCAAGAAGAAGGGGTCTTGTTTTGAATGTAGTTTCAATTTCCCATGGAAGGGCTAAATTATCACCTATGATCAGGGCATACACAAATAATACAAAACAGCATAGTGTAATACTATAGCTAAAGATTTTGAAGTAGTTGAATGCCTTATTATCCAATGGTTTGATTTATCTGGAACGCTTTAATTTACTTTGAATTGCGCTTCATGACATTTGGTACTTTAAAAAACTGGTCGTCATGATCTGGTGCATTTTTAAGTCCTGCAGAAGTAGTAATCGTTTTCTCAGATATATCTTCACGGAGCGAATTTACCTCTTGGGTCATATGGGTTAACGGCTCAATACCATCCGTATTTAGTTCCTTTAGCTTGTCAACCCAGGTTAAAATCTCCGTCATGTCCTTTAGCAACTTGTCTTCTTGCTCAGGTTTGATATTCAACCGGGCTAAATGGGCCACTTTGGCTAAGCCATTCTTATCAACTTTCATGACTAGTAAATTTATCCATTTGTGCTTCAATGGTTGCCCGAACTTTTTGCTTGAGCGATTTCACAGCTTGTTCATCATTTCCCTCGGGCCAAATGGGCTCATGCACATGCACACAAGCCGTTCCTGTGTGCATCATAAGAGGTATTTTGTCTGGTAAAAGTAGATGATTGAAAGGAATTGTGACTGGAACAATAGGGATTTGTTGTTCCACTGCTATCCTAAAGCTACCCTCTTTAAATGCTACCATCTTTGGTGGTTCTTTTGACAGAATTCCTCCTTCAGGAAAGAATACTAAACTGAAACCATTGGCAATGGCTTCTTGAGCATTGAGCCATGTACTATGCTTGCTTCGCATACTTTCACGGTCTACGAGTATGTGCAGTTTATTATACATGTATCCCCAAATCGGTACTTTCTTCAGTGAGGCTTTACCAATAAATTTAAAGTTGTGTCGAATCAAACCAATGGTAGGAATGTCTAGAAATGAGGTGTGATTTGCACAGAAAATATAGGTCTGCTTTCTATCTAATCTCTTTTCAAAGGTGATTTTGGTTCTGTTTAAGAAGAGAAAGAAGAAGAAAACACGAGCCCAGATATAGTTGAGCGTAGCAGCCATTTTCTCCATAGGCTTCACAAAAATAGCGAGCAAGAAAAAGGGTAGGAGTATGATGAAGGTAAGGGCAAAAACCACTAGTCCGTATATGGAATAAATCTTTAAAAGGCCTTTTTTCATCACTGGCAGCGAATATAGTAAAGTAAGCTTATTGATTAATCATATGCAGTGCCGCCTTGTAGACATAATCCCAGAATTCATCTTTCTCTTTTTCAGCAAAAGTGGCTTTTTCTAGCGCATTGTGCATGTGTTGTAACCAGTGTGTGGCTTCTTCTTGACCAATTTTCCATTGAAAATGTCTCCTTCGAAGCATGGGTTGACCACGTTCATGTGTATAGGTCTGATGGCCACCAAGCGATTGAATGAAAAATAGCTTAAGCCTGTTTTTAGCAGGCACTAAATCTTCAGGATACATCTTTCTAATCAGGTCATCACTTCCAACCCCTTCATAGAAGTCATCCACTAATCGAAGGATATTTTCTTCCCCAATTCTTTCATAGAGGGTTTGATCAGCCATTACATCTGATTCAATGCTTGATCGAAATCTGAGATTAGGTCATTTGGATTTTCGATACCTACGGAGATTCTGACAAGGCTTTCGGTGATGTTGTTTTTTATCCTGTCTTCCTCGTTCATATTGGAGCTACTCATGGTGTACGGGTGAGAAGCTAGTGTCTCAGTACTGCCCAATGACACAGCAAGTTTGACTAACTCTAAACTGTTCAAAAATGTGAATGCTGCTTTTTCACCACCGTTGACTTCAAAGGCCATCATTGCGCCTGCTGAATTCTGCTGCTTTTTGTAGATCGCGTGTTGTGGATCTCCTTCCTCCAGGTGTCCTAGGAAGTAGACTTTGTTCACCATTGGGTGATTTTTTAAGAAATTGGCCAATTGCTCAGCATTAGAAGCTTGTTTTTCCATGCGAAGAGAAACCGTTTCCAGACTTCTTGTCACCAACCATGACGTAAACGGAGAGGCCATACATCCTAGTGTTGTCCTTAGGCCTTTGATGCCTTGAATCAAGTCTTCCTTACCAGAACATGCCCCTGCAATAACATCGCTATGTCCGCCAATGTATTTGGTGGCTGAATACAGGTTTAGGTCTGCACCTTGAGCCAGTGGCTTTTGGAAAATAGGGCCTAGGTAGGTGTTGTCTACAGCGATAACAGCTTGTATATCACTTGATCTTAAGTCTTCTCTTAGGTCTGCTATCATTCCAATGTCTGTTAATGACAATGTTGGGTTGGCAGGAGTTTCTACATAGATCATCTTTAGCCTCTTCGCTCTCGGATGATTTAGGATAGTCGCTTTAATTTCTTCTAGAGAGTGGTTGGTGTCAAATTCTATATAGGCTACATCAAATTGATTTAATGTGCGCTTGATAAAGGTATCTGTTCCACCATATAAGGGGGATGACATAAGAATTAAATCTCCCGCTTTGCAGAAAGTCATTATAGTAGTCGAGATAGCAGCCATGCCGCTTTCGAAGAAGGCCGCGTCTTCAGCACCATCTAGTTGTGCTAATCGAAACTCAGCAGCGGTAAGGTTGGGGTGATTCAGTCGCGTATAGATGAGACTACTGTTTCTTTCCTCCAGCGTGTCAGCGCTTGAATATTTGTTGAAAAAGGCTTTTCCTTCTTCGGCAGTATTGAACACGAAAGTGGACGTTTGGAAGATTGGGTTCTTCAGGGAGTTTAAAACACCCATCGGATCGTGACCGCCTGCCACTACAAGGCTTTCGGCACTAAATTTTGCGATATTCTTTTTATCCATTATTTAACAACTCTTACTTTGAGTGTACTGCCTTCTTGACTGATTACAACAACTCGTTCACCAGCCTCTACATACTCTCCGCGAGTATACGCATCATAGACTTCACCTTCTATTTCTATTCTACCACTGGGGCGAAGAATGGTATTTGCGGTACCTTGACGGCCCACGAAGTCTTCAGCATAAATTGTAGCGACATAGCCATCCTTCTTTTCTTGACTTGTCATCAAAGCTACTCTGCTGAATATTTTTGACTGTGTAAGCCGATAGCCAAAAAGGAAGAGCACTATAATTGAACCTAAAACACCAACGCCCACTACGGTGGCTGCCGTAGATATTTCTCCTACGGGGACATAATCGAAATTGAAATTGTCGTTACCGAGCATCATAAAGATCAAAGCACCCACCGTACAAACTATCCCCGCTATCCCTGCTAATCCAAAGCCTGGGATCACAAATACTTCTAGCGCGATTAGTGCAAAACCAATGAAGAAGGCTGCGATTTCCCAGTTTGCCGCCAATCCGTTGAGGTAATAAGGAACAAGATAAAGTACCAGTGCTATTCCTGCTGCTGCTATAGGAAAACCAACTCCAGGAGTCTGTAACTCAAAAAAGATACCTGCAGTAATGACTAAAATTAATAGTCCACTGACAAACGGGTTTAGGAAAAAGGAAATGACTTCTTCGGTACCTGATAACTCATATTTGATCAGTTCATAGTCGACAATATTATTTTTCTCTAGTATGTCTTGAATACTGGCTACTTCTCTTTCACAATAACCATTAGCTATAGCTTCTGAGGTGGTAAAAGTGATGATTTTACCAGATTCGGTTACTCCTTCAATCTCCACTCTATCATCCACCATGCCTTCTGCAATCAAAGGATCTCTGTTGTTTTCTTCTGCCGTTGACCGCATGATGGATCTCATGTAGGATTGATACTTGTCAGGGGCTTGAGAACCATCAGCGCCATTCACTACAGTTGCTGCGCCTATATTGGCGCCAGGCACCATGTAAATACTATCACAGGCAATTGAAATGAGCGCACCGGCAGATGCTGCATCATTATTAATAAAAACCCAAATCGGCTTTTCGTATTCTAGTATTTTGGTACGAATGTCGTTGGCATCGTTGACTGCTCCACCATAGGTGTCCATGTCTATAAGGATGATATCGGCATTAACTTCTGTGGCTTGGTCTAGCGCTAAGTCGACATATCGATTCATCCTTGGGTCGATGTCTCCCCTGATTTCCATTAAGAAAACCTTAAGTGTGCCTTCTTGATACTTGGATTGTTCAGAAGCCCATGCCGCGGCTGCCAACAATAAAAAACTGCTTAGGGCAATTCCTCTGACTACGTTTCTAATTCCTTTGATCCCCACGTGAATAGCTTATTTTTGTTTCAAATTACAAATAAAGGACTTGTCAAAACAGTTACGACACCATTTTTCACACGGCTTTGATGCCGATATCTGGGAGGTGCTTTCTTTTGGGAATCAACTATTGATTACCATTAGAGACAGTGAAGCACTAGCGGTTCGTTTTTCACTTTTTGATTTAAATGCAGGTGACTTTCTTTGGGAAGACATCAGCTTCGAGGAATCGTGGTGGATTAGCGTTTATCATTTTGCTGGGGATGTCATTGTTTTCCAAACCTATGACGATACACAAAATATTGAAGCCCGATCTGTCTTTGGATTTGACACTACTACGCTAGAAGCAATATGGTCAGTAGATGATGTCAAACTGTTCAATATACAGTCTGGGTTACTTCAGTTGGCTGCAATCAGCGATCCTGTTTACCAGTTTAAGATTGATTTGAGAACGGGAGCTGAAGTCAATGAGCCAACTATTTCTTTAGAGCCTGTAGCGTTAAGTGAAACGTTTTATCCTACTCACTACGAGCCCGAAAGTCCTCATTTTGTGACGGTTGCTAAATTTCTAAAGGATAAACTATCGTTGGAGCTAGTGGGCAGTTGTGATTACCTTGAGTGGGATCAATATTTTGCCGTTGCAATTAATACCAAGGACGCAGCAGGCTATAAATTAGATTTGTTCGTATTTAATCTAAATGGTGACTTGTTGCTTCACCAATTGCTGGAGAGTGAATTGAAAGGCTTAGCGACTGGCACGTTTTTTATAGTTAATCAAGCCCTTATATTTGTTGAGGGTAAGCGAAATTTAATTATTTATGGCTTTTAGGCATATGAGAAAGTACTTCGGAGTAGTAATGATGTTTTTAATGGTCACTATTACTGGTTTTGCACAAACGGATTCTCTTGGTATCGAGAAGCAAGGTGATAAGGTATTTGTGGTACACAAGGTATTGTCAAAACAGACGCTTTTCTCTTTAGCCAAACGTTATCAGACAACAGTTACAGAGATCAATCAGGCCAATCCAGCTTTAGCAAGCGGTTTGCAAGTTGGTCAGACCTTAAAGATTCCATTTGGCGGTAAAATGCCAATGAAAGAAAATGCAGCGAAGCTTACAGTAGTAAATGAAAAGCTGCATAAAGTAGCACCAGGTGAGACCCTTTTTGCTATCGCAAAGCAGTACGGTGTCAATATTTCTGATCTAAAAGCATGGAATGACTTGTCCTCTAATTCACTTTCTCTCGGTCAGGAATTAAAAATAAAAGTCAAGAGTGAGGTGGTTGCCGATGCTAAGCCTGCAGTGGCTACTGTAAAGGTGGGAATTAAAGCAGATGTCAAAGCAGTACCAATACCGGTGCTTAAAACGGATACTGCAAAGACTCAGTTAGCCATTGCTCCTGAGCCAGAAAACTATAGAGGGACTAAACTGGTACCTTTCGAAGTTGAAGGTTTAGCTGAATTAATTGAAGAAGATGAACCATCGGCCAAATTCTTTGCATTACATAGAACAGCTAAAGTCGGTACTGTGATCAAAGTAAAGAACATGATGAACGACCTTACGGTCTACGTAAGAGTAGTAGGTGCTATGCCGAGTGTGGTAGATGAAAAGGTTATTATCAAGTTGAACCAAAAGGCTTATGATCACTTGAAGGCCATTGACAAACGATTCAGAGTTCAGCTGAGTTACTTCCAGTAAATGGTGCACAATGACTTTGAAGGTCTAAAAGCCTTTCTGGATGAAAAGGTAGCGTTGTATAATCAGCGATCATTTATTAGCCCAGATCCAGTGAGTATTCCTCACGCTTACACGCTCAAACAAGATATCGAAATCACAGGTTTTTGGGCGGCTATTTTGGCTTGGGGCCAACGTGTGACCATCATTAATAAGTGCAACGAGTTGTTTGCGATGATGGATAATCAGCCCTATGATTTCATTTTGAATCATAGCGAAAATGATCTTAAACCGCTCCTAAAGTTTAAGCACCGCACATTTAATGATATTGACACGCTTTATTTCATCGCCTTTTTCAAAGACTTTTATCAAAAGCATGATTCTCTAGAATCGGCATTTTTATCAGGCCTAAAGCCAGATGACGAACATATCGGGAATGCCTTGATTCATTTTCATGATCAGTTTTTTGCTTTACCAGATGCGCCTCAGCGTACCAAAAAACACATTGCGACACCTGTTAGGAAATCAGCTTGCAAACGGATTAATATGTTTTTACGATGGATGGTAAGAACTGACACAAACGGAGTTGACTTTGGGATTTGGCATGGAATTAAGCCTTCTCAATTAATCTGCCCATGCGATGTTCATGTAGAGCGCGTTGCTCGAAAACTTGGCTTGGTTAAGCGAAAACAGATGGATTGGCAAACCGCACTTGAGCTAACTGAAAACTTGCGTCAATTCGATCCTGAGGATCCCGTAAAGTATGACTTCGCGCTATTTGGTCTTGGAGTAGAGGAGAAGTTTTGAATTCTTGAAGGGTTAATGTTGAATTGTGAATGATTAATGAAGACTTAACTATGCATAGTTTGGAGCATTTAGTCAAAAAATGAATTTCACCTAATCACCTAATCACCGTGTCTACCAAAGTCTTGACGTAGGTAGAATCACCTAATTATCCCCAGTTTCCCGGATCATTTCTCCATTCTTCTAGAGAGGCAATATTAGATTCATTGATATAGCCGAGTTCTACTGCCTTTTCAAGCATGATTTTATAATTACTTAGACAATGGAGTTTAATGCCAGCCTTTTGAAAGTTATCATCCGCCAAAGGGAATCCATAAGTGAAAATGGCAAGCATGCCCATCACTTCGAAACCTGAGGCAATAAGGGCATCGGCAGCTTTTAAAGAACTACCACCAGTAGAAATTAAGTCTTCTACAACAATCACTTTTTGGCCAGGTGTAACTTTTCCTTCTATCAAATTTTCCATTCCATGGCCTTTAGGCTTAGATCGTACATAGATAAAAGGAACACCTAATGCTTCTGCTAGCAGGGCACCT
Organism: Roseivirga sp. UBA7431; assembly: GCA_002477595.1. Classification (GTDB taxonomy): domain Bacteria; phylum Bacteroidota; class Bacteroidia; order Cytophagales; family Cyclobacteriaceae; genus Roseivirga. The sequence goes on from DLQN01000050.1 coordinate 48,367, forward strand.
TGAGGTATTCCTGCCGTAGCAACACCGGCTACTGCTTCATAGCCTGGAAATTGAGCTTTTGCTGCTTCCGCCAAGGCCTCTTTAATAAATGTCCTTGTTGCTGGGTAAGAGAGAGAAAGCCTGTTGTCACAATAGATTGGAGATTTCCAACCAGAGCTCCACGTAAACGGATTCTCTATGCTCAACTTAATTGCTTTGATTTGAAGTAAGTCAGAGGCTACTTTTAACGCGATTTCCTTTTCAGATAAGACTTTTTCCATAACGCGAATTTAAGATATTTTTTTTCTCAAAATGTCATGATTTTCTTTCACGTACTTAGAGATTTTTTTTTGATATTGACAAAGAATTAAGACCCTCAATGAGGATTTATATAAAGGACACCCCACTCAGGATCAAGAGACCTGAACGAATAAAAGACGATAGTCTTTTTGACGAAGTTATTCAAGAGGATGACCTGTTGATCAATGAACGTAAGTTCAGAGGCAATATGCTTATTCGGAATGCCAATAGAGATACCATAAAGAGTATTCTATTCATTCTACATAATAAAAAGATCAAAGGATTAGAATCGGTTACTGTCGTTACTCCTCATTACGATGAGTCTGTAGAGTACATCAAGAGCAAGTTTAAAATTATTAAAGCGGGTGGAGGTGTAGTCTATAAGAATGGTAAGATTCTTATGATTCATCGACTTGGCAAGTGGGACCTACCTAAAGGTAAAATTGAGGGTAAAGAGACTTTTTCAGAAGGCGCGAAGCGTGAGGTAGAGGAGGAGTGTAATGTCAAAGTGAAAGTGTTAGACAAGGTTTGTACGACATGGCATACTTACACAACAGGAGAGAAGAGCATTCTGAAGAAGACCGTTTGGTATCAAATGGAATGTCTTGATGATAGTGCTATGAAACCTCAACTAGATGAAGGTATAGATGAAGTAAGGTGGATGAGCAAAAAGGAAGTGGATGTAGCCCAGTTCAACGCATTCAGTTCCATTCGACACGTCTATAAAAAGTTTAAGAAGCAGCTACTAGCTCACAAATTGTAAGGTAAATATCTTTGCACCTCCCCACCATATCGGTGCACTTCTCTAACAATTGAAGAATTTACAGCAGCCAGCTCTGCTGATGTGATCAAGAATACCGTTTCAAGGTGACTGTTCAAGTCACGGTTAACTTGAGATATACTATTTTCATACTCAAAGTCGGTGGTGTTTCTTAGGCCTCTAAGGATAAATGAAGCCTCTAATTTATCAGCTATCTGCGCGGTTAGTTCATTGTAAACTATTACCGATACACCTGGAACATCTTTGAAGGTTTGGTTGATCTTTTCCTCCATGTAAGCGATTTCGAAATACCGATTCGTCTTTTGGCTGTTATAACCGATGGCTATGACGATTTCATCAAATAGTTTCAGTCCCCTTAGGACGATGTCCTCGTGACCTTTTGTAAATGGATCAAATGAGCCAGGGAAAACTGCAATACGCTTCATATGGTAAATCTAAGGAATTAAACTAGAGGTTCGAAAGCACATCGAAATACTCCATTCCTTCAAGTTCGTTGAAGATTGGATGTATCATTATATCAGATGGCCGTTGACCAAGTTCAATATTCTTGAAGTACTTTTTCAGAGTAGGTAGGTTCTTGTCTACTAGACTTTTGCTACCATGCAGGAGGACGGGAATTGATTGTCCCTCTTCACTGAATTGCTTTGCTGTAGATAAAATGCCGTTCACAAGACTCATTGAATCTGAAAACTGAAACTGATTATAAATAGCTAGGCGACTGAAATTAAACCCTGCCATGAGTACCTCTTGATCATTTATGAGTACGTAGATACTACTTTGAGCCCGTTCTCTTAATTGACCTTTTAATCCCTTAAGGTAAGCGATACTCTGATGGTTAAAGTGCAGAGAAGTATTCGGATATTTTTCATTAAACCATTCTTTGAGTGCAGCAGGGTAGGCAAAAGCGATGGCTAGTCCAAGCTCATCTAATACCTTAAACCTGTACTCATCTAGATTAGGGTCAGTAGGCTCATTCAGCTGGATGTATTGTTGTATCAGCGATTTGTCGAATACTGGATAGGGGACTAGTGAAAATTGTCTGTTTCTTCCAAAAACTTGAACCTCCCTCCAAAAACCAGCAGCCATGACCGTGTGCTCGTCATAGACGGTTTGAATATTTTCGACAAGGCTAATTTTTGAATTGAAGCCGACTTCTTCAAGAAGCAATAGACGTTTCTTCTGAATGTCAAATATGCTGATTTGACAGGATTCAGAAGAAATAAAAAACGAAAGACGATAGTGATCTATGCGATCAATATCTAGTCTTTCGTCCTTTATAGATATTCTTGATGGCGTATTCGTTGAACGCACCTGATCTTACCAGTTACCTGCTGTAGTGATATCAGTTCTTGAACCGAATCTCAATGGTCTACGCTTTTCATTCTCGTTATCGTCAGTTCTTGTTCTGTCAAATGAATAAGTATCTGCAACTTCTAGGAAATCGACATTTACACCAGATTTGATAGAATCTTTTGCGTATAGGGAGAAGTATTTTCCTTTAGAATGAGGTAGCTCAGGTAGCGTTTTAAAGTCAAAACCGTTGGAGAAAAGCGAATCTCTAACAGGAACAACTTCTAAAGTGTCATAAACAAATGTCGATTGTTCAGCACCATAGTCGAGCATTTTGATTACTTCAGTTCTTTCAATAACGTAGATGTTACCAGAGTCAGCATAAGAGATTAATTTCTCCCAAGTGTCTGCATAATCACCGTAAGTACTTAGATAAGCGATTTGGACATCTCGAATAAGTTCAAGTCGCGCTTTTACAATATTTTCAACTCTTTCTATTTCCTTTCCTTTTTCAATGGTACCATTAATACCATCATATAAGAAATAAGCCACTACAACGGCTAGGACAAAGAAAACACCAGTAAGAATTTTAGTAAGGTTCATTTTAAAGTCGATTTTCGCTAAATTAACTAATTATTTAGGTAATGCATAATAAATGAAAACGCTAGTTTATGGATAATTAATGAAATTTGAAATAACCTTTTCGATTAATCATCTCATTGATCGAGCTGGAGTTTTGTAATACGTAGTGCAAGTTTTCCATTTCTTGTGTCCGAAGCATTTCTAGATTATGGTATCCAATCTTTGTAAGTATTTGATTTTCAGTAGTCATTTCAGGATCAGAGCCTAGTTTCAGCTCGCCTGAAATGGAATTTACCAAAAAGAAAAGCTCAATTCCATGGAGCGGACGATCGAGGTATTCATGAACAAATAAGAAATCTTTTATTTCAATGGTCAATCCTGTCTCTTCCTTGAACTCTCTGATCAGTGCTTCTTCGGCACTTTCGCCATATTCCATTCCACCACCGGGTGGTGCCCACAGTGAACCAGTTTTGCCCAATGATTTGTGATGCACTAAAAGTAACTTATCCTCCTTAATACAAATTCCGCAAACCCGAACTCTCAGTTTTTGTCCGTAAGCTTCGGATATCTTAGCATCTATCTGGGTCATCTGTAGTGGTGATTAAGACTAGTGGATATATTTGCACAAATTGTAGGCTATGGTAAAGGTATTTAATCCTGAGTTCAAGTCAAGGATAGAGAAATTTCTCGAACGTCAGTATTTTATGAAACTTGTAGGCTTTGAGCTGAACGTCATTGAGCCAGGTCGTACGGAAGGTTGGCTAGATTTAACACAAGATCATCAGCAGCAAATAGGTTTGGTACATGGCGGTGTCACTGCCACCCTTGCAGATATTGTGGCTGGCTTTGCAGCGGTTACTGTTGTGGCAGAAGACCAGCATGTGGTTACAGGAGAAATAAAGATATCCTACTTCACCCCTGGAAGAGGGCAAAAGCTACATGCAATTGGTTGGGTAGTGAAGCAAGGTCGAAAGATGAGCTTTTGTGAGGCTGAAGTGTGGTCTGTAGATGAGGGTAAGCGAACCCTAATCGCTAAGGCCAGTACCTCGATGGTTACGATTTTTCCAGAAGACAAGAAAAAGTCTTAGGATTGGCTAAACCTTCAGAAATACTAATTAGTAAGTTTCCTTTCGAACCAACGGATGGTCAAAGAGAGCTATTTCATTTGTTCGATGACTTTCTCCTAAATCAAAAATTACGAAAACCTGCCCTTGTACTCCGTGGCTATGCAGGTACTGGTAAAACTACCGTTGTTGGAGCCATCGTCAAAATGCTGCCCTTCTTCAATTATAAATATGTGTTGATGGCACCAACTGGTCGTGCGGCAAAGGTGATGGCAGGCTACACTAACCGGACTGCATTTACCATCCACAAGAAGATCTTTCAGCAAACTTCAGAACCTGGTGGAGGTCTTGAATTTAAGCGACAAAGCAATTATCATAAGAACACCTTATTCATTGTCGATGAAGCCTCCATGATCTCCAACCAATCGGATTATGGAAAAAATGGGCTTCTGACGGATTTAATGGACTATGTTTTTGCACAAGAAGGAAATAGACTGCTGCTGATTGGTGATGTGGCGCAGTTGCCCCCAGTCGGCTCATTAGAAAGCCCAGCATTGGAGAGCGATTTCTTGACTCAAACTTTCGGAAACGATGTGAGTGCTTTAGAACTCACCGAGGTGATGCGGCAAGAGGAAGAATCAGGTATTCTTTTTAATGCAACCAATCTTCGTAAAGAGCTACTAAAGGAAGAATTCGCGATTAAATTCGCTACCTCTCGCTTCAAAGATGTGTTCAAAATGACTGGCGAACGCCTTGAAGACGGCCTTCGTTATGCTTATGATAAGTACGGAACAGAAAACACAGTAATCATCTGTCGTAGTAATAAGAACGCTGTTCAATACAATCAATATATCAGAAGGAGTATTCAGTTTAGAGAAGACGAAATTGAGGCAGGTGATATTCTAATGATCGTTAGAAATAATTATCATTTCCTTCCAGAGAATGCTCCTGCAGGGTTTTTGGCCAATGGAGACTTTGTTGAGGTAATGAAGATTATTCGCTTTGAAGAATATTATGGCTTACGTTTCGCAGAATTAAGAGTGCAATTGCTTGATTATCCAGATCAGGAGCCATTCGAGGCAAAGGTGATTTTGGATACGCTATATTCACCAGAAGCTTCTTTGAACAACACGGACTACAAACGACTCTATGATGAGGTAAGTGAAGGTTATGCTGATCTCTCTACCAAAACTGAACGTAGGAAAGCAATTAAGAATGACCCTCACCTCAATGCCTTGCAAGTAAAGTTTGCTTATGCCTTGACTTGTCACAAATCTCAAGGGGGACAATGGGATGCCGTATTTGTAGATCAAGGATATCTGACCGAAGAAATGGTTGATCAAGAATATGTGAGGTGGCTCTATACTGCTATAACTCGGGCGTCTAAGGAGCTTTTCTTAGTCAATTTCCACTCTAGATTCTATTGATTAAATCTGGTTTATAGTGTTTTTGAAACACCGAGAATCATAAATATCCATCCTAATATGAAGGCCAGTCCTCCAATGGGAGTAATGGCACCCAGCCAGGTAATGTTTGTCAGGCTTAAAGTGTACAAAGAACCACTGAAAATCACTATGCCAACTAGAAAGCTTATTCCCGCATAGTTGAAGTAATTACTCTGCACATTCAGCATAAGTATTCCCAAAAGGATCAATGCAAATGTGTGATAGAACTGATACTTTACTGCGGTTTCAAATGTATCCATCCGGGCGTTTGCAGTTAAGGTTGCCTCTAGTCCATGTGCACCGAACGCACCAATACCTACTGAAAGTACACCGAGAATTCCACCAAGGATCAGAATAGTTTTTGCAGTCATATTATTATTGTTGAGGGTAATTACGAGCACCAAATATGGCACTTCCAATTCTTACCATTGTACTCCCAGCTTCACAAGCTTCTATATAGTCACTAGTCATACCCATTGAAAGCTCCTGCATTTCTACATTCTTCAGATCGAAATTGTTTTTAATCTGCTCGAACAAGGCTTTTAAATGATTGAATTCTTTGCTGACTTGTGCTTTGTTATCTGTGTTAGTTGCCATGCCCATTAGACCAAGAATCTTTATGTTTTTGTATTCAGATAAAGCATCGCTTGTAATAAAGTCTAAAAGCTCGGCTTCGTCAAAACCGAATTTCGTTTCTTCTTCAGCAATGTGAATTTGCAGTAAACACGAGATGACCCGATCATTTTTCAATGCCTGCTTATTAATTTCTGCTAGAAGACGAGGGCTATCTACGGCATGAATTAAGTACACAAAGGGGGCGATGTATTTCACCTTGTTTCTTTGAAGATGCCCAATCATATGCCATTGAATGTCTTTAGGCATGGTTTCAAACTTCGTGGTTAGCTCTTGCGCCTTGTTTTCACCAAAGTCTCTTTGCCCTCCTTCATAGGCCTGTAACAAATCTTCAACTGGTTTAGTCTTACTCACAGCAATGAGTTGAGCCTTGTAAGGAGCAAGTTGCTCATTATAGGAATTGATATTATTTATAATTGACATATTGCGGAAGTACGATCGAGTTTAGATTTCTGTTATCTTTGATCAAGTGATCAGCTGGTCAAAGTTAGTAGATTTTAGTCTCTAGCATACTGTCATTTTTTAGAGAAGACAACAAGAATGCCCATAATTGGATCAATTTTAAAGAAAGGCATCAAGCTCCGCGAAACGTTAGAGCAAGATTTTACCTCACCTTATGATTTGCAGAAGAAGGAGCTGTCAAAACTCTTAATTAGTGCAAGAAATACTCAATTCGGTAGAACATACGACTTCCACACTGTACTAGAGCAGTTCAGAAGCTTCGGTCAACATGATTTCTTTGACAAGTTTAAAGAACTCGTCCCTGTGTGCGACTATGATAAGATGGATCATGAATGGTGGCATAAGATGAGGGATGGTGAAGCTGATGTCAGTTGGCCGGGTAAAACCAAGTTCTTTGCCTTAAGTTCAGGTACCTCTGGTTCTACATCTAAGTATATTCCTGTTACAAAGGATATGATCCGTCAGATCAGGAAGACGGGAACAAGGCATATGTACACGCTGTCCAAGTACGATTTTCCGGATAAGTTCTTTCAGTCAGGGATGCTTATGCTAGGTGGTAGCACTGCGTTAGATTTCTCGGGCAACTATTATTACGGAGATTTAAGTGGTATTACGACTGGCCAATTACCACTATGGGTGCAAGGCTTTTCTCATCCTACTCCGAAGATTAAAAAGCATAAGGATTGGGAAATCAAATTGGAAGAAATTGTTGAGTCAGCACCGAAATGGAACATCGGTATGATAGTAGGCGTGCCTGCATGGATGACCATACTTCTTGAGCGAATTATAGTACGGTATGGAGTCAAAAACATCCATGAGATCTGGCCAAACCTTGGGTCATTTGTACATGGTGGCGTGGCGTTCGAACCTTATAGGAATAGCTTTGACAAGTTATTGGGTAGGCCAATTCATTACATAGAAACATACCTGGCTTCAGAAGGCTTCATTGCGTTTCAGGACTCACCTGAGAAACGTGGAATGCGCATGATGCTAAACGGTGGCATCTTCTACGAGTTTGTCCCATTCAATGAAGAGAACTTTGATCAGGATGGACAGATAGTCGATAATCCCGAAACGCTCATGATCGATCAAGTGGAGGAGGGTAAAGATTATGCACTACTGATTTCGACTTGCTCGGGAGCTTGGAGATATCTCATTGGAGATACCGTTAGATTCTTAGACAAGCATAGCTCTGAAATTATTATCACCGGAAGGACTAAGCACTTCTTAAGTCTTTGTGGAGAGCATCTATCTGTCGATAATATGAATCGAGCAATAGAACAGACTTCTGCTGAATTCAATATTGGTGTTAAGGAATTCACAGTAGCAGGAGTACCTGATGGCAAACTGTTCTCACATCATTGGTTTATTGGCACAGACGATCCTGTTGATGCAACAGCCTTAAAAGAAAGAATTGACGCTTGCTTAAATGAGCTAAATGACGATTATGCCGTAGAGCGTAAGTTTGCGTTGAAAAATATTAAACTCGATGTATTGCCAACCGAAGTCTTCTACGATTGGCTAAGGTCTCAGGGTAAAGAAGGTGGGCAAACAAAATTCCCACGTGTTTTGAAGAAGGAGAAACTTGAAAGCTGGCTCGCCTTTGTTGGAAGTAAAGCCTAATCTGCATGGATGTCATCATTAACGGATTGTTATTTGGGTTGCTACTTTGTGTCTTAATAGGCCCAGTATTCTTTGCGCTAATCCAAAATGCAATTGAGAAAGGTTTCTTCTCAGGTTTCTTTATGGCAGTAGGTATCGCACTGAGTGATACCATCTATATTCTCATTACTTAT
>DLQN01000126.1 GCA_002477595.1 Roseivirga sp. UBA7431
CTCAGCATGTAAATGATAGTCACCAAAATGGTTCCAAGCATGGTTGCTTTCGGAATGGTCTTTTTTGGATTGTTAATATTGTTCGCAGGCACTGTGGCCGCCTCAAGACCATAAAGGCAAAAAGGCACAGCGCTGTACAAATTGTAATGGCTTTTACGGAAGAAATCCCGCTCACATTAAATGGCGTAAAGTGAGATATATCTATGAAGAACAAGCCTCCAATTGTCACTACAGCAAGGGGAACGATCTTTAAGATCGTGGTGACGACCTGTGTGTTTCCTCCTGCTTTTACACTATAACTATTGATCGCAGTAAGGCTCCATAAGGTGATTAATCCTACGATTAATGCCACAACTGTGTTTTCTTGAAGTATGGGGAAGAATACCCCGAGGTAACTAATAAAGGTGATGGTAATCGCAGCATTAGTTGCCCAAATGGATAGCCAATATCCCCAGGCAACGAAGAAACCTATAAAGTCACCAAAACCGACTCGGCTATAGGCATAGGGGCCACCAGCGGAGGGAATCACTTTGCTTAGGTAGGCAAATATTTTGGCAAGAATCAATGCGCTAATCGCTGCGAAGAGCCATCCAAAAAGACTAATCCCACCATATTCTGCCAAAGCGACTGGAAGAGAGAAAATTCCAGAACCAATCATACTACCAACAACCAGCGCGGTTGTTGCCCAAAGCCCTAATTTCTTGGGAGACTTTTTATTTTTACTCATTAAAAAAATTACGCGATTTCGAAGCACCCATCAGGTGAATGGGAAGATATTGATTATAATTGAGCATGCCTAAATACGAAATTCATCCTGAAATTGAACTTGCTGAAACGATGCCGTCTTCTTTCTATAGAAGTGCAGAGGTTTTTGAAAGTCTTTCGGAAAAGGTATTTGCAAAGTCATGGCAATTCGTTGGCGCTAAAGAATTAGTTGCTGAGGAAGGGATGGTTCATCCATTTACGCTAGAAGGTACAGGTGAGCCAATGCTCCTCAGCAATAGTGGAGGAGAGGTTAAGTGCCTATCCAATGTGTGTACACATCGTGGTGACATACTTTGCGATCAACCAGCAAAAGCTAGAAATATTACCTGTGCCTATCATGGACGTAGGTTTAATTTAGACGGTAAGTTTCAGCACATGCCACAGTTCAAAGCAGCCAAAGGCTTCCCTAGACCGGAGGACAACCTTCATGAATTTCCTTTACAGCAATGGGGTCCATGGCTATTTGCCTCTTTGGGTAATGCCTATTATTTCTCTGATGTATTAGAAGCCATGCAAAGCAAGGTGGGCTTTATGCCTTTGGAGGAATTCAAGCTGTTTGCTGATCGCGGTAAAGACTATCACATCAATGCGCATTGGGCGCTCTATTGTGACAACTATCTAGAGGGTTTTCATATTCCTTTCGTTCATGCTGGCTTGAATGAAGCATTGGATTATGGTAACTATGAAACCGTTCTTTTCAAACACGCTAATCTCCAGATTGGCTATGCCGAAGGCGAAGAGAATACATTTGACTTCCCTGAAGGGCACGAAGATTTCGGCAAATCAATAGCGGCTTATTACTTCTGGGTTTTCCCGAACATGATGTTCAATTTCTACCCATGGGGGTTATCAGTTAATGTGGTGAAACCAATCTCAAAAGATGAAACTAAGGTGTCATTCATTTCTTATGTCTATGACGAGAGTAAACTTGACCTAGGGGCAGGAGCATGGCTAGACAAAGTGGAACAAGAAGATGAAGAAGTAGTGGAGGGTGTGCACAGAGGAATGAAATCACGCGTCTATAATACGGGGCGCTACTCTCCTGAAATGGAGAAGGGTGTCCACCACTTCCATCGCTTGCTGGTAGAATTTCTGAATGCAGAATAAGTTCTCTCGGCTTCGCTCGAGATTGAAAGGCAATTGAGAAACTTTTAACAACGCTTTTCTACCTTGACCTTGTGGAAAGGTCTTATTGAGTAAACGTAATCTGATCGAATGAGTGACTATCGATTCCTTTTGACAGCATTTATGTGAAAAACGTTCTGCTCGTCCGAGTTTGCCTCAATGATGTCAGGTCTTCCATCTCCGTTCAAATCCGCCACTATAATGTCATAAGAGTTGAACTCAGGCCCGATACTCATTTTTGTCCAGCTTTCACCTTTGTTGTTATTTAAGAAAACTGAATTTGAGCCCTGAACATTAGCCACCACAATGTCCATATCTCCATCTAGGTCTAAGTCACTTACTGTAACAGAATAGGACTGGTCATTTCCTGAATCGTAAATTGAGCTGTTTTTAAAGCTTAAGTCTTTATCACCAAAATAGATGGCATTGGGTTGACCAATATTGGCAGTAATAATGTCTTTATATCCGTCTTGATTAATGTCTGCAATAGCGACTGACCTCGTTTCGTCAGTACCAGTGCCAAAGAGAATTTTGGTTGAGAAGTCAAGATTCCCGCCATTCAGGTAGACCGCATTCGATTGGCCATCTCTGTTCGCAAGAATCAAATCAAGGTCACCATCATCATCCATGTCGGCTACTTCTACATCAATAGTCGAATCGTCTTTCGCACCAAAGCCGATAGGTTCGGAGAACTCACCTTTGCCATTGTTTAGGCAGATTTCATTCTCTTGTCCACGATTAGTAATTAAAATGTCGATGTCACCATCCTGATCTAAATCTGCAAGTGTAAGGTTACGCGTGTTCGAGTATCGTTTACCGAAGTGTTTCCCCCTTTTAAAGTTCCCCGCCCCATCATTGAAGTATAGCATGTTTGGTGCATTGTCATTGCCAACAGCCACATCTAAGTCACCATCACCATCTAAATCTGCAAGCTCTGTTGCGTAGCTCGTTTCACTCGTGATGTCCAAAGGCTGAGAAAGCGTGAAAATCCCTCGGCCATCATTAAAGAACACTTGGTTTTGAAGAGGCCAGTGTCTGCCGTTTGCAACAACTGCATCTAGGTCACCGTCTCCGTCCACATCGCCAATACCAATAGAGGCGGTTCGGTCTTTATTCGTACCTAAGATATATCGATTACTACTTCTGAATGCTATGTCTTGAGCATAAGAAATGTTAAGAAGAAGGATACTGCAAAGCGTTAATATGTGTTTCATAAAGTTGCCAATAGACTGTTCAGCTTTTAAGCTACCAATTTCTAGTCTATTGTATTCCCAATGAGTTTTAATATCTTACTTCCACGCAAATAGGCACTATACTGATCCTTGTAGGAATAGCTTATGTAGTCGCCAATTTCGTGATCTACTTTGCGCAAGAGAGATTCCTCTTTAAGCCAGAAAAACTTCCCGATGATTTTGAGTTCAAATGTCCTAATCTTCAGTTTGAAGAGTATAATCTAGAAAAGGAGCCAGGAGTCAATATTAATGGCATTCATTTCCGAATCCCTGAACCTAAGGGTGTTGTCATTTATTTGAAAGGGAATTCCAAATCTTTAAAAGGCTGGGGGAAATTTGCGGTAGACTTTACTCGACTAGGTTATGATGTCTTAATGGTTGACTACCGTGGCTTTGGTAAGAGTACAGGTAAAAGAACTGAAGAGACAATAAAGGAGGACTTACAATATGTCTATGACAAGGTAAAGGAGCAGGTACCTGAAAAGTATATCATCCTCTATGGCCGATCATTAGGCTCAGGTTTTGCTGCTAAAACTGCCTCCAATAACCAACCAAGAATGCTGGTGTTAGAGTCGCCTTATTATAGTTTGGCGAAAGTGACCAAACGATACATTCCTTTTATGCCGGTTTCACTTTTGATCAAGTTTCCGATTAGGACGTACAAATGGCTGAAATATGTGGAATGCCCTAAAAAAATTATCCACGGCACGAGTGATAAGCTGATTCCTTTTAAAACAGCTGTTTCTTTGTCTAAAATAAACTCAGAAAGTACTCGGCTCTATCCGGTTTTGGGCGCTGGTCATAATAATCTGCAGACTTTTGAAGAATATCACCGCATGATCGAAGAGATCTTCAATTCTAAATTGCCAAGCACAATTGATCCGACTGAAACGAGTTTGAATTTCAAAAGAAAAACTAAAAAGGAAAGACAAAATCCCTAATATTGAAACGTTTGCTGATCATAGGTTCTAGTCTTCTTTTCGTTTACATTCTTGGTGCCGTACTACTCTACGCGTTTCAGGAAAGATTTATTTTTCTAGATGGTGAATTGCCACAAGATCATGTCTTTGAATTCAACACGAAATTCAGAGAGATTAATCTAGAGACAGCAGACGGAGCCAATCTCAATGCCATCCACTTCGCTACCCAATCTCCTAAAGGTATAATTGTCTATTTCCATGGAAACCGCGGGGATCTTACCCGTTGGGGAGAAATCGTTGAGGACTATGTCAAACTCAATTATGATGTGCTAGTAATGGATTATCGAGGCTATGGTAAAAGTGTCGGTAAACGCACGATGGAGAAATTGTTAAGCGATGCAGAACTCTTTTATCAATATGCCTTAACGCTTTATCCTGAAAATGAAGTCACTGTTTATGGCCGATCGATTGGTACTGGACTTGCTTCGTGGTTGGCAGGAAAGCATCAACCAAAACGCTTGATATTAGAGACGCCTTACTATTCGTTAAACTCGATCGCTCAGCGCTACTATCCAATTTATCCATCGAAATTGGCTTTGCGCTACAATTTTCAGAGTTATAAATACCTTGAAACTGCCGAGTGTCCGATCTATATTTTTCATGGGACTGACGATGATGTCGTGCCTTATGAATCTGGCAAACGCCTACACAAGTCATTACCAAAGGGCCAGTCAGAATTCATTACCATAAAAGGTGGGCGTCATAAAAACTTGGTGGAGTTTGAAACCTTCAATAAGGAATTAAAACGGATATTGAATTAGAAAGCTATGCTAGGACTTAGAACTACAATTTATTTGGTGCCAGATTTGGAGGCAGCCAAAGCTTGGTATATACAAGCCTTTGGTGTAAAGCCTTATTTTGACGAGCCATTCTACATCGGATTTAATATTGGAGGTTACGAATTGGGTTTGTTACCAGAGGAACAGCCAATCAAAGAAAGAACTGCCAATGTACTGAGCTATTGGGGTGTTGAGAATATTGTAGAGGAGTATAAAAGACTACTTTCCATTGGTGCTACTTCACATGAAGCTCCCAACAATGTTGGAGGAGAGCTTATGGTGGCAACTGTCAAAGATCCATGGGGGAATGTAGTGGGCTTAATTTATAATCCACACTTCAAATTACCTGAGTAAGCTTACATTATAAAGATTAAGAATATCAACGGGAAGAGCATTCCGATCAATGCCATATACCAACCTCTTTTCTTAAAGCTATTTTTCCCACTAGAAATAAACATACCGGAAAGTGCGATAAAAATCATGGCGATACCGAAGATATCAGAGTACCATATCCATGCAGGGTTTGTTGTCTGATGAAGGTCGGCCATTTCTTTTAATATTAGTCGTTTGCCATACCATTCCTTTTCTCCTTCTCCCGTTTCAAGATTGATTTCAGCTCTTGCTTTGTCATAGAATATTCGAAGCTCACCATTTTGAATAGCGAAGCTTTTATATTCATTTCCAATTGCAATTTCTGGTAATTTTGATGCAACAAATTCTTCTGTAATGAGTGCTGCGTCAGCAGGTAAAGGCATTTTGAAAGCCTCCGATTCGTAGACAAACTGCCTTGAATTGAATGTACGCCTGTGGTTAAGTGCTATCCCTGAAATGGAGAAGGCTAATATTAATCCTACAAACACATAAGCAATGTCTCGGTGATAATTGCGGCAGAAGTTTCTTAATCTTTGACTCATGATTCTTATTAAGACTCATTATAAATAGAGTCGCAAATATAGAGTTGAGAATTAAAAAATCAAGGGGTTTGATAAAATTATTTAGAATTATTCCAGATAAGGAATCTTAGTGCATTCCAACTTTGCCTTTCATTGATTCGAAGATTTTTTGGGAGTCAAAGCCAACGCCATTTTTAAAGACAATTTCCATCTTGCGTATGTTGGCTACGTCTGCTTCAAGATCTCCGTTGATAAGAACGAGGTCGGCTTTTTTACCTACTACTAGAGATCCCACTTCAGCGTCTCTTTCGAGATATTCGGCACCATTCAGTGATGATATTTTAATTGCCTCAACCAATGTGAATCCGGCTTCGATAAATAGCTCCACTACCCTTTGATTGGCATATCCAGCCACTGTTCGGCCTGCACCAGTTGGGTCAGTACCAGCGGCTAACTTGCCTCCGGCTTCGTAGAACATCTTTTCCCAAGCCATTTGCTTTTTGAATTGCGCTAAGGAAGCTTCGTCACGGCCTTGTCTTCTTGTATGGCCTGCGATAAGACTTTCTTTTATTTCAGGACTCATGGCGTCAATGCCGCCACCGAGCACCACTTCTCTATCAGTATAAGGTTCGAACACAGGAAGGGTGGAGGTGATGGTTACATTTTTCTCAATGAGTAAATCCATTAAGGCCTTCATTTTAGGGCTGTTAAGATCCAGTTCGCCTAGAGCCTGTCCTCTTTTAAAGGCAGGACAGAAGTTATCTACTTTATCATCTACAAAATCTGAGCTTTGAAAGAACCCGTGTTCGATATTATCAATGCCGATTTCTGCCGCTTCTTGGTAGGTGACCGAACAAATATGTCCGGTTACTTTTTTGCCTTTGGCATGCGCTGCTGCAACGACTTGCGTCAAGTCTTCCTTAGTTATGTTTTGATAAACTTTAAAGGAGTTGATACCGCGATCAGACCAATAGTTAACCATTTCTACACCCTGTTGTGAGCTTTCAATTACGCCTACTTCGGGTACGGGCGTTCCAGCTCTTTCAATAAACGGGCCTGTCAGGTCCATTTTTGGCCCCAACATACGGCCTGCTTCAATAGACTTACGAATGTTAATATCGGTTTGCGGTTCGATACTGCCTGCCGTACGGATGGTCGTTACACCCCCAGCCAAGTATAGCCTTGGGAAGGTGAAAGTCATTTGGGCTACGCTGAAAACGCCATCGAATGGCTTAGGGTAGAAGATGTGTTCGTGTAACATGACTAAGCCAGGGATCACCGTTTTACCAGTCCCATCGATTGTTTTTGCACCCTCTGGAATGCTGACTTCATTGGAGTTGCCCATGGCTGTTATATTTTCTCCAGTGAATATTATGGTCTGGTTGTTTCTGATAGGTGCACCAGTTCCATCTATCAATTTGACGTTAGTAATCGCTACTACTGACTCTTGAATACTTACATAAGGCATAACGGCTCTTGAGAATTCTTGTGCTTGTGTAGTACTGATATTAAGGACCAAAAAAGCGAGTATTGTAAGGAGTGATTTGTTCTTCATGGGATAGATAAAAAGTCAAATGTAAGATAGGCAAATGAATGAAATAATAAGATTGATCATATACCGATTGCAATTGTGATGCTGGCAGAATAAATTGAGGCATGGAATCTATGGTAAGTTTCTTTGATAATATGCCTACTGAATTTAGAGCGGGTATTCTCATAAGTGGTATACTCTTGTTTTGGATACTAGAGGGGGTTGTTCCTTTATTCAGATTTGGTTATAAAAAAGTACGTCATGCAGGCATCAATCTTTTCCTCACTTTGACCACTATGATTATTGGGTTCGGATTAGCGGGTGTCTTACTGGCAGCTTCTGATATGGTAGCTCAGAATAGATTTGGATTGCTTTATGTTATTGATCTGCCACTTTGGGGGCAATTAGTCCTAGGGGTGCTGCTAATGGATTTGATTGGCGCTTATTTTATCCACTGGACAGAACACAAAGTGAAATGGATGTGGAAGTTTCACCTGGTCCATCATTCTGATACAACAGTTGATGTAACCACAGGACTGAGGCATCACCCAGGAGAAACAGTGTTCAGGATTGCATTTACCATTTTAGCAGTGATGATTATTGGCGCACCCATGTGGATCATTATGGTCTATCAGAGTCTTTCCGTTCTTTTTGCCCACATCACGCATGCAAATATCAATATGCCGAGAGCGATCGACCGTGCCTTGTCTTGGGTCATTATAACACCATTGATGCATAAGGTACATCATCACTATACCCAACCCTTGACGGATACGAACTACGGCAATATCTTTTCTTTTTGGGATCGCATATTCGGTACTTTCGCTCAGGTAGATGACACGACAGAGTTGATATACGGCATTGATACGCACATGGACCCTCAGGAAAATGATAAGATGGGGAACTTGCTAAAGATTCCTTTTCAGCCATATCGCGAACCTGCAGAAGCGAAAATTGTGGAGTAAGATGATAGGAAAAAGCATTCAAGAACTTACTAGTCAATTTGCACAAGGGGGAACGGCCCAGCTAGTAACCATTAGACAGGAAAGGAAGCAACTTCCTGTGAGTATCGAGGAGGTTCAAGCCTTGGCTGAGATTGGTCTTGAAGGTGATCACTATGCCAGTAAAGGTGGTAAACGACAAGTGACCCTGATTGCTCAGGAACATATTAATGCTGTCGCGTCTATACTTGGTGTCGAAAGTGTAGATCCGCTTCTACTGCGTAGGAATATCGTGACTTCTGGTATTAATCTGCATGCGCTAAAAGACAAAAGCTTTCAAATTGGTGAAGCGATACTAGAATATACAGGTGAATGTCATCCTTGCTCCCGAATGGAAGAGAACCTCGGTACGGGAGGTTATAATGCCATGCGCGGTCATGGTGGAATTACTTGCCGAATTGTTCAATCTGGACGAATCGCTACAGGAGATAAGATTATAACCTTGCCATAGCTTTACCTTAATTCGAAGAGCATCAATAAACGGAAGCCATTGGATTCAGCTTCAAAGACCCCACTTCCTAATACATAGTCTTTTTCTGAGAGAATATTGTTTGGATTAAGTGTAAAGAGCACCATTTCTTCTGCGTTTTCTGGGCTATAGAGGGGAGGCTCATTGTCAAGCATGACGAATTGCCAGTCTTCATCGGTAAATAAAATCTGAAGCTCAGGTGGAAGTATACCGCCAGCAGGAAAGTCTTCCGGTACATAATCATTACCAAAATTAATCAAGGGTATTCTATCAGCTTCGGAAGCTTTGGCAAAGCCTACTAGTAAATCTGGGCCTGTATCATCATCATCCCATGGTGCACCATTCGCATTCTCAAAGTTGATTGTTTCGACCCTAATGCCTAGCGCCCATCTTTGACCAACTACCACTGTGGAGGTAGTCGCAACCCTTTCACCAGTACTGCTTGTTGCTGTTAGCCTAATAATGAATTCACCTAATTCTTGGTATTCATGGATAGGGTTTCCGTTACTTGACGCTGTGTTGTCTCCAAAGTCCCATGCATATGAGACTCCATTTTGGCTTGTATTTGTAAAAGTGACTGATTCTCCGGGCTCTATGAAAAATCTATCTTGCTCAAAAGTTGTAACATGCTTGATTACTGGTTCGTCATCATTGCTGCACGCGGTGATGATTAATAGAAAGATAAGAAAGGAATAGGTGAGGTGTTTTTTCATATCAAGAACCTGAATGTAGCAATAATTGACAAAAGGGATACCCTTTGATGTCGTAACCGAAAGAGAACTTAGCGCTGATTCTCCAAGGGTATGGTCAGTGGGAGTATCCAGTCAGCATTGCCAAACCACGGTTTAGGAACTTGAGTGATATCAAAGTTGGGTTCAATTAATTGTTGATAGGCTCGCCCATTTAACGAAGCCCAAGCGTCTACGTAGACACCCACATTTGAACCCATTATTCTGAATTCGTCTTTGATGTGTTGCGCTAGTTCCCAGATCATATAAGGCTTACCATCCATTTTATTGGCCTGCCATTCTTCAATAAAGCCTTCTAAGGGTACTTGGATGCGCTCCGCAGTATTCTCATCTTCTACATAAAAGCGCGTAATACCTGATTTACCCCTAAGTTTCATGTGCCATGAATAACGGTGTCCTTCTTCTGTCCAATGGACATTTCCTGGAATTACCAGGTGTCGAAAAGGAGTAAGAATTAGTGTCAATGCAAAGAGTGCAAGTCCAAGGAGAATCCCTTTTTGAACTCTAAGGCTTGGGACCTTAAAATCTTTAATTACTGATTTGGCCTGAATATGGGCTCCAGTAATCTTGGCGACTAATCTTTTTGGCCAATCTGGCGCAAAATAGATACTTGAGGCTAACATCATGAACCATGGGAATATACCTATGGTGAACAACTGGTCATTCATTAAGTGGAATAATGAAATGACTATGAGTGCCATTAATCGAGTGCGTTTGAAAAGTAAAGCAGGAACGATCAGCAAGTCTAATAGCATTCCTGAGTAGGACATGAGCATTACCATCCACCGTTGATCGAAGTATTGCCCAATGATCGGAAAATCCATATCTGATAAAAGCCAGTTGGCCATCGGATAACCTCGGAGCCAATCAGGGTTTATTTTTGCAATACCAGCAAAGAAATAGGGCACAGCAATGGTGAACCGAACTAACCATAAACTCCAATTTGGAGCGACCGAAGATCGAATCCTCTTGAACAGAACGCTATCTACAGAAAAGCTTTTATGAGCTGGGAGCAGGATCATAATAAAACTGAGTATGACCACTAAATAAAAGTGGTTGAGGTATCGCGCCTGCTCTAAAAGAAAAGTATAGGAGAACAGAATAAAGAATAAGACTGTACTAATTCTATATAGGAATCCAATCAAAATAAAGATCGCCAAACCACCCAGTGCATACCAAAGTATATACATATACTGTTCAGGTAATGGCTGGAAGTTGAATGGTGCGTAACTAAAATTGAAATCAGGCGCTATCCAGTAGCGGTAAATCCATTCATACTTGAAATACCTAGTTACCTCCCAGAACATAATGGCTCCGAAAACAATCCGAAAGACCACAAGGGAAGAAATGGCAACAGGGGCAAAGAAGTTTTTCAACTTTCCTTTTCCCCAAACTTCATTGATGTCACCTTTCAGCAATTGCATTATTGATATTTCAACCCTTAAAATACAAAGCCTTGGTTTAATCTAGACGTCTGGTCAGTATAAATCGGATTAACGACAATCTTCAATGGCTTTTTCCAAAATCCCCATCACTTTTTCAGCATTCATACCGACAAGTGAGGCTGGGAAGCCGACTTCAAGGTTAGTGATGGATAAAGATTGAGCAGCCACATCGAAAAGGTAGTCAGTAGAGATGCCATTTTTACTGAGGTAGCCAGAGGTTCCTTCGAAGGCTAAACCCTGATCCTTTAACTTTGAACCAAGACACTGAAACGTGTTGGCCGAAACATTATCAAACGTCTTGTTCATCTTCATCTTCATCGGTCTCTGCTGCTGCAACTTCTTCTTCTTCTTCTTCGGTCTCTAGTGCTGCAACTGGTGTAAGGTGATCAGGGATTTTTTCTTCACCTGATTTTGTATGATGAAACACCTCTAAGATGAGGGATTCTTTGATTTCGGGTACTACAAAAGTGACTAACATATTGTTCAGGCTTTCGTGAATACGTTCCCAAGCCGTTTGGATATCGTTGGCGTGGACAATCATTAGGTTGGTCACCTTTTTCTCTTTCCCACTATCAGCGTCCCCTACCATATAGGAGATTTTAGCTTGGTAGAATACGTCACCACCAGTGTATTCAAAAACGTCAACAATCTTACTTTTCGCAATACTGGTTACCTGAAACTCGCCCATCACACGTTGGCCAATCTCATCATAGATTTTAGCTTCAGCCTCAGTAAACGATAGGGCATCGGCTAGATAAGTCTCAGTCACGTTTTTCACACGACCATGTTCGTCTTCTTTTTGGTATTTAACCTTACAAGTAAACCAGTTTTGCATATCAGTAAATTTGGACTGCGAAGTTAAAATTCAATCATGACATTTAAAGCGTTTGCGCGAAAAGCCTTAGATTATTTTTGAATGATTAATGATCTGACGTATTTCGCCTTTCAATGAGCAGAGTTTTTCCATATAAAAGTGCCATCGTAGTGACTTGCTTTCCGAAGCAGAGCGAATGGTTAGCCAAAGAAATTGAGGCCCTAGACTATGATGTCGACAGTTCGAGTATCTCCGAAGTAGAAATTTCTGGATACATGGACGATTGTATGAGGCTGAACATGTATTTGAGAACAGCCAGCAGAGTGCTTTTTCAAATACAGAGGTTTAGAGCCAATACAGCAGATGATCTTTATAAAAGAGTAAAGGCCATTCCTTGGGAAAACTTTCTTCATAATGATAGTTACTTTTCAGTCACATCATTTGTGAGGAATGAACACATCACTGACGATCGTTTCGCCAATGTTAGGGTCAAAGATGCCATTGCGGATCGCCTAATAGAGGTGACAGGTAAACGCCCTGATTCTGGGCCCAACAGAGATCATGTCGTTATTCACTTGTATTGGAAAGAAGATCAGGTAAGACTTTACTTTGATACTTCAGGCAACACGATTGCTAAACACGGATATAGAAGAATACCCTTCAAAGCACCAATGATTGAATCTTTGGCTGCTTCTACTATACTGGCTTCGGGCTGGGATAAGCAAAGCCATTTTGTGAACCCAATGTGTGGTAGTGGAACGCTCGCCATTGAAGCAGCACTGATGGCCATTAACATGTCTCCAGGGTTGATACGAGAGAACTTCGGCTTTATGCACATCAAAGGTTATGATGAAGAGGCATGGAATGGTTACCGAAGGTTAGCACGCCTTCAGGTCAAGAAGTCACCTGAATTTAAAATCATTGCTTCGGATTTAAATAAGAATGCGATTTGGTCGGCCAAGGAAAATGCCAAAACGGCTGGTGTAGACCACCTAATCGATTTTGAGCTTTGTGATTTTAGAGAAACTCCTCTACCAGAGGCACCAGGGATTGTTATGATGAATCCAGAATACGGGGAAAGACTTGGCGCAGACAAAGACTTAGAAGAATTATACGCTTCGATAGGAGACTTCTTCAAGAAGCGATGCGGTGGGTACACAGGTATTATTTTTACAGGGAACCTTGACTTGGCGAAGCGAATAGGACTGCGTACCTCATTAAAGATTCCATTTTATAATGCAAGAATAGAATGTAGATTGCTTAAGTACGAGTTATATCAAGGAACTAAGAGAATTCGAGATTGAAAATACTAAATGCTATCGTTCACAGCTTTCCAACGAAGCTACTTTTAGTGCACGTCAAGCATAACCAGTTCCTATTATTCTATTGGCTAATACTATTTTCTATCGTAGACGGTCGCTTTGGTAAGTCGCTTGGAATTCCATTTCTTTTTTTAGATCCCATTTATATGGGTAAAGTGGGTTTTTGGGGCTTTATAATAATTGGAGTGTCGCTTGCTGGCTTTTCGATGGCCTTCAATATCACGAGCTACATTTTGGATGGCTTTAGGTTTCCGTTTTTGGGGACTCTTCCGAGGCCATTTTCTCATTTTTGTCTGAACAATGCCTTGATACCAATTAGTTTTTTGGCCTTTTACATAAGTAAGATCATATCGTTTCAGTTGAATATTGAATTGTATCCCTGGTCTGAGGTAGTTATTGGGTTGCTAGGGCTTCTGTCTGGGTATTTGTTAATGCTCACGTTTTTGTTTATTTATTTTTCTAGAACAAACCGTGACATTCAAAAAGTCATGAGGGATAAGTCGCTACGATCAAATGTAAATCCTCAAAAGTCAAAACGAAATGCTTTTCAGCAACTCAAAAGACTTAAACAGCCTACGGTCAATGTGAAGTACTACTTTTCGCTTAAGCTTAAGCATCATTCTACAAGGCGCTATGAGAAGTTCTATGATCGCATCGCTATACTGGGGATTTTCAAACAGAATCAACGCAATGCCATAGTAGTTGAGTTGCTACTGCTTGTAGTGGTAATTGCATTAGGGGTATTTCAGTCGTCACCAGTATTTCAAATTCCTGCAGCTGCTTCAGGCGTATTCCTTTTTACCATGATGGTTATGGGTACTGGCGCATTGAGTTTCTGGTTGCGCTCATGGGTTGTCACCGCTGTGATTGCCATGTTCTTTCTGTTCAATATACTTTCGAGTCAGTTCAATTGGGGTTATCAATACCCGGCTTATGGTCTAAACTATACAAGTGCTCCTGCCGAATATTCACTAGAGTCTATTGGGGCCATCAGTAGCGAAGCTGCTATTGAGAAATCTAAAGCGCATTGGCTTAAAATGTTAGAGAATTGGAAGGCTAAAACTGGTCAAGAGAAGCCAATCATGAACCTTATTGCTGTAAGTGGCGGAGGTCAGAGATCTGCACTGTGGACTGTGAATGTCTTACAACACATAGACTCGGTTAAAAAGGGGCAATTAATGAACGAGACTTTTCTTATCACCGGTGCATCAGGAGGCTTGATAGGTGCTGCTTTTTATCGTGATCTGTGGTGGGAAGGTATGAGTCCTAGGTCGGAAGAGCACTTGACTGAAATGGGCAAAGAACTTCTCAACCCACTGATATTTTCACTTCTAATCAATGATATCTTTTACAAAGCAAGAAGCTTTGAATATGGTGGTCAGCGCTATAAGCGAGAGCGTGGATATGAGTTTGAGAATAATCTCAGTAAGAATTTAGGAGGCCTTCTCGACAGGCCGATTATAGATTATCAGCAACCAGAATTTGATGGGGATATGCCTGCGCTTCTTGCCAGCCCACTGATCACTAATGATGGCCGAAAATTATATATTTCGCCTCAGCCGGTAAGCTTTTTAAACTTAAGGCCCAATGGGCAGAGTATCGTTCAAGGTGTAGATTTTCGAGCGCTATTAAAGGATCAGCAAGCTGATAGCCTTCGTTTTTTGACAGCACT
>DLQN01000084.1:0-15004 GCA_002477595.1 Roseivirga sp. UBA7431
CTGCAAACCTCAAAATCTTTGATCGACTTGCCACTTTAATAGTTTCAAGGATTTCCTGATAGGCTTCCTCAAAACCCTTTTCAGAATTTTCTCCTTCAACTGAGTAATCAAAAATAGCCCCAATGCCATAGCTTTCGAGTTCATCTACGGCAGTAGCACATTTTTTTAACGATTCTCCTCCACAAAAAATATCGAAGATAGTAGACTTGACGATTCCCTTTATTGGTAAGCCTACACTTAATCCAAACTTGGTCAGCGTGGTACCAACAGAAACCATCATAGGCCATTTCATGGTTGTGAAAATGAAATGCCTTTTTTTCAGAGCTTTGTTAGACTTGGCTTTGAAAGCAATTTCGATCTGATCGAAATCAACAAACTTTTTTAGGTCCATAGGGCGAATTAGAGGAGCAAATATAATTAACAAACTGTAAGTCGTTTACATTTGTTATAGCAAAGAATTAACAGCTGAGTTGATGCAGATAAGAGAGCTTAAGGATTGGATAATTGATTACAAAAAGCCACTAGTAATAGCTGGGCCTTGCAGTGTCGAAAGTGAAGAGCAACTGCGTAAATCAGTGCTTCCAATAATCGATCACGTAGACATTCTCAGAGGAGGCATTTGGAAGCCTCGCACGCGACCAGGTTCATTTGAAGGAGTCGGAGAAAAGGGGCTGCAATGGATGAGCTCGCTTAAAAAAGAAGTATCGTTCAAGTTTGCTACTGAGGTGGCAACTCCAAAGCATGTTGAATTAGCGCTAAAATACGGGGTCGATGTACTCTGGATTGGTGCACGAACAACTGTCAACCCTTTCAACGTAAGTGAACTGGCGTCAGCCTTACAAGGAATTGACATACCTGTCTTCGTTAAAAATCCTATTCACCCCGAACTCTCCCTTTGGAAAGGGGCATTAGAAAGGTTTTCAAAAGCAGGTATTACAAAACTTGGAGCCATTCATCGAGGATTTCATACCTATGAAAAGAAAAAATATCGTAACGCTCCATTTTGGCAGATTCCATTAGAGCTGAAAAGTGAATTCCCTCAGTTGCCGTTAATTTGTGACCCTAGTCACATCGGTGGCACGCGTGACTTGATTGAACCTTTAGCGCAACGAGCGCTAGATTTGGACTATGATGGTGTGATGATTGAAGCTCACACTGACCCAACCCACGCACTTAGTGATGCCGAGCAGCAAGTCAGCACATCAACTCTATTAGAAATTGTATCGAACCTCAAGCCCAGAGATGCGAGCTTCACTGAAAAAAGCTACCTCGACCAATTGGAAGTGATCCGAGAAAAAATTGATCAGGCAGACAGAGAGCTCTTAGAAGCTATTGCTGTACGCATGAGTTTGGTAGAAAAAATTGGTGAGTTCAAGAAAGAAAATAATGTAGCCATCTTTCAGATAAGCCGTTGGAAAGAAATCTTCAAGTCTAGATCAGAATGGGGTAAACAATTGAATCTAGATGACGAATTTACCGTAGACCTCTTAAGATTATTACACCAGCAGTCAGTGAAAAAGCAAACTGAGGTGTTTAATATGATAGAAGACGAACAAAACCACTCTAATGAATAATATAGGACTACTTGGGCCAGAAGACACCTATCACGATATTGCCAGAAAACGCTACCTACCAGGTGAAAAACCGACATTTTATAAGAACTTTGACGATATATTTTCTGCATTAAAAGAAGGTAGAATCAATCGCGCCTTAATTGCGATCAAGAACAGTACTTCTGGTTTTGTGAGTAATAACTTAGACAAGATCAAAAATGGTGGGTTTAAAATTATCGAGGAGTTTGAATTACCTATTCATCTTTGTTTAGGAAGTATTCACCCCAATTCTTTAAGCTCCATTAAAAAGATCTATTCTCATCCAATGGCGATTAAGGAGACACAGCGATTCTTTAGTAAATACAGTCATATCACTTTCATTGCGAGTACTAGTACAGCTGGAGCGATTGATGAATTAAAGAATAACCGTGATCCACATGGTGCTGTAATTTCTAGTGCCGAAGCTTTGGAGAATAATGCACTTCATGTGATCTCTAGAAACATTGAGGATGAGCCAAATAATTCTACTACTTTCAGTCTAATCGAAAAATAATTCAATCGATTTACTAAACTTTTCAACATATAATTTTTGACTAGCCAAAAAGATACATACGTTTAGCATGTGAAAAGAACATCAGCAGCCTACTTTTACTTTTTTTATTATTTCAGCTTGAACAAAGTGAGCCGCTGCTTGTAAAGAAATTTAACTATCTAAAACATAAGCCCGGTTCACAAGAATCGGGCTTTTTTATTGCTAAAAAATGGAAATCGTAGACATCAAAGACTGGGGACTCGGCTTATCAGATCACGTGTTGATAGCTGGGCCTTGTAGCGCAGAAACCCCCGAGCAAATTGAAACCATCGCCAAAGGATTGAGAAGTAGTAATATCGAAATGTTCAGGGCGGGCATATGGAAACCCCGTACCCGACCTGGATCCTTTGAAGGTATTGGCTCAGAGGCATTAGGCTGGCTAGACGCTGCCAAAGAAATACTGAACGTACCCGTCACCGTAGAGGTCGCCAACACAGCGCACGTAGAGGCTGCATTAAAAGCAGGTATTGATGTGCTATGGATAGGTGCTCGCACAACAGTAAACCCTTTCTCAGTCCAAGAGATTTGCGAAGCTTTGAAAGGTACTGATATCCCAGTGATGGTTAAAAACCCTATTAACCCAGACTTACAGTTGTGGCTCGGTGCCATTGAGCGACTCAATAAAGTCGGTATTAATAAGGTAGCAGCCATACATAGAGGTTTCTCGGACCCCTACGAAAAACGCTATAGAAACAAGCCCGAATGGAGTATGCCGATTCACTTGAAACGAATGCTTCCAGGGATTTCTGTAATCTGTGACCCAAGCCATATTGCCGGAACAAGGGAGATCATAGCCTCTGTTAGCCAGAGAGCAATCAACTTTGGTTTAGATGGGCTTATGATTGAAACGCACCACGATCCTGATAATGCTTGGAGTGATGCGAAACAGCAGGTGACCCCAGAAACGCTAAAAATAATTTACGAAAATCTCAACTTCAGGGAAACGCTTGATAAGCACCCAGAAGCCATTAGCGAGCTAGATGAATTCAGACAAAAAATTGATCTTGTCGATACACAAATCATCGAATTGCTTGCTGATCGTTTTCAAATGATTAAACAAGTTGGTGAATATAAAAGGGAGCATAACCTTGCCGTTTATCAGCCGAATAGATGGCATAATGTAATGGAGTCAAGAATTAGTGCAGGCGTAAAGAAAAACATGACAGAGAAGTTCATGAAAAGCTTTTTATTTGCCGTACACGAAGAGTCTGTGAAAACTCAAGAAGCACAGCTTAAAGAAAAGGGCTAATACCAAAATGAGTCAAATAGTCATTGATGATATCCAACAAAGCCTGAAGCAATTCTTTGACGAGAATAGCTACACCAAGGTGGCAATACTGGTAGACGAGAATACGCGTGAGCACTGTTATCCAATAATTCAGGGTATGCTCCCCGATCACCTAGTCATCCAGGTTACTTCTGGTGAAATCAACAAGACACTTGATACTTGCCAAATCATCTGGGAATCATTGACGGAGGAAGGTTTTGATCGAAAATCTCTCATGATAAATTTAGGTGGTGGTGTGATTGGTGATATGGGCGGTTTCTGTGCCGCTACTTATAAGCGCGGCATTGACTTTATAAACATTCCTACAACCTTACTGGCTGCTGTTGATGCGAATGTAGGGGGTAAATTAGGAATTGACTTTCAAGGGTTCAAAAACCACATTGGCCTTTTCAAAGACCCAAATACTGTACTCATCGACCCTATCTTTCTACAAACCCTTTCTCAAAAGGAATTAAGATCTGGCTTTGCGGAGGTTATTAAGCATGGGCTCATTACGGATAAAGACTATTATGAGCAAGTAGCAAAGACTGGTCTTGCGCAGAATAACTGGCTTGCCGTTATTGCGCACTCTGTCGAAATCAAAACCCAGGTGGTTAAGCAAGACCCTCGAGAGGGTGGATTAAGGAAGGTTTTAAATTTTGGTCATACCATCGGGCATGCCATTGAGAGTTATTATCTCGATTCTGAAAACCACTTGTTACATGGTGAAGCAATCGCAATCGGAATGATTTGTGAAGCCTATGTGTCCAAAAAGTTATTAAGCCTTGAAGAAGCTGATCTCAAAGAAATCTGTAATACAATTCTAAATATTTATCCTGACCTTCAAATTCATAAGAAAGACTTTACGGCTATCATTAAGTTGATGTACCAAGACAAAAAAAATATTGGCAATTTCCTTAACCATTCTTTGCTCTACGAAATAGGACGAGCAGGGTATGATGTCGCTGTCGATGAAAAAGATGTTATGGACGCCTTATTCTTTTACCTTACACTAAAGCAATAGTTTGGAAACCATCACGCTGAAATACAGCCCGGTTCTAAAAAGTACTGACATTCCGCTCGAAGCTTCAAAAAGCGAGAGTAATCGTGCTTTGATTATTAATGCGATTTCAGGAAATCAATCTTCTTTAAAGAACCTCTCCAATGCGAGAGATACACAAACGATGCTGAGGCTCTTGGCTAGCGAAGAAGAAACCTTAGATGTACTGGATGCTGGTACGACCATGCGTTTTCTAACAGCCTACTCCATATTAGGAGACAAACCGAGAGTCTTAACAGGTACTGACCGCATGCAGCAAAGACCAATAAAGATCTTAGCTAAGGCGCTGCAACAAATCGGTGCTAAAGTGAAATTCTTGAAAGAAGATGGGTACCCACCACACAAAGTTTATCCACTTGCGGCTCAAAAGAATGATTCAATAAATATTAAAGGCGATGTGAGTAGCCAGTTCATTTCTGCACTCTTAATGATTGCCCCTAGCCTACCCAATGGGTTAACCCTCGAACTTAAAGGTAAAATTGGTAGTCGACCCTATATCCAAATGACATTGGATATGATGGAGCTCTTTGGCATTAGCACTGCTTGGACCAACAATAGTATTGAAATAAGGCCTCAGTCTTACGGAGCGTATGACTATGCTGTAGAATCCGACTGGTCTGGCGCTAGTTACTGGTACAGTTTTGTGGCACTATCAGATCAAGCAAGCGTGAAGCTACTAGGCTTAAGGCAAAAGTCACTGCAGGGAGACATTGCGATCGTGAGTATCATGAATCAACTAGGTGTCATGAGTACTTTCGAAGAAGATGGTGTGATTCTCAAAAAGATTGAGCCACGAAAATCAGTAGAAATAGACTTCTCAGATTGTCCCGACCTCGCGCAAACCGTTGCTGTAGTTTGTGGTGCAAAAAGAATTGATTGTCGAATGACAGGCTTAGAAAGCCTTCGGGTTAAAGAAACCGATCGCATCAAAGCGCTTAAAAAAGAACTAAAGAAATTCAATATTAAGTTGAAAGAGGTTGAAGAAGGCGTTTGGGAAATCAAGTCTAAGTTTGAAGCAGGTCAACCGATTGTTAGCGTACATACCTACGAAGATCATCGCATGGCGATGGCTTTTGCACCACTTTGCACCCAACAAGAAATCATTATCGAAGATCCTGAAGTAGTCAACAAATCTTACCCTAGTTTTTGGGAGCATTTAGCCATGGTGGCTGAGGACTGAAATTGAGCTAAATTAAATGTCAGCTCAATTACTTTCCATAACTTGGAATCAATTCGATACTCATATCGTTTAGCCTTCATTGATTTAACCCCAGCATGGCAAAAAAGAAAAAGCTTAACAACATTACAGTCGGTCAGGTGTTTAAAACCATCATTTGGCCTAAAAGAGGCCTCCTCTTGATTGGTTTGATACTCATTTTGATAAGGAGTGCAGCAAGCTTAGTACTTCCAGGCGCTACGCGTTTCCTGATAGATGATGTAGTCGTCAACAAAGACATGGAAAAACTTTGGTTGGTTATCATTGTCACCATTGCTGCCATTGTTGCTCAGGCAGGTACTTCCTTTGCCTTAACACGACTATTAAGTGTACAAGCACAAAAGCTTATCGCCCAACTGAGAGTGAAAGTTCAGAAGCACATCCTCTCTTTACCCATTAATTATTTCGATAGTACAAAGTCAGGAGCCCTAGTTTCTAGAATAATGACAGATGTTGAAGGCGTTAGAAACCTTGTTGGGACTGGCTTAGTTCAACTGGTAGGTGGGTTACTCACCTCAATTGGTGTGTTGTACATTCTAATTGATATGAATGCCAAATTAACCGCATTCGTCATCGCTCCCGTAGTGATATTTGGATTAGTTGCCATGAAGGCTTTCGCTTACCTGAGACCCATTTTTAGAAAGCGTGGCCAATTGAATGCAGAAGTTACCGGTCGATTAACAGAAACACTAAATGGTGTTAGAGTAATCAAAGGGTTCGGGGCAGAACAACAGGAAATTGAGACTTTTGAAAACGGTGTTGATGACCTCTACCAAAATGTTAAAAAGACATTAACCGCCACAGCAATTGTCACCAGTTCGGCCACATTCCTTTTGGCAGGAGTAGCGAGTACTGGAATTTTGGGAATTGGTGGTTACTATATCATTCAGGGCACCATGACCCCTGGAGAGCTTGTTGCATTCATTGCTTACTTGGCAGTAATGATTGCACCAATCGTACAGATGTCAAATATAGGCTCTCAAATTACTGAAGCCTTTGCTGGTCTAGACCGTACTGAGGAAATCATGATGACACCAACTGAAGATGAGGACCCTAGGCGTACGGTGGAGCTAAAAGAAATTAAAGGCGATATGATATTTGATGATGTCAGTTTTGCCTATGAAGAGGATAAAGAGGTATTGAAGAATATCAGTTTTGAAGCCCCCTCTGGTAGTGTAACTGCCTTAGTAGGCACTTCAGGATCTGGGAAGTCTACTATTGCAGGATTAGCCGCTACTTTCTTAAACCCAAGAGAAGGGCAAGTCACCCTTGATGGTATTGATTTGTCCACTGTGCTGTTAAAAAGCTATCGACAAAACCTTGGGGTAGTTCTCCAAGATGATTTCTTGTTTGAAGGGACCATCCGCGACAATATTCTCTTCCCTAGGCCAAATGCTTCTGAGGAAGAGCTCAAGGCAGCCGTAGAAACCGCTTACGTTCAGGAATTCACGGATAGATTTGAAGATGGTCTCAATACCTTAATAGGTGAGCGAGGCGTAAAACTTTCTGGTGGTCAAAGACAGCGAATCGCAATTGCGAGAGCCGTACTCGCTAATCCGAAAATATTAATTCTTGATGAAGCCACTTCCAATTTGGATACTGAAAGTGAAACCTTTATTCAGCGCAGTTTATCTGAACTGATGAAAGGCAGAACAACATTTGTTATAGCGCACCGCTTGAGTACCATACGTCAAGCAGATCAGATTCTGGTAATCGAAGAAGGTAAGATTGCAGAGCAAGGAAACCATGATGAGTTGATTGCCAAGGAAGGTCGCTACTACCAATTGTACACTTACCAAGCGCGTATTTAATCTCCAAGCGAGTTAATCGTTATTATAAAGAAGAGGGAGCATCTCAGTTTTAAGAGCTCTTTATTGAATACAGACTTCACATGAATAAGCAAGGTTATTACATCTGGATCAGATAAATCAAACCTTTCTTGATCATTCCTTAATTTTATTTCACTTTTTATTATCGCGAATTTATAGCTACTGAGGCACCTCAGTAGGTTTTTTTTGCATGCCCTGGAGCTTATGACATTAAGAGGTAGATAAATTTTTATGAATATATGTTGAATATTCCATATAAGTTTTCAATCTTTAGGAACATTTAACCTAAACAGATGAAACCGATAGCAGTATACGTACTGTTTTTGGGTAGTGCGATGGCTACTTATTTCTCCCTACTAGAGAAAAAAGTACCAACGTTTAATGCCCAACTGGAATCGATTAACCTCGAGTCTCCAGATCAGCTCACCGGCTACTACTCATTGTCCGGTGAGCGTAAAGGTTTCAGCACAGAAGATAATACGAAGGCGTATCATATATTCTTCGAAAACAAGACCATGACTCCCATCAAGGTGGCTATACGCTACAAAGAGATTGATGGAGAGTGGTCAACTAAAGGATTAACAAAGCTTGCCCCTGGTGAACGAAAACTAATGGGCAAGTCTGACGAAAAAACTTACTTCTATCACGTTGCCAAAAAGGTAGCTACAGAATACAATACTGATGATTCTTTCAAATTCTCACTGAAATCCGAATCAGGTAAGGAATTAATATTCAAGAAAAAGCAGATATGGGAGTGTTACGACATGCAAGTGTGCAATGCATTTGCCGTGTTTAGGTAACGTAGGGATAGGGGGGTCTGCTGGAGGCTCCCCTTCTATTTTCTTATTATCTCAAAATAGTCTGCTGACTTTATCAACCGACTACCATACCAACTAAATAGCTCACCATCTACCAATCGAATTTCAGCATTCGGCAAAAGCTCCTTTAATTCTTCCAGATGTTGCTCTTTGAAGGGATAAGGCTCCGAGGATAATAAAATAGATTCTGGGTTCAATATTTTGATTTCATTAAGGGTCAAATTCGGATAGCGTGATTCCTGAATACAGTTTTCAAAGCCCGCACAATCCATCATCTCATTTATAAAAGTTCCTTTACCCGCAGCCATATATGGCGCTTTCCAGATCAGATAGAGAGTAGACTTCCTACGTGAAGGCATTGGGATTCCTGAAAAGCTATTTTGAATACTATTAGCAATAAGGCCTGCCTCAGATGTTTTATTCACCAAATGACCAATATGCCTTATCATCGTTAAGGCATCCTCTAAAGTAGCTATATCACTCATCCAAACTGGGTACTTAAGCATCAGCTCTTCGATGGCAGCCTTATCATTCTCCTCCTTGTTACCGATGATTAGATCTGGCTGCAAGCCTTCGATCTTTTCCAAGTGATATTGCTTGGTACCCCCAACGATTGTCTTCTCTGAGCGCCAATTTTTAGGATGAATACAGAATTTAGTAATACCCACCACCCTATCACCTAAGCCCAGGTCATAGAGTAATTCTGTTTGAGAGGGTACTAAGGAAATGATACGCTGGGGCGAATTTGGTACTTCTACCTTACGCCCCATTTGGTCAACGACCGGAGTCATACTACTTTAAATAACTAAAATCGTGATCGTTTGGCAGCTGAATCAGAAACTCATACATCAAATCGATAACCTTCTCGATATCTTCCTCATGTGCAGTTTCAACGGTGGTATGCATATACTTCAACGGAAGTGAAATCAAGGCAGATGGCACTCCTTCATTTGAATAAGCAAATGCATCCGTATCGGTCCCTGTAGATCTAGAAGAAGCAGAACGCTGGAAGCTAATCTTCTTTGCGTCAGCAACATCCATCAACATCTTCAAAAGGTTGTTATGTACGGCTGGCCCAACTGTAAGCACTGGTCCCAAACCTGCTTTCTGATCGCCATCGAGCTTCTTGTCATACATAGGCGAATGCGTGTCATGGCATACGTCTGTTATAATGGCAACATCTGGCTTGATTCGAGCTGCAATCATTTCGGCACCTCGCAAACCAATTTCTTCCTGAACAGCATTCACAACATAAAGTCCGAAAGGCAACTTGACGTTATTTTCCTTTAATCGTCTTGCTACTTCAGCAATCATAAAACCACCAATACGGTTGTCCAATGCTCGCCCGCACCAATACTTATTGTTCAGCTTGAACAACTCGTCTTCAAAAGTTATCACCGTACCCACGTGAATACCCATCTCTAAGACTTCATCTTTAGAAGAAGCTCCTACGTCAATAAAGATATTTTTAAGTGTAGGCGCCTTTTCATTGGCCTTGTCTCTTACATGAATAGCAGGCCAACCGAAAACTCCTTTGACTACTCCTTTATCTGTATGGAGGTTCACTCGCTTTGACGGTGCAATTTGATGATCAGAACCACCGTTTCGTACCACATAGATATAGCCATCTTCATCAATGTAATTGACAAACCAACTGATCTCATCAGCATGCGCTTCGATCACCACTTTAAAAGGTGCATCTGGATTGATTACACCTACTGCAGTACCATATTTATCAGTAAAATGTGATTCAGTAAATGGCTTGACATAATCTAACCAAATCTGCTGTCCTGAGCTTTCAAACCCTGTTGGAGAGGCGTTATTCAAATATTTTACTAGAAAGTCTTCGCTTGTCTTATTCATCTTACAATGGTATGTTTCCGTGTTTCTTTTTAGGTAAGGTGTCTACCTTATTTTCAAGCATGCCGAACGCTCTTATCAGTTTCAATCTTGTTGTATCAGGGGTAATCACTTCATCAACATATCCCCTTCTTGCTGCCCGATACGGGTTCGCAAATGTAGCGGTGTATTCATCTACCTTTTCCTGAAGCTTAGCCACCGGATCATCGGCAGCGGCAATCTCTCTCTTGAAGATGATCTCTGCAGCACCTTTGGCTCCCATCACAGCGATTTCGGCCATTGGCCAAGCGTAATTCATATCTGCGCCAATGTGTTTTGAATTCATCACATCATATGCACCACCATATGCCTTTCTCGTAATGACGGTAATTCTCGGTACGGTAGCCTCAGCAAAAGCATAAAGCAACTTAGCACCATTGGTGATAATTCCTCTCCACTCTTGATCAGTTCCTGGTAAGAAGCCCGGGACATCTTCCAGTACCAATAGTGGAATATTAAACGCATCACAAAAACGTACAAACCTTGCCCCCTTCACACTCGCGTCAATATCCAATACGCCAGCTAAAGATGCTGGCTGGTTACCTACAATACCGATGGATCGTCCACCGAGTTTCGCAAATCCGACAATAATGTTCTCAGCAAAATTCTTATGTACTTCGAAAAAGGAATCTTCATCTATCAAATGATCGATTACCTCTTTCATATCATATGGCTGATTTGGGTTATCAGGAAGTATGTCGTTCAGCTTAGTTCTAATTTCATTATCAGCATTGTATTTATAAACCGGTGCGTCTTCCTCGCAGTTTTGAGGTATGTAAGAGATTAATCTTTTGATGTCGTTTAAACATTGCACTTCATTCGCACTAGAGAAATGAGTTACACCACTCTTAGTGCTATGCGTGCTAGCGCCTCCAAGTTCTTCTGCCGTAACATCTTCTTGAGTTACTGTCTTAACCACGTTTGGACCAGTGACGAACATGTAAGACGTGTTTTCCACCATAAAGATGAAATCGGTAATGGCTGGAGAATAAACAGCGCCACCTGCACAAGGGCCCATGATTGCTGAAATTTGAGGTATTACCCCGGAGGCTCTGGTGTTCCGATAAAAGATATCAGCATAGCCACCAAGTGAAACTACACCTTCTTGAATCCTTGCTCCACCCGAATCATTCAAACCAATGAGTGGGGCACCATTCTTCATGGCGAGATCCATCAGTTTACAAATTTTTTCTGCGTGGGTTTCTGAAAGTGATCCCCCAAAAACAGTGAAGTCTTGAGAATAAACGTAAACCAATCGATCATTAACAGTTCCGTAACCCGTTACTACTCCATCGCCTAGGTATACCTCTTTATCAAGTCCAAAATCAGTAGCCCTATGCTCTACAAACTTTCCAATCTCTTCAAAAGTACCCTCGTCTATGAGTAAGGTTATACGTTCTCGGGCCGTAAGCTTACCTCTCTTATGTTGTGCCTCAATTCGCTTCTTACCACCTCCTAATAACGCTTCTTCGTTCTTAGCCGCTAGTAATGCAT
This sequence comes from Roseivirga sp. UBA7431, assembly GCA_002477595.1. GTDB lineage: Bacteria > Bacteroidota > Bacteroidia > Cytophagales > Cyclobacteriaceae > Roseivirga. The sequence continues at coordinate 11,729 of DLQN01000084.1, forward strand.
ACTTCTCTTCTTTGGTCAAAAGATGAGTTTTGGAGTGCTCGTTATTCTGATCAGCCATAGGTATTTAATTATGTGGTCAAAGATATATAGATAGACTCAAAAAAGAATTTTAGGCGATGGTAATTCCATAATTGGACAATTCATTATTTGGCAATATGCCTTATATTCGACCAACCTTAATAAAAGGGTTATTTAGAATGCGCAAAGCGGTTATTGATCTAGGAACGAATACATTTCATCTGTTCATCGTGGAAATCCACAATGGAAATATAAACACGCTTTATAAAGAGAAAATTGCTGTTAAAATCGGCCAAAACGGAATCAGCAAAGGGAAAATTGCCAAAGATGCCGTCAAACGGGCCATTCATACACTTCAGATATTTAAAACTATCATTGATCAATTTCAAGTTACTGATGTCAGCGGTGTTGCTACGAGCGCTATCCGAAACGCCAAGAACGGAAAAGACTTAATCGATGAAATCGCTGAAAAAACCGGCATTCACATCAACATCATTTCAGGTGATCTTGAAGCAGAACTCATTTTTGAAGGTGTGAAAGCCGCTACGACACTGTCTAATGAAAATCAATTGGTGATGGATATCGGTGGTGGTAGTGTGGAGTTCATCATTGGCAATAAAGAAGCGATTCACTGGAAAAGAAGTTTTGAAATTGGTGCTCAGCGCTTATTAGATAAATTTCATAAAAGTGACCCCATGCCTACAGAAAGTATAGATCATATGTTTGCCTGGCTTTCAGAAGAACTTCAGGAACTTAAGGATGCGCTAGTCACTTTTAAACCTACAGGGCTAATTGGTTGCTCTGGCACTTTTGATACGTTATCCGAAATTTACCTAAACAGAGTGCGCAAAGAACGGAAACCAGAAAGCACTATTTTTAAGTTACCCATCAAAGATTATCACGACATACATCGCGAATTGCTTATAAAAGACAAGTCCGAAAGGTTAGAAATCAAAGGCATGGTCAGCATGCGCGTTGATATGATTGTTGTGGCTAGTTGTTTAATCTCATTTGTTTTAGAGTACTTAGACATTAAGAACATCACAGCCTGTACCTATGCCTTAAAAGAAGGCCTTCTCTTTTCAACCAAGTCACTCACCTAACCCTCTCAGCAAACAGTCCTATGGCTATTTATACCCATCAATCTCTTTACGAATTTGCTAAATCAGTCTTCATCAAGATGGGCTGTTCAGATGCCGATGCATTAACGGCATCAGACACGTTACTTTCCGCTGACCTAAGAGGTGTCGATTCTCATGGAGTGGCAAGATTGAGTGGATATGTGAGGCTATGGGAGAAAGGTAGAATCAATACCAGTCCCAACATCAGAATTGTTCATGAATCACCGAGCACCGCAGTGGTCGATGGTGATGCTGGTTTAGGTTTGGTCGTAGCACCTTTTGCCATGCAAGTCGCCATTGATAAGGCCAATCAAGCCGGTACCGGCTGGGTGGCCGTAAAGAACTCAAATCATTATGGAATTGCTGGCTATCATGCCATGAAAGCGCTAGCACATGATATGATTGGAATATCTATGACTAATGCCAGCCCATTGGTAGCGCCAACCTTTTCTAAGGAAAGGTTATTGGGTACAAACCCAATCGCTGTTGCTATACCTGCTAATGAAGAACCACCATATGTTGGTGATTTTGCAAGCACTACTGCTGCCAATGGAAAACTAGAAATACTTCAAAGAAAGGGAGAAGAAGCTCCTGAAGGCTGGATTCAAGATGCCGAGGGAAATGTAACCACAAATGCCTATGGCGTTAAAGAAGGCGGTGCGCTTAGGCCATTAGGCGGTGATAGAAGCAATGGTAGCCATAAAGGGTATATACTCGGCTCGATGGTAGATATCTTCTCAGCGGTACTCTCAGGCGCTAATTATGGGCCGTGGGCACCTCCGTTCGTAAGCTTTATGGATCCAGTAAGTGATCCTGTTGGAGACGGACTTGGGCATTTCTTTGGTGCGATGCGTGTTGATGCCTTCAGACCTGCAGATGAATTCAAAGGACACATGGACAAATGGATCAGGCGATTTAGAAACTCTGAGCCTGTAAATATTGAACAACCCGTATTAATCCCAGGTGATCCGGAAAGGGCAATGGAAAAGGAACGCACTACCAACGGTATTCCGTTATTAGATGCGGTAGAGAATGACCTATTGAGTTTGGCTAAACGCTTTGATGTAACGCTTAAAAAGTAATCCCCCCTCGAAAAACGATCGCGCTATTGTAAGGCGACCTAAATTCATCGTGCAATAGATTTAGCAAAACAGTGACATTGACTCCACCCCGTCCAAAAATAGGTTGAAAAGTACCACCACCAATCAATAAGCCTGGCACCCACTCACGAGTAGTACCTCCTGCACCATCGAATGTGGGTAATTCTGTATTAAGCGATTCAAATTCTGCATGAGCAAAGAAACTGTCGAAAATCGAATGTCTTAAAAACGTTCGGCCTCCATAAACACTGTTCTTGATTGTAAATCGATTACCGGAAGGAATTGCCAGAAATTCCCTAGATAAATAAAGATAGGTCGTGCCCAAGCCCACAGAAAAATCATCATTGACCATATAACCCACTAGTGGAGATACATCTATAAAAGTGAACCGTGTACCTAGGTTGAATGAGAAGTTACCGCCAAAATATAGACGATCTCTAAAGCTGGTAGAATCTGACTCCTCTTCGAAATAAACTTGTGCATTTGAGACTGATACAAGTCCAATAAATAGCGTCAGGGTGAGTAAAAGCTTTTTCATATGCTCTGTAAACGAAAAAGTCCTCGGAAGAGGACTATATATCTTGATTTTTTTAGTCTTCGGTGACTATTATGTACAAATCTTCAGACGGCTTCTTCATTAGATAATTCTCTCTGGCGAACTTCTCTAACAATTCCGTATTTGTACTGAGCTCTTCTTTGTCCTTTAAGACTTGTACTTTTTTCTGAATGTAAAAGTCCTTTTGAGCTTCAAGCCCCTTTAACTTTTGCGTCATTTTTATTTGAGAAGTGAAATCGTTGGAGTCAACAAAGAGCATCCATACAATAAAGAATGTCCCGAACAGGAAATAGTAGTTCTTAAAGAATTTTGGAATCTTGGTGAAAGGATTCATACCATAAAAGTAATCAACTTTTATCCAAGATTCCAAAAAGAGTGATGCTAGTTATTCTGAGCACCTCCATCCACCCATGCAAGGATGGTGGCAATTTCCGTATCAGACAACGCAGGTGAACTAGCAGGTGGCATAGTTCTACCTGCT